>DATFLI010000486.1:0-9545 GCA_035267805.1 Balneolaceae bacterium | reverse complement strand
TGCCGGCCAAACATTTTGGATTGATTTTGGAATGGAATCAATGGGAAGAGCTGGCCGATAGGCTGAAGAAAGAGAATATTGATTTCATCATCGAGCCGTATGTTCGATTTGAAGGCAAGCCCGGTGAGCAAGCCACCATGTTTTTTACGGATCCCAGCGGTAATGCCCTTGAATTCAAGGCTTTCCGCAACAAAGATCAGATTTTTGCAACGTGAAAAGAGTCGTGAGTCCTGAGTTTTTGCTCACTTCTCAATACTCATGACTCAAGACGAGTTTTAACTGAATTCCTCTTCGATCTCGCTGATCTGCAGCGCCAGGTCTTCCCATCTGGCATAAACTTCAACCAGCTCGGCTTTCAGTTTTTCATATTCCATAGAGATCTCTTTCACTCGCTCTTCATCCTCATAAAAATCAGGTTGAGCCATCAGCGCTTCAATTTCATCCTTGCGGTGTTCCATCTTTTCGATCTGATCTTCCAGCGGATCAAATTCTTTTTTTAGCGGCTTCAGACGATCATACTTCTGCTGCCGTTTTTGAGCCTCGATTCGCCGTTCTTCTTTACGTGATAATCCGGAGTCGTTTCCGTTTGAGGAGGAGGTATCTTGTTCGGTATCATCTGTTAATACTTCGCGTTCTTCCACCTTATCCAAATAATAGGAGACATTACTCAGAAAAGTGTTAATCGTATTGGGACGGACTTCCAGCACTTTATCGACAATGGGGTCCAGGAAATCGCGGTCATGGGAGACAATCAAATATGTGCCTTCATATTGATTCAGTGCCTGTTGCAGAATTTCTTTGGATTGCATATCCAGATGATTGGTAGGCTCGTCAAAGATTAGGAAATTGGCCGGTTGCAGCAGCATACGGGCCAGTGCAAGGCGACTTTTTTCGCCACCGGAGAGTACGGATACTCTTTTAAAAACATCATCACCCTGGAAGAGAAAGCATCCCAGGATCGTCCGGATTCGCGTCTCGTCGGCATTGGGAGCCGCTTCACGCATCACTTCAAAAACGGTGCTGTCAAGATTAAGTTCATCAGCCTGGTGTTGGGCAAAATAGGAGACCGTCACGTTATGACCGATTTTACGCTGCCCGTCACTGAAATCTTCCAACCCCGCCATCATTCGAATCATAGTTGATTTGCCAGCCCCATTCGGACCGACAACAGCGATCTTATCTCCACGAGCTATGGAATAGGAGAGATCCTCGAAAACAATATTCTCTCCATATTTTTTGAGGATATTATCGAGCTTCATTACAACGGCACCGCTGCGTTCCGGCTCAGGAAACGAAAAAGAGATTTCCTCCTCGCGGTCATCGATTTCAATTTCATCTATTTTTTCCAACTGCTTGATCCGGCTTTGCACTTGCGCTGCTTTGCTGGCATTGTAGCGAAATTTATCAATGAAATCCTGGATCTCCCTGATCTCCTTTTGCTGGTTTTCATAAGCCTTGCGGCGGTGCTCCAGATATTCTGCGTGTTTTTCCTCGTAGTACGAATAGTTACCTTTATAATCCAGCAGATCACCTTGCTCAAGGGCCAATGTGCGGTCCGTAATTTTGTTCAAAAAAGCTTTGTCGTGGGATACGATAATAACCGCGCCTTTATATTTTATCAGGAATTGTTCCAGCCAGCTTAGCGACTCAATATCCAGGTGATTAGTCGGCTCATCCAGCAGCAAATACATCGGCTTTTTCAACAACAGTTTACCAAGGGCGATACGCATCAGCCAGCCCCCGCTGAATTCAGTTGTAGAGCGATTAAAGTCTTCTTCGCTAAAACCGAGCCCCATCAGGATTTTCTCGATATCCGATTGCAAGGTATAAGCCCCCGATCGCTCAACCTTTTCCTGCAATAAACCGACTTGTTCCATTGTTTGCCGGTATTCGGTCGTTCCTTCTTCAAGTTCAGCCAGTTCATGCTGGGCAGTCTGCAGTTGCTCTTCAAGCCCGATAATGCCGCCAAAAGCATTTTCCATCTCTTCATATACCGTACACTTGGGATCGGGTTCTACGCCATCCTGGGGGAGATATCCCACCGTTGCTGCCTTCGACATATTTATGTTTCCGGCATCAGGCAGTATTTCGCCTGCAATGATTTTCAGCAGGGTTGATTTCCCGGTTCCATTCGGACCTACGAGTCCCACCCGTTCACCGGGATTAATTAACGTGCTTATGCCATCAAGAAGCGTACGTTCGCCAAAAGTAAGTGAGATGTTTTCGAGTCGAAGCAAGATATTTTGTTAATAATTTTTAAAGAGAACAGATATGAAGCCGGGATCGCTTAGTAAGATTATAAGCAAGTAAGTTATTAATCTATTAGCTGTGCGGCTTCAACTAACAAATTACGCGTTACGTACTATGTAAGTTAATTTGTTCAAAATAAACGGCTTTAAATATAATGATCACAGCGATAGAGCTAAACGATTTTTTTGATGACCGTCATCCGTGGCAAGTTTTTAAAATGAGTCACAATTCTTCTATCTTTTTTTACTATGGGATTATTGATTTTTTATCTGTTTCTGGCACTTGGAGTCACTTTTTTATGTTCCCTGCTGGAGGCGACATTGCTTTCGGTGAGCCGTTCTTATATTGCTATACTGGAACGAAAGGGACTTAAAGCGGGAAAGATACTTCGTCGATATAAAGAGGATATTAACCGGCCGCTTTCTGCAATCGTTAGTCTCAACACGATTGCCCATACAGTGGGGGCTGTTGGCGTTGGAATTCAGGCGGAGATTATCTTTGGAGATGTGTATGTTGCACTTTCAGCGGCGGTGCTTACACTTCTGGTTCTGCTACTTTCCAAAATCATCCCCCAAACCCTGGGAAGCACCTATTGGAAAAGCTTGGCACCATTTGCAGCTATCTTGTTGCGTATCTTAATGTTTCTACTTTATCCATTGGTAGTAACGTCACATGCTATAAACCGGGTTTTATCCAAGGCTGAAACCGGGTCTGGTTTTAGTAGAGAGGAATTTAGTGCTTTGACGGAACAGGGAGTTGAAGAAGGTATATTTGAGGAGGAGGAATCACGGATTTTTAAAAACCTGATCCGTTTTAGTTCACTGCGGGTAAAAGATATTATGACACCTCGTACAGTAGTCGTGGGATATAATGGGGATGCTACGGTAGGGGATATCAGCGATAATATAGAGCAGTTGCATTTTTCGCGGTTACCGGTCTATGGCGATGAGCGCGAAGAGATAACGGGTTATGTACTTAAGAATGATCTGTTGCTGATGATGGCACGGGATGAAACCGATCATACTATGAAAGATCTTCAGCGGGATATTCTGATTGTGCCGGAACTGACTCAGCTGCAGGATTTTTTCGAACGGCTGATGAAAAAACAGGAACATATTGCTGTGGTTGTGGATGAATATGGGGGATTTGCCGGGGTGGTTACGATGGAAGATCTTGTGGAAACATTGCTGGGAATGGAGATTATTGATGAAGTGGATAATATCGAGGACATGCAGAAAATGGCTCGCAAAAAATGGATGGAGCGAGCACGGCGACTGGGAATAGTAGAAAGGGATTATGAAGAAGAAAAATTTGTTGACTGAAACCCAATACCCAAAAAGGATGTAAAATCCCGATTCTTAAGATGTCGTTAGAGATTAAATCTTGTTTTGGGACTTATGCATTCCTTTAGAAAAGTTGCTTGTGAATGGCAATCACAGATGGAATTATTTTCGTTTTATGAAGTACGATATTAAGATTGCCTTTCGAATTGCTATATGAAATTAAATCCACTGAAGAGCTATTGAGCTTTGATAATACCTCTTGTATCAAATGTTGATCGTTTTCAACGCGGCAACCGATCAGGCTAATGATCCCCAAGTCTGAGGTGAGTTCCACCGATCCGAACTCTTGAAGCTTGTCGACTGCCTTATTGATGCCGTTATCGCTTTCGGTAGCAATAGAGACCGAAGCTTCGGTAGTGGTAACTACATCCACCGGCAAGTGATGTCTGCGAAGTGTATCAAAAACCCCGGCAAGAAATTCATAGCCCATCACGGTATTTGAAGAGGTGACCGTGATAACTACACAATCCTCTTTAAAAGTCATGGCCTTAACTCTTCTATCGGCAGTCGTCTCATTAGAAATTCTGGTGCCCGGTTGGTCCGGCTCAAATATATTTTTTACAAAAACAGGAATTTGTTTCAGTGAAGCAGGCTTTGTCGTAGATGGATGTAATACTTTAGCTCCGAAGTAAGCAAGTTCGGTGGCTTCCTGGAAACTAAGCTCCGGAATAGGACGAGCTTCAGAAACTACACGAGGATCACAGGTATAGATCCCACTCACGTCGGTCCAAATTTCGATGGCTTCGGCGGCAAGGGCGGCTCCAACCAGGCTGGCAGTGTAATCGGATCCTTCGAAGCCCAGCGTGGTGAAATTTTCATCGGAATCCTTGCCGTAATAACCGCCCATTACAGGAATTACCGAACCGGATAACTTATTCCGCAAACGCTTTGCTTGTTTATCAATATAATTTAAATCGGGATTCGCTTTTCCAAAAGCCGAATCCGTTCGAATAAATTTGGCCGCATCCAGCCAGTACGTCGGTAATCCCAGAGCTTCTCCACATTGTGCAAACAGGTATGAGGAGAGACGTTCACCGATGGAAGCAACCGCGTCTTTAATGGCTGCCGTACATTCCTGTTCTTTGTGGATTTTATTTAATAATGATTCCAATTCCGTCAATCGAAGGTTAATCCAGTCATTGCATTTGTCGAGAATTTCAGAATTTGTGCTTGTTGAATTGGCTAAAAGATTTGAGACGATTGTTTGGTGACGGGTTCGTATATCATCAGCAATAAGTTTGGCATCCCCAAGATCGTTTAATGCTTTCTCAGCAGCAGCCAGCAATTGTCGGGTGGTACGCGCAGTAGCCGAAACAACCACGAAAGGATGCTCATATCTCTCTATTATACGAACTACCTTTCTCCAGGTATGTTCATCGCCCATTGAGGTGCCGCCAAATTTCAGAATGTGCATATTTATCTTTAAATAACTGTATTTATTTATCTTAAAATATATTTATTAATAAGCTATGATATAGGGCCAAGAGCAAAAATATTATTATTAATAAATTTAATAATTGAAATTGTGAATTCTTATTCATTGATTTACCAACAATCAAGAAAGGAGATGTAAATCTCACAGGTATCTGTTTCCTTTCCATCCAGAAAATAATCTTAACAAAATCGTCGGACATATGGTGAAATATTTACGACTTGCTACAGGTCTTATTGCCCTGTTTTTTATTTCCTCAACCTCATTTGCACAACAAAGAACGATATCCGGCACCGTTACCGATGCCCAAAACGGTGACCCTTTGCCGGGTGTAAACGTAGTAGTTAGCGGCACAACAACCGGTACTTCTACCGGAGCCGAAGGACATTATGAACTTTCGGTGCCATCAGGCGCCGATACGCTCGCATTTTCATTCATAGGATATAAAGAGCGAAAAGAAGCAATAAATAAACGTTCTGTGATCAATGTCAAGTTGAAGCCATCAGTTAAAAACTTGAATGACGTAGTTGTTACGGCTTTTGGCGTGAAACAGAAAAAACGACGGGTAGGATATTCGGTTCAGGAAGTTCAGAGCAAGGATATCGAAAATGCCAAACAGGAGAATTTGGTGAATGCCTTGGATGGAAAGATTTCGGGTGTACGAATTAGCAGCACGGGCGGAGCGCCCGGTCAATCTTCTCGTATCGTTATTCGAGGGATCACTTCTCTTGATCCGGGAGCCGACAACCAGCCGTTATTTGTGGTGGATGGCGTGCCTATCAGTAATTCTACGATGCCTGGCGTGCAGGGTAGTGGGGCATTTACATTTTCAAACGGCGTAGCCGACATTAATCCCGAGGACATCAAATCGGTTTCAGTGTTGAAAGGGCCTGCAGCTTCGGCTCTTTATGGGATTCGGGCTGCCAATGGTGCCGTAGTAATAGAGACAAAAGGCGGGCAATCCGGCGAGACGCGAGCCAGCTTTTCCAGTTCTGTTGGATTTGAAAAAATCAGCAAGTTTCCTGATCTGCAGAAGCAATATATGGCTGGGTGGTACGGTGATCCCAACTATAAGAGTTACCCCTTTCCTTTCCATGCCTGGGGACCCAAAGCCGATACAGTTGCCGATGCCCGTTTTTATGATAACAATCGAAATTATTTTGGCTTTGACGGGCCGGGACGTAAAATCGAAAATAATCTTACAGTTTCAGGAGGAAGCGACAAATCTACCTTCTACGTTTCTGCTTCCAATTTGAATCATAAAGGCGTTGCGCCAAACAGTCAATGGGATCGTTCTACTGTTAAAGTTTCCGGTAGCGTCGATTTTACCGATAACCTTACCGTTAAAGCATCCGCCAATTATGCCAAATCCAATGCTACCCGTTTGCCGGTCGATGCCCAGCTTGGACAATTGATTTATTATCCTACAAGCATCGACGTGACACATTACAAAAAGCCTGACGGAACGATGTATTCCTACACGCCGTGGTTAGACAATCCGTTGTATGTAGCCTATAACCACAATATGAAAGCGGATAAGGATCGGCTGATTGGTAATGTATCACTTGATTATAATATCGCTGACTGGGCGACGATAACCTACCGTCTCGGGTCCGACCTTACGAATGATATCCGCAAGGAAGTCTTACCCGGCCCACAAGGCATTGAAGGTGAACTCGCGCTCTCCAGTTTGGGGATGATCCAGCGGAGCACGCTGACGAACCGAGAAATCACTTCTACACTGCGCGTAAATTTTGATCGGCAAATTACTAAAGATCTTCATGCCTCGCTGAGTGTAGGAAACGATATTTTTGATAGTAAATATAATCGCCTCACGGCTACGGGTACCGATTTTGGCGTTCCCAATTTTTATGATCTTAGCAACACTTCCCAGGTTAGTACCAGCGAAAATCAGCAACAGAAACGTATCGTTGGAGCTTACGGTGATTTGAAGGTTGATTACCGGGATATGCTTTATTTAAATGTCACCGGTCGGAACGACTGGTCCTCGACATTGCCCAAAGACAACCGATCGTTCTTTTATCCATCAGCCAGCCTGGGCTTTGTATTTAGTGATGCTCTTAATTTGCCTGACTTTATGACTTACGGCAAGCTCCGTGCTTCCTGGGCACAGGTCGGGAAAGATGCCCCGGCTTATGCAACCGGAATCACCTATGGATCCCAGAAATTTGCCGGTCAGACCATGGTTAGCAAGAATGATCAGCTCGGAGATCCGAATCTAAAGCCGGAAATGACAACCTCGGTTGAATTTGGCCTGGATTTACGTTTCCTGAATAACCGACTGGGCATTGATGCTACTTGGTATAAATCCAACAGTAAAGATCAGATCATTCCGGTTCCAATATCTAATGTTACCGGATATACAAAGTTTCTTACGAATGCCGGCGAAATCCAAAACAAGGGCATTGAGCTTACTGTTAAGGCTACCCCGGTTCAGAATGATAATTTTCAGTGGGATATCAATACAAACTTTACAAAGAATAAGAATTCAGTAGTTTCTATCAAACAGGGAATCAAAACGATTACCTTGTTCGGCA
The DNA here is from genome assembly GCA_035267805.1 of Balneolaceae bacterium. Lineage (GTDB taxonomy): Bacteria > Bacteroidota > Rhodothermia > Balneolales > Balneolaceae > Fodinibius. The sequence continues at coordinate 1,962 of DATFLI010000486.1, read as the reverse complement.
GTTCCTATTCCTACGGCGGACGTCTTATAGAGCAGCTGCGAGCCGGATATCCCTATGGTAATATTCTGGGGACCAGTTATAAGCGTTACTATGCAAATCCGGCCGATGAAGATCCGGTAAAAATAAATACCGATCATCCGATTTTGATCGGTTCGGATGGATTCCCGGAGCGGAATACAACCTATAGGATTATAGGAAATGCCACCCCTGACTGGACCGCAGGTATCACCAACACCTTTAGTTATAAAAACGTAAGCCTTTCATTCCTGGTCGATATCAAGAAAGGCGGAGATTTATATAACCAGCCGGCGGCTTTTTATGCCGCACAGGGCACGCTTCCTATTACGGTGCATCGTGATGAAACAAAAGTATTTAATGGCGTGTTGGCAGACGGTACCAAAAATACCAAAGAAGTTTACCTGGGGCAGGGCATGCACAACGGTGTAGATTATGGTGATGGCTATTACCGAAATGTATATCGCAAGGTGGCTTCCAATTTTGTAGAGGATGCCTCATGGGTACGCTTGCGTAATCTCAGCATTTCTTACAGTCTGCCTCATAAATGGGTAGATGGAACACTGTTAAGAAGCGCCTCCATTACCTTTACCGGGAACAACCTGTGGCTTTATACACCATATTCAGGGTTTGATCCTGAGTCGTCACAGTTTGGCGCGGGAAGCAATACGCAAGGCTTTCAAGGCTTGCGTACACCTGCGACCAAAAGCTATACACTCGGCATCGACCTGAAATTTTAATTCATACAATTTGAAGTAATGGTGATTAATATGAAGAATCGAATCTTATTTTTGACATGCATTGTGCCCGCTTTTCTATTGTTATTGGCGGGATGTGACAATTATCTCGGGATCAACGATAACCCGAATGCGACTACCAACGCATCGCCGGCCGGTTTGCTTTCCAGTGCGGAGCATGCCACCAGTCAGGCGAATTACAGCGCGGCAAGCGTAACATCTTACTATGTACAGCACTTGGCATCACCCAGCGGTAGCTCCACCGATCGTTATTATGAGATTCGGATGGACGGTACCTGGTCTGATGTATACGGTGTGCTTGAAGATCTTAAGGATCTGAACAAAATCGCCAAGCAGAAAAATTCACCCGATTATGCCGGTATTGCAAAAGTACTGTCGGCTATCAACCTGGGGATGGCAACCGATTTGTGGGGCAGTGTCCCTTATAGCCAGGCGCTACAGGGTTCGGATAATCTGACGCCGGCTTATGATTCTCAGAAAGAGATCTATGACAAGATCTTCCAATTGCTCAATGATGCGATTGACGATCTGAATCAGGCCAAGTCGACCTATACCCCGGGGGATGATGATTATATTTATGGCGGGGATATGGATAAGTGGCTGAAGACTGCTTATGCGGTAAAGGCCAGGTATCTGAACCACCTCTCTAAAAAGTCTTCTTACGATCCAAAAGCTGTATTGGATGCGGTAGATAAGGCATATACCGGTAACGATGATGATGCCCAGGTTCCTTACACCCAGCAGGATATTAACCCCTGGGGGTACGTGATGATACGGAATGCGGGCGGAGTGCTTGGCGGTCATCTCTCGGATCAGTTGGTCGAAGAAATGGACGGCACGATTTATGGTAATTATGATCCGCGGCTGGAGCAGATTACGGATTCACTATCCGGAGGCATCTATCGCGGTACCGTCAATGGCAAGGGAAATCCCAATAAAGCCTACAACGTGCTGAGTGATAAGTCGATTTATGCACAGCGAACGTCGCCTATCTACCTGGTGACCTACGCCGAAGTCAAGTTGATTGAGGCGGAGGCTGCTCTGCGGGATGGTCAGCGGCAGCGGGCTTATGATGCGTACATGAAAGGCATACGCGCCAATATGGATAAATTGGGTGTTAGCGCGAGCGAGCGAGATAAGTATATGAATAACCCGAATGTGGATGTAGGATCAGCAAACCTTACGATTG
>DATFLI010000485.1:0-2371 GCA_035267805.1 Balneolaceae bacterium | reverse complement strand
AAAGCCCTTGATTCGTCGTGTAATACATTTTCGCAAGACTTGACACAATGATTCCATCTTTAAGGGTATCAAGATCAATTTCATGACTTCCCCAAAACCTATGTACTAAGAGTTTCCTGTTTCCAAGATAACTCCAACTTTTTTCAAACTCTGTAGCTGCTTGTTCACATAGTTCTTCACTGTAAGCTAACCAAATGATTATAGCAGGTTCATTATTTCGGAGATAATCCGAAATAATGTTCATTGTTGTTCTTGTTTTACCTGAACCAGTGGGCATATGAAGAAGCGTACGTCTTCGATCTCCTTTAAAAACTAGGTTTTTCACCTTTTCTGCAGCTTTTCTTTGGTGATCAAATAAACTGTACTTTGGATCTGTATAGGAAAGAGTATCTTTAGAAGACTTTTTAATTTCTTTGGGTTTACTGATCTCAAAAAAATCAATAAGGAGGTTCTCCTTATTGGTATTCTTTCTAAATGATAAGTCTTTTAGAGCTTGGTAAGGATTATTAGCTTTGCCATTCAAAAGTTCTATCAATGAATTAGCTTCTTTAGGCCTTAATAAATCAAATAGTTCATTTCGTGTACTTTTATCCCTTAATAGACCAACTCGATTATAGAGTTGTATTAAGACCTCTCTTAATTTTCTTGGCCTTATCAAGGTAGGATCTAAGGCATTTAATAAGGTGACTGCTTGCCTTCCAACTAGTTTTTGGAGCGTTTCATCATCAGCTCTATTTAGTAATTCGTCAAAATGTACCAATTACATCCCCGATAAATTAATAGCCTTTCGAATTCAGTGTGTAATTCTACATTTTATTTAGGAGAATTGAAAACTTAGATGGTTAGAAAGATCCATGATTTTACCAATTTCATATTGGTATTGAATCATTGAAAAATAGAGTAGGCTAGCAATATGTTCTGCAAATGTTCTATAAGGCAAAAGTAAAAAAGCCGTAACATATCGAATTTCAACATATTACGGCTTTTTATTGGTGCCCTGGACTGGAGTCGAACCAGCACTCCCAAAATGGGAACTGACCCCTCAAGCCAGCGCGTCTACCAATTCCGCCACCAGGGCATAGGGTCAAATCAATATGTCAATTTATTCTTTTGGGCCAGTTCGCCTCGGCAGAGCCGGGAACTGACCCCTCAATCCCGACAGCAGTCGGGATACCAATTAAGCCACCGGGGTAAAAGGTTTTTAAAATAGCGCAAATCCAATAACAACCGGTAACCCGCACCTTGCATCCAGAAACCAGCCACCAGCAAAAGGCCTCAAATATAGAACTTTATGTTGTTAAATCACAAGTGACAAAACAACAAATTAGCCTGTGATTTTATTTTGGGAGCTGCGATTTGGAGTTTGCTCGTTCCGGAATCTCAGATTTCGGCCAGCTGTTCTCTTACGTAGTCGTTTTCAGGATCCATCTTCTGCGCCTGCTGGTAATACGTCTTGGCCTTGGCCGCCTGTCCGGCACGCTGCATAAGATCGCCCATCAAAATCCAGTTTTCCACGTCTTTGGGATTATTGCGGATGCGATCCAGCAAATAGGTGATCGCTTCATTTCCCTTGTCGCTCATAATCTTGTAGAGCACCAAATTGCGATGTGCCGCGGGCGAATCGTCCAGGTCAATGGCTTTTTCGAAATCCTCGCGCGCCTTCTCCAGCTTTTCCAGCTGCAGGTTTGCAAAGCCGCGAAGATTATAAAAGCCGCTGCGATTATCTTCCAGCTCTATGGCTTTTTCCAAGGCATCGATACTTTTCTCCCACTGGTTCAGCTTTTGAAAGACTAGCCCTTCCAGGTGAAAGCCGTCAGCGTAGTCGGGTTGTTCGTTTTGTAACCTGCGGGAAATATCCAGGGCATGATCGTAATCGCCTTCACGGAGCAGGGATAATCCTTCTTCAAGTTTATCTTCAAAATTCATGCGGAAATACTTTCAAATTTAATGTTCAGTATTAGATGGTGTAAACTTTGAACCCTCAAAGATAAGTAAAGTTAGGGCTTTAATCAGACTTTCGGGAAGTGGAATTTTCTTCGTCTGTAATATCTTCAAATTCAGCTTCTTCAATCTCATCAAAACGTTCGGATATATTCTTGTTCTGCTGATTCTGTTGCTCTTCCTGCTGCTGACGGTTCTGTTGAAACTGTTGATAGGTGCGGTAAAACATCTGGGCCTTACTGCGCGCACCGCCGCCGTTGCTGCTTCCGCCGGAAGGCATAAACAGGCGACTGATGAATTTCACCAGAAAGTACATCACAAGAAAAAATAAAAGCGTGCGAAAAATCATTGAAAGCTAATCGGGAATGATATGTATGTGGGTGTTACCGCGTATCGGTTGTTCAAAAATTTGCTCTTCTATATAATCTAA
>DATFLI010000484.1:0-3246 GCA_035267805.1 Balneolaceae bacterium | reverse complement strand
GGAAATCTGATGAAAGCGAGCGTGAACGGATTCCGGCTAAACATCAACGGGCCGTCCTGTTTTTAAATAATCGCTACTGGGTGGTTATAGATCATATTTCGACAAATCAGCCCCGTAAAATCGAACCACTGTGGCATTTTAGCCCAAAAGTAAAAGTCAATGAGGATCAGACAACTGTTATCGCCACGGATTCTTCGAATAATTATTTTCAGCTTATTCCTGCCGAGCCCAATAGGTGGAACCTGGACATGGTTAAGGGAAGGGAAAACAATCAAATTCAGGGATGGTATAGTGAAAAATATAACAGCAAGGTTCCCAATTATTGTGCTACCTATCATACCACTCAAAAAGATACTTCATCGACGTTTGCCTGGGTTTTATATCCATCCCAAAAAGTAAAGCAAAAGGTGAATGTCGAAGTATTACCGGCGCCCGACGGAGCATATAAGATCAAAATAGATTCCCCCAATAATCCGGAAACTATTGCAACGGTTCGATTTTATGGAAAAGAAGTTCCGTTGACATCAGGTTTAAAGCTGGACGGTAAAAGTGCGATAGAAGTGAATGGCCAAAAACCAAAAGTCGCCAATGGAGTCATAAGAAATGAGAATGGAAAAGTTGTAGTAGAAGATTAATAATTGGGTATCGAATTTTGAAAAGGAAAAGTCCTTCTCCCCATGGGAGAAGGACTTAGGATGAGGGTAAAATAAAAAATTAGTTTATTGCCGAAGTATATAGGATATAAGCATTTGGAGAAGCAGAGCTTCTTAGAAGAGGGGCGTTCCCAGGCAGAGCCTGGGAACGAGACCATTGTGAGTTAATAATCAAAGGTTTAATCATAATTACCCATGAAAACACAAAAAATTGGATTCCAGGTTTTGGGAATGATATTTATTATGAGTTTGATGTTCACTAAATCATCAAACGCCCAATCCAAAAATGGATGGATTCCCCTGGGTGTAAAATATACAGTTCAGGATTTATCAAATTTAATTATTCCCCAAAATGATTGGCAGCCTTACCCATCTGTTCAAAATCCTGATGGATTCAATAACATTCCTGATGCAATAAAACAAGAATATATCAAAGATGCAGAGCAGTTGATGGATGTAAAATGGCCACGATTACCGGCAACCACTTTCCTGGAATATGTCAGGACCGGCAACCGCTCACATTACCAGGACCTTTCCTTCAAACGACGCCAAATGCTGGCAAAACTGGTTCTTGCTGAATCATTTGAACGGAAAGGGCGGTTTATTGATCAGATTATTAATGGTGTCTGGGCCATTTGTGAAGAATCGTTCTGGGGCGTTCCTGCCCATTTGCACCTGCAGGAAGAAGGTCATGGACTGCCGAATGTGCAACACCCGGTGGTGGATCTTTTTGCGGCCGAAACCGGCCAGGAAATGGCATGGACCTATTATCTACTCAAGCCGGAATTGGACAAGGTGAATCCGTTGATTGCCAAACGAATAGCCTATGAAGCCAATCGAAGAATATTGAAGCCCTATCTTGAGCGGGAAGATTGGGGCTATATGGGATTTGAATGGAGGAAGAATCCAAATGAACACCGCCGGGTGAATAACTGGAATCCGTGGATAAATTCGAATGTGTTATCTACCGCCCTTATTCTTTCGCCGGATCGTCAAACGCAGCTAAAGCTCGTTCACAAAACCATGGAAAGTGTGGATAATTTTGTAATTCCCTATCCGGCTGATGGCAGCAGTGACGAAGGGCCACAATACTGGGGAAGAGCAGCAGGCAGTTTGCTGGATTATTTAGAAGTTCTTAAAAGCGCTTCCGGTGGAAAAATCAATTATTTCAACCAATCGGTTGTGAAAAAGATGGGGGAGTATATCTATAAGATGAATATCAGCTACCCATATTTTGTTAATTATGGTGATGCGGATGCCATTGAAAAACGGGATCCGGCTTTACTCTATCGATTTGGTAAAGAAACAAATGATTCGCAATTGAAACAGTTTGCAGCGTTTGAACTCCAAGAGGAGATGCAAAATGGATGGGCGGATGTATTGAATTTCCGATTCGGAGCATTAAATCGGGCATTGCCGGCTTTGATGTCATATAGCGATATTCAACAAGAAGACCCAAAACAACCATTATTGAGACACGTCTGGTTTCCTGATATACAGGTTTTTACTGCTCGTGCACAAGCGGGAAGTAAAAAAGGATTTTATATCATGGCCAAAGGCGGGGAGAATGGGGCCAGCCATAATCATAATGATGTGGGAAATTATATCGTCTATTGTGATGGAAATCCGGTTTTGGTTGATGCCGGGGCTCACACGTATTCCGCTAAAACCTTTAGCAGTCAGCGTTACCAGATCTGGAACTATCAATCCCGATATCACAACTTGCCGGATATCAATGGGGCGATGGAACAAAGTGGCAGCAGGTTTAAAGCCACTGATGTTTCAGCGGAAGATCAGAAAAACAAAGCTGTGTTTAAGGTGAATCTTGCCAGTGCTTATCCGGATTCTGCTTATGTGAAGAAATGGAATCGAACGCTAACGCTGCATCGCGGGAAGGCTGTTGAATTGACCGAAGATTATATACTGGATAAGTTCGTACAGCCACTGACAGAAAATTTTCTTACTCCTTTTAAACCGGATTTGAGTAAAAACGGACAGATAATATTGAATGATCCGGATGTTCATGAAACTTATTATATCAAATATGACAAAAATAAATTTGAACCTGCTTATGAAGCAGTAACATTTAACGATGAAAGGATGAGTCGGAATTGGGGGCATGTGCTGTATCATATTTCCCTGCATTCCAAAATCCGCAAAACGCAGGATCGCTTTACCATAAATATTAGTAATTGAGTAGACTTATGGACAGGAGAAAATTTGTAAAGGGGATGGCTCTTATAGGTTTAACCGGAGCATACAAGCTTTCACCTTTTAAAAAAGCAATGGATTCGGATAGTTTCTTTTCAAATTTTAACGTAGATGAAGAACAGGTAAAGCTATTATTAACTCGTCTTGATTTGAATAAACCCGGATTAGGTAAAGTTAAATCGTTAAAGAATAATCCTGAGCAGGCGGCTGCCGCATTACTGACTTACTATCGTTTAAGGCATTCGGTTAAACACCCGGTTGATCGGCAGGATAAAGACAAAGTGCAGGGTCATTATGCCAGTCCAAAAGATTTAAGAACGGCCAACAACGCTTTAAAACATATTTTTGTCGGACAGCCTGATTACCCGCCTCATTTTTGTGG
>DATFLI010000483.1:0-7954 GCA_035267805.1 Balneolaceae bacterium | reverse complement strand
CCTTAATAGGGCAATTTATTTTACCGTGATAAACAGGTGTTTAATCAAGACCATATTGATGCACATCCCAAAATATTCACACCATATAAACGTATTATTTATTGACTTACAGTCGATTAAGGCCTCTTCCCATTTTATTATTCCATAATTAAAAAGAGAAGGCGCCACGCTGTTGACGCCTAATGAATTCGCAGATTCATATATCTTTTTACCCATTTCAATGGGTAAAATTTTTACTTGAATTTGCAAAAAAATAAAATAATACTATTATCAAGAATCAATTACGGATTGTGGATTTCTAAAACAGAATATTGGGTGGTGAAATATTAAAGACTCTCACTTGCCTTCCAATAATTAAAAAATAATGGGGATATCTATGAAAAATTCATTACGATCTCATATAAGATATGAGTCGGCTTGGATGAGGTATATCTTACGGACAGGACTGGCTCTCATATTTTTACTAATCACAGGCATTGCCTATAGCCAAAATACGCAAGTTGCCGGTACAATTACCGATGCCAGCAGTGGGCAGCCACTGCCGGGCGCCAATATTGTCGTGAAAGGAACCACGACAGGTACGACCTCCGACCGGCAGGGACACTTTACGCTGCAAGTACCGTCGCTACAGGATACGGTAGTAGTATCATTTATCGGCTATAACAATAAGGTTGTTCCGATCAACGGCCGCACAAGTATAAACGTGAATCTGAAGCCGCAGACCGTCTCAGGAGGCGAGCTGGTGGTAACCGGGTATACGACGCAGCGACAACGAAATATAAGTGGATCGGTATCCTCGGTGGATGTCGGACAGGTGAACAAAGTCAGCTCGGCAAACGTACTGCAAAAGCTGAAAGGACAGGTCTCGGGGGTAACCATTGAATCCAATGGGTCGCCGGGTTCGGTCAGTACAGTGCGGATTCGGGGAGTCAACTCCTTTCAAAACAACGATCCGTTATATATTATCGACGGGGTACAGGTACAAAGCAATACTTTAAACGCTTTAAGTCCGGACGACATAGAGTCGGTTCAGGTGCTGAAGGATGCGGCGGCAGCCTCAATTTACGGGGCTCGGGCCAGCAATGGCGTAGTAATTATTACCACTAAGCAAGGTAGGCCCGGCCAGCTGCAGGTCACTCTTGACTCGCGGGTAGGCGTGGCGACACCGGTTAACGGTTATAACAATATTTTGATGCAGAAGTCGCTGAATTACTTTAAGGTAGAAAAAGCCTTCTATAAAAATGCCGGACTTCCAATACCACAAAATATTTTTGGTGACCCCAACAACCCAAGCGTTCCGGATTTTATTTGGCCGAACGACGGAAATACGCAAACCTATATGGACGATCAGGGGGTCATTCATTATGGATCCGACCAGACGACCCTGAACGCCTATTCGTTCCCGAATAACCTGATTATGCGGGGCAGCGCTGGCACCGACTGGTGGGACCAACTGTTTGATCCGGCCCTGCAGCAATCGCACAATTTAAATATCTCCGGCGGTGGTGATAAATATACCTACGATGTCTCTTTTAACTACCTCGATAACGAAGGAACGATGCGTTACAATAACTTCGAGCGTGGAACCGTGCGTGCCAATACCCAATTTGAAACGGGGGTATTCACCTTTGGAGAAAATGCCAGTTTTGCCATCGACAAAACCATTGGCGGCATGCCGAATGGAACCATGGGTGAGGATACCCCGATTGGCAACCTGATCAAAATGCAGCCGGTCATTCCGGTACATGACGTAGGCACTTGGTGGGCCAGCGGCAAAGCCAACACCCTGGGTAACGGAAGTAACCCGGTAGCCGAGTCGTGGAAAAACCGGGATGATGCCACGAACCACAATACATTTTTCGGAAGTGTCTTTAGTAGTGCCGAGCTGTTCGACCAGCATTTGAAGTTGAAAACGCAATTCAGTTTTGACGTGAACCGAACTAACGGGCATAACATCAACCTGCCGACCTTCGAAAACTCTGAACCCAACAGTGTGACCAGCTTTAATGAGTATTTCAACAAGAGCAACAGCTGGACGTTCACCAACACCGCCGAATATACTCAAACGTTTCTGGGTAATCACAACGTACACGCATTGGCCGGGGTGGAAAGTCACCGGAATGTATTCCGGCAGATCGGCGGATCAATTGCCGGCTTCGTATCAACGATACCGGGCACCGACTCCCAGTACATTTCGTCTCAGCTGGCAGATCCCAACACCAAGGATGTCGGCAGTTTTGGGAGACGCTCCACGCTATTTTCGTATTTCGGGAAGCTGGACTATAATTATAAAGACAAATATTTCATAAGCGGGACGATCCGGCGGGACGGATCCTCGCGGCTGGGTCCGAATAACCGGTGGGGAACCTTCCCGGCGGTATCGGTCGGCTGGCGAATTTCCGATGAATCGTTCATGCAGTGGGCAAACTTTTTGTCTGATCTGAAACTTCGCGGGAGCTGGGGTCAAACAGGGAACCAACAGATTGCGCCCGGTCGTACAGTTGATCAGTTTGGCGGCGGAACCGGAGATACTTTTTATGATATTACCGGTTCAAACAGCAGCATTACCCAAGGCTTTACCCGAACCGATGTGGGGAATCCAGACCTTAAATGGGAAACCGACACAAGTACCGACTTTGGATTTGATGCGGGCTTCATGGATGGACGGCTGCAGGTAACCTTCGACTGGTATAAAAAAGTGATTTCTGATCTGTTGTTTGCCCCGGTTGTTCCGGGCACGCAGGGCGCGGCCAACCCACCCATAAAAAATGTGGGGAAAATGAGTAACACCGGCTATGAGTTTCAGGTCAGCTATAATGGAACTATCGGTGATAATCTGAACTGGAACGTCAGTCTCAATGGCAGCCACTACACCAACAAGATTGAACGCATTGCCTCCGGGGAAAATTCGTTTTTTGGGCCGGTCCAGGGCCGGGGTGGAGTGCTCAATATTAATAAGCTAGGCTACTCCATTGGTGATTTTTACGGCTATCAGACCGACGGATTTTATGACAGCCAGCAGGAAATCGACAATTCCCCACAGTTTGCCGGGGCGGCTGTCGGACGGTTTAAGTTTAAAGATATCAACGGGGACGGGAAGATCACGGCCGCCGACAAGACGATCATCGGCAGCTATCATCCGGACTTTACCAGTGGACTGAACCTGGGACTGCAGTGGAAGAACTGGGATTTTAGTACTTTCATCTTCGGGTCTTTCGGCAATGATATCTTTAATCTGACCAACGAATTTACCGTCTTCCGACTGTTTGATACCAACGTGAGAAAAGACCTATTGACGGATTCGTGGACACCGAATCATAAGAATGCCAAATACCCGATGATGAACGAGAATGATGATGTCAGTAGTAATTACAGCAGTTTTTATGTAAAAAATGGCTCATATGTGCGATTAAAGAATATACAGATCGGCTATACGCTGCCGAACAGTTTTCTGGCGCTGCTGCCGGGACTAAGCAGTGTCCGGGTGTATGTGCAGGGAGAAAACCTGTTTACTATCACAAAATATCCGGGTCTCGATCCAGCGCTGCCGGCCAACCAGACCAATAGTGCGGTAGGGAACACTGCGGATCAGGGCCGGGGCATCGACCGCGGGACATATCCGCACAACCGCATTGTCTCGGTGGGCGTTAACATTAAATTTTGATCGCGAAGAGAATTCTTAATTTGAAACGGAATTTCATTATGAAAAAATTACATAAAATATTTGGATTAGCAGTAATTGCGGTGGTTCTTGCGGTGGTCTTTTATGCCTGCGACACCGGAAATTTTCTGGACGTATCGCCACAAGGCAGCCTGAATAGTCAAACCCTGGCCAACAAAACCGGCGTGGAGGGCAACCTGATTTCGGCCTATGCCATGCTCGATGGATGGTCGACTAGTACGCAAGGTCTTTGGGGCGTCGCAGCCAGCAACTGGATTTGGGGGGATGTCGCCTCCGACAATGCCTACAAGGGTTCACAAAGCGGTGACCAGCCCAACATAACAAGTATTGAGTTATATCACTGGACAACCAGTTTGACCGACCAATACCTGAATGACCGTTGGAGAGCTCTATATGAAGGTATCAGCCGCAGTAATGCGACTCTGAAGCTGCTGCATAGCGTCAGTGGTATGAGCCAGGATGAGAGCGATAATGTGGAGGGGCAGGCCCGGTTCCTGCGCGCCCATTATTATTTCGAAGCATGGAAAATGTGGAAAAATATCCCGGTCTTTACTGAAAAAGATGAGGGCGACCTGAAAGCGACGACCAGCAATGAAGGGACCGATCCCATCAAACAAATTGAGGCGGACTTAAATGCGGCCATCAAGCTGTTGCCTACAACCCAATCCGAGGCGGGACGCGTTACACAATGGACGGCCAAGGCCTATTTAGGTAGGGTTCAGGCTTATTCCGGCGATTATTCCGGCGCCCGGACGACCCTGAAGGATGTGATGGATAACGGGCCGTATGCCCTGGCCGACAATTTCCGGGATGTATTTTCGGTGGCCGGCAACAACGGCTCGGAGACGATCCTGTCGTACCAGGCCTCGGTGAATGACGGGGAACCCAACGGTTGGAACGGGGACTATCCCGACCGGTTAGAATTCCCACACAGTGGTAGTCCGTTCGGATGCTGCGGATTTTATCAGCCTTCTCAAAACGAGGTGAACGCCTTCAAGGTGGATCCCAACAATGGACTGCCATTGATGGTCACCCAGCCGAACTCCTGGAACAACGACGATGCCAACTTTGACTCCTCCCGAACAGCACCGGTTGACCCGCGCCTTGACTGGACAGTCGGTCGCGACGGGGTGCCGTTCCTGGATTGGGGCAAGCATGAACCCGGCTGGATTCGCTCACGATCATATTCCGGCCCGTATAGCTTTAAGAAGAGACTTTATTCGAAAGCCAGTGGAGCCGCAAGCAGTGTCGGCTGGTCCAGTTTTCAGCTTAATTCGAATAATCTTCACCTATACCGGTATGCTGATGCGCTGCTGCTTTTGGCCGAAGCCGATGTAGAAACCGGACATCTCGATGAGGCCCGTCAGATCGTCAATAAAATTCGCACGCGAGCCGGACAGGCCGCCCAAGGGCCGGGCACCGGTGCCGACAACATTGAAGTGCCAATCAACGACCCCAGTATCACGTGGGCCAATTACCAGGTGGGAACATATCCGCCGGGCTCCCCTTATTTTGCCGATAAAGCATCGGCTCGGTTGGCCGTACGGGCCGAACGTCGACTTGAACTGGCACAGGAAGGGCACCGGCTCTTTGACTTGAGACGATACGGAGCGACTTATGCCGAACAGGTGCTGAATAATTTTACGCAGGTCGAGCAGAACAGAAGGCCGTATTACCAGGATGCCTCACAGTTCGACGATATCGATGCAAAATATTATCCGATACCATCGCAACAGATTGACTTGAGTCACGGTAATTTGGTGCAAAACGATGGGTTCAAATAAAGTCGTTTTTCGAGGTACCCTCACTAATTAAATATTTCCGGAAGGTACGGGCATCGTCTCGTGCTTTCCGGTTTTTTGTTTTGACGAATCAGTGACTTTGACACTTAGGCTTCCAAGGATAAAGTTTTGCAAAGGCTTGTGCTAATTAGTAAAATCTGTTTAGTAAGCATTTTTCCATTCCTTCCAATTTTTTGACGGTATCAATTTTTAAATCCAAGTGTATGATCCCTAAAGTGATATTAGAATGGCCGACAAAGGTAGTTTCTTTGCTCTTTGTATCACTCTTGTTTTTAAGCTGTTCATCCCCACACCCGAAAAATACTTTATTTACTAGACTTAACTCAGACAGGACGGGGATTACATTTTCAAATAACATTAATCCTTCCAACCATTTCAATTTATTTAATTACAGAAATTTCTATAACGGGGGCGGCGTGGCACTTGGAGACATAAACAATGATGGCCTTGTCGATGTCTATTTCACAGCCAATCAAGGAAAAAACAAGCTCTTTTTAAATAAGGGTAATTTTCATTTTAAAGACATAACAGCATCAGCGGGGGTCGGCGGAAACAGTTTCTGGACAACTGGCGTCACAATGGCCGACGTAAACGGAGATGGGCTGTTGGATATTTATGTGCTTAATTCGGGAGATTTGACAGGTGGAAACCGCAAAAATGAACTGTTTATTAACCAAGGAAATCTGACGTTTAAGGAAGAAGCAAAAAAATATAACCTGGATGATGCAGCATTCTCTACCCATGCATCCTTTTTTGATTATGACGGCGACGGAGATCTGGACTGTTATCTGTTGAATGATAGCTTCAAAGGATCCGAAATGAATATGAGGAACCTGCTTCGTAAGACCAGAGACGGCGTGGATAAATTGGGCGGAGACAAACTATACAGAAATGATGATGGCATTTTTAGGAAAGTTGGCGGAAAGGCCGGTATCCACAGGGGCGAAATAGGATTTGGGCTGGGCGTAAGCGTCGGAGACGTGAACGGGGACTACAGACCGGATATTTATATCAGTAATGATTTTTGGGAACGGGATTACCTGTACATCAACCAGGGTGATGGAACGTTTAAGGATGAACTGACCAGCCATACAAGCAAAACTTCCAGATCCAGCATGGGTAGCGATATGGCTGATATCAATAATGACGGGATGCTAGATATCTTTGTCACGGATATGCTCCCACCCCGAAATAACAGAATAAAAACCATGACCAATTTCGGGGAATTCGTCACAGTAAACCAAAATTTTCGCCATAATTTCCATTATCAGGATTTGCAAAATACCCTTCAGATAAATAATGGTGATGGCACGTTCCGCGAGATGGCTTTTCTGTCTGGAGTGGCAGCTACCGACTGGAGCTGGGGAGCATTGATGTTCGATTTTAATAATAATGGCTGGAATGACATTTTTGTCAGCAATGGGGTTTACCGTGATATCACGGACAAGGATGCTCATAATTTTATAAGCAATAAACAAAATATTGCGAAAGTGGTTCGTAAGAGAGGGGCTTTTAAGGTGCAGGATTTTTTAAAAATGTTACCATCACAAAAAATTAAGAATGCTGCTTTTATCAATAATAAGGATGAAACCTTTTCTGAAAAATCAGATTCACTGGGTTTTTATGATCCTTCGTTTAGCAACGGGGCGGCCTATGCTGATCTGGATAATGACGGCGACCTGGATTTGGTGGTTAACAACTTGAACCAACAAGCTTTTGTATATAGAAACAACACCGAAAAGGACAGCACACATTATTTAGAAGTAGCGTTCAAAGGGGCGCACAAGAATCCTTTTGGAATTGGGGCTGAGGTGAGGATTTTTACTACCCAGGGGCAGCAAATAGCTGAAAATATGCCTGCCCGGGGATTCCAAAGTTCGGTCCCGCCCCAGGTTCATTTTGGGCTGGGAAATGCAACCCATGTAGATTCAATGCTGGTCGTTTGGCCCGACCTTCAGAAACAATGGCTGCGTAATGTAAAAGCGGATCAAAAAATTACCGTTACCCAGAAAGAAACCCAGGGAAAAATAAATCCCCAAAACCCTTCTGATAAGCCTTTAATTAAGAATGTAACTACCGAAACAATTATCGGTGATACGAAGCACAACGAAAATCAATATGTCGATTATGACAAGGAACCGTTCCTGCCACATCGACTTTCACGAGAAGGCCCCACGCTGGCCAAAGGTGATATGAATGGAGACGGCCTGGAGGATTTTTTTATGACCGGGGCCTCGGGGGATGAAGATCGAGTATTCATTCAACAACATAATGGCACATTCAAACAAGTTCAAAGTCCCGATTTCAAAGCGGATCGTAATTTCGAAAGCACGGCGGCGGCGTTGCTGGATATTGATGGAGATGGAGACCTGGATATAATGGTTGGCAGTGGTGGTAATCAATCCGACCTTTATTCAAAGGAAAATACCGTTCGCGTTTATAGAAACAACGGTAAGGGTGTTTTTACAAA
>DATFLI010000482.1:0-9897 GCA_035267805.1 Balneolaceae bacterium | reverse complement strand
GAATTGTTACCCATTCTCATGATTATTGGACGGGTGGTGACGGTTCAAGCTGGAATGGATTTGTATATCGTAATGCTCTTACGAGAAATCCCACAGATCGAGCAAAGGATGCTCAAGGTAATTATATATATCGCAGCGGGTTTGAGTATGAGAATCCCCTGGTATTATTAAATGAAGCAGGCGGTAAAAATAAAAACCGCGAACTTCGCATGAATGGTAAACTTACTTTTCATCCTATACCTACACTCAGTTTCAAATTGACCGGATCTTCCAGCCAGTGGACCCAGTTGCGTGGATATGCTGAGACCCTCAAGCACGTTTCTGCAGTAGAAGGCGGAACTCCGGGTTACGCGTCTCGCGGAACCGGCGGACGAAAGGACAACCTGCTTGAATTTACCGGCACATACTCTAATGACTTTGGTCCCCACTCAGTGACATTGCTTGGAGGATATAGTTATCAGCAACATGTTCAGGAAGATTACTTTATGCAGAATTATGGCTTCCCGACTGATGCATACGGTTATAACCGCATGCAGAGTGGCAATGCCCTAACAGAAGGCAAAGCAACGATGAACAGTTATAAACAATCCCATAAGTTGATTGGTTTTTTCAGTCGGTTGAACTATAACTATGACAACCGTTACTTGTTAATGGCCAGTGTTCGTTATGAAGGCAACAGTAAGTTCGGAAGCAATAATAAATGGGGATGGTTCCCGGCTGTTTCAGCAGGTTGGCGAATCTCAAACGAGAACTTCATGAGTAATGTGGATTTTGTTAATAATCTGAAATTACGAGCCGGATACGGAGTTACAGGTATTGCACCGGAAAATCCATATCAGTCACTTGCCAGTCTGAATTACGGCGCCAAAATATATAATAATGGTCAATGGGTTCAAGGGTTGGCACCTTCACGTAATCCCAATCCGAATTTACGCTGGGAGCGTAAAGAAGAGCTTGATGTGGGATTGGATTTCTCAATGTTCAATGATCGGTTGAGCGGTACCCTAGACATTTATCGCAGAAATACCAAGGATATGCTTTGGAATTATGACGTGCCTGTTCCTCCCAATGTATATTCATCCATTCTTGCCAACGTAGGGCAAATGAGAAATGAAGGAATTGAGGCCAGCTTGGATTTTGATGTTTTCCACACTAAAAATCTGTATTGGAAAACCAGTGTTACCTTTTCCACCAATCGCAATAAATTGGTTACGTTATCAAATGATCTCTACCAGACGACCAACGATTTCTTCTACACGGGATATACGGGAGCTCCCATACAGTTACCGACACACAAGGTGACGATCGGAGGGCCCATCGGTAATTTCTATGGATACAAGTCGGTTGATATTGATCAGAATGGTCAATGGATCGTTCTTGACAAAAATGGTAATCGAATCTCGTTGGATAATGCCAGTTTGGATGATCGCCATATCTTGGGTAACGGTATTCCGGATTACCATTTGGGTTGGAACAATACTTTCCGATATAAAAATTTCGATTTGAACATCAATATGCGGGGAGCTTTTGCCTTCCAGATTCTTAATTTCCAGCGGATGTTTTATGAAAATCCGACACTTACGCCGGAAAATATGCTGAAATCTGCATTTGACAAGGTGTACGGCAAACGCCGGCTGAACACTACACTGGCTTATGTTAGTTATTATGTAGAAAATGGGGATTATTGGAAGCTCGATAATGCTACACTCGGTTACACATTTGATGTGAGTAATAAGTTAGGTGGTGCGGTTCAACATGCGCGGATCTATGTGTCAGGTAGTAACCTGTTTACGATTACCGGATATAAGGGGATGGATCCGGAAGTGGATTCATCGGGATTGACGCCCGGTAATGATCCGAGGGATAAATTTCCCACGACCCGAACCTTTACGCTTGGACTGAATCTTACCTTCTAAATATCAAATTTTACAGATTATGAGATATTCAAAATATTTTTTGAAAATTAGTTTAATGGTGGGGATAATACTTTTTGCCTCCTGTACTAATTTGAGTGAAAATCCTTATTCGGAAATCACTAGCAAAAACTTTAATCCTACACAAAAAGATGTTACCTCGCTTGTCGGGCCGGTTTATACTCCGTTGCGATATGGCATCATGGGGTTCCAGGAGTGGATGAATGCCCAGGAACAATCGGCTGATGAGGTCGTGATCCCGGTACGTCCCAACGGTTGGTATGACGGCGGCCGGTACTGGCGTATGCACCGCCATACCTGGACGGCGACTGATGGAACGCCCAACAGTGTTTGGAATTTTAGTTTTGATGGTATAAACGCTGCTAATCGGGTGCTTTACCAGATCAGCAGTGGACAGGTACCGGTCAAAAATGGGAAGGATCAATTGGTGGCCGAATTAAAGACCGCCCGTGCTTTTTACTACTCCATACTGCTTAATAATTTCGGTAACGTTCCAATTGTTACTGATTTTAGTTCGGATAAGGTGCCTGAACAAAGTTCACGTAAAGAAGTATATAATTTTGTGGTGAAACAGCTTCAAGACAATATCCCAAATCTTAGTGAAGTTGCCGATCAATCCACCTACGGACGATTTAACAAGTGGGCCGGTAAAGCAGTTCTTGCAGATGTCTATCTTAATGCGGGCGTTTACACAGGAACAACGGAGTGGCAAAAAGTGATTGATGTTACTCAGGATATTATTGATTCCGGTAAATATCAGCTGACTAGTGATTACAAGGCTAATTTTACGCGGACTAACCAAAATTCTTCTGAGATTATTTTTGCTGTTCCTTACGACGAAATCAATGGTCAGGGCAATATGTATCATATGAGTTCCATTACTCCACAACAACAGACGGAATATCATATGACTACACAACCGTGGGGTGGGGCATCTTCACAGCCACAATTCATAGATACCTATGATTCAACTGATCACCGTTTGGAAGATACCTGGATCAAAGGACCTCAGTATGATGATCAAGGTAATGAGCTTATTGATCTGGTGAAAAACGTTCCCAGCATACAGCAAACAGAATTTAAAAATGGATATCGAATTGGCAAATACCAGATATATAATGGCATAACTGTTCATTCCGATGTTGACTTCCCATTCTATCGCTATGCCGGAGTATTGATGATGAAGGCCGAAGCCCTTCTGCGAACTGGTCAAGCTGATGCGGCTGCTCAAATCGTTACGAAGGTACGAATGCGAGATTTCGATAACCCGGCCGATGCAACAGTTACCGGTGCTGAACTTCAGCAGGGAAGTGATTACACCTTTGGTTGGTGGAACCCCGATGGGACAATATCGAACCCGCAGTCTGGCAGTGATATCAAATATGGGAGAATGCTCGACGAACTTGGCTGGGAGTTTGCCGATGAGGGCCATCGAAGGACGGACTTAATAAGGTTTGGGGTTTTCTCCTCTAGAACGTGGCTAAATCACAAGCCACAGGGAGACTACACTCAGTTATACCCAATACCGCAAAATGCTTTGAACACGAATTCGAATCTGCAACAAAATCCAGGTTATTAACTTGCTTTCAGCTAAGTCCTTGGGGCTAGAAAATCTTACTCGTTAGTGCATTCGGGTAAGTGATTTAGTGAGTTAACTTAAAGGCGGAGGCTAAAACCTCCGTCTTTTTTTTATGTTTACGTAGTTTTCTATTCAGCTGTATTTTGGTTTGCTGTACTTTAACATATCAGCAAAGGAAAATGAGACTTTGAAATGGATTGGGAAGAAAGGGAGTCCATTCGAGATTTATCCATTAAAAAATAGTGACTGGACCAACTTTTTATTATAGCAAGTATAACTCTCTGCCAAACAGGAAACCCGCTTATATGGCTCGAAAATTATACTGAACTTGCGTTAGTTTATAGTCTAAAACGTAACCGATTATTGCGAACTGTTTTCCAAGTTGTTAGCCGGCCATAATACTAATGGCTATGTTCAATAGCATGAGGGCTAGTTGCTAACTTCTTGTATTTTTGTGAGTAAGATTTAGGAGTTGTATCTGTTAGCTTTTTGAATTGACGGTTAAAGTTTGAAACATTGTTATAACCACTCTCATAACAAATTTGGGAAATATTCAAATCACTATTCCTGAGTAGTTTACAGGCCTGCGAGATGCGCACTTCATTCAAAAATTCAGAAAAGGTCTTTCGGGTTCGTTTTTTAAAAAAACGACAAAATGCAGCCTTGCTATAGTTGGCTACCTCGGCAATTGTTTTTAACGGTATATCTTCTTTGTAATGATTTAATATGTAGTTAATCACATTATTTATACGCTCACTCTCTTTGTCCGTAGGAGCAGTTGAATTACTTATCGGCGTTAAATATTCATATTCCTTTGACTGCGCCAATTTATTGAGTATGGATAAAATCTCAAGGAAGCGATCGAAACCGGTAATATTGATCAACTCTTTCATCCTATTACCAAACTCAATCGCGGTTTCAGGATGAAATTCAATACTTCGGCTGGCCCGGTTAATAAGATTGCGAATGGCAATTGTTTCCGAAATATCAAAGAATCCTTCTCCTAAAGATTCGATGTTGAAGAAAATAGAAATCGATCGTGCATTTTCATTGGATTCCTCTTCAAAATATTCCGAATCACTTTTAAAAATGTGGCTCTGATTCGACCCAATTAAATAAAGGTTTCCGGATTCGAAATGTGATATGGAATTGCCCACAAAAAGATCACCAGTCCCTTCTATAATATAGATCAGTTGTAGCTCCGGATGATGATGCAGTTGATTATAGAAATGATCCAGATCGTCATATTGTACTACAAATCCTTCCTTATCTATTTTTGGAATACGAAAATAGATCGATTTTCCCTCATCCATAATACTAAATTTATCCCCTACGGTTATTAAAACTAAATTGACATCAATTAAATACAAAAAACGGCTATTATTTTAAAATGGATATCAATATTTGATAATATTTTCATAGTTTTGGTGAATATTTTTTAGGGTATGCTGCATGGGGCACTTAGAAATTGATTTTAAATGAGTACCTGCTGTTTCCTTCCAATTGTCATAGAGCAATAATATTTGAATTTATAGATTGAGATCTCATAGTGTTGATAAGTCTCGTTTGCCAAAGTAGCAAAGGTTAATATTATTTTATCAAATTCTTATACCATCTCTTCTTTATGCCTTTGATTCCTTGATTTCTCCCAATCTGTACATCATCATTACCAAAATTATTATTAATGCATAAAAAATAATAGATGACTGGCAGCGATGACGGTTCTCGGTTTTCTACTCGCTTGGGATTAATATTAAGTGTGTTGGGCATTGCAGTAGGGACCGGAAATATCTGGCGGTTCCCACGCATTGCAGCGACAAACAGCGGATCAAGCGGAGCTGGGGCTTTCCTAGTCGCCTGGGTGGTCTTTCTGTTGATTTGGAGCATTCCACTTATCATTGCCGAGTATGCTTTGGGGCAAAGAAGCCGGATGGGCGTGGTCGGCACTTTCGCCAAAATAGCCGGCAAAAAGTTTACCTGGATGGGGGCTTTCGTCGGGATGGTGGCAACAGCCATTATGTTTTACTATTCAGTAGTAGCAGGCTGGGCTGTTTACTATTTTGTGCAGATGCTTTTTAAACCGCTTCCGCTATCAACACAGGCGGCAACACAAATTTGGAATAGCTTTCAGGCCGGCGGCTGGCCAGTATTTTTTCACCTGCTTGCCATGACTTTAGGGGTCGCTATTGTCCTGAAAGGCGTTTCCTCTATTGAAAAAGCTAATAAATTTCTTATCCCCACTCTCTTTCTAATTATTCTTTTTGCAGTCGGATATACTCTAACACTAAATGGTTCGTGGGAAGGGATTAAATTTCTGTTTACGCCAGATTGGAGTTTACTGGCCAAACCACACGTTTGGATTGACGCCTTAACACAGAATGCCTGGGATACCGGGGCCGGCTGGGGCCTTATACTAACCTATGGGGCCTATATGCAACGCAAACATGGTATTTTCCAAAATGCCTTTATTACAGGTATTGGGAATAACCTGGTATCGTTATTGGCAGCTATCATCATTTTCGGGACGGTCTTTGCTGTATTGGGAGCACAGATGCCACAGGGACAAGTTTTAAAAGTGATGCAGACCAGTGGTCCGGCAAGCACAGGGCTGACTTTTATCTGGATGCCACAGCTCTTCGCAAAAATGCCTATCGGCAATGTATTTGCTGTACTCTTTTTCCTTGGATTATCTTTTGCGGCCTTTAGTTCATTAATCTCGATGATCGAATTAGCCAGTCGGGTATTGGTAGATTTGGGCATCTCTCGGACACAAGCAACGATCAGCGTTGGGATCGTTGGATTTTTACTGGGATTGCCCTCTGCAATTTGGACAGAATTTCTGGCAAATCAGGATTTCGTTTGGGGCGTAGGTCTTTTAATCTCCGGAGGACTCGTATCCTTTGCCGTCATACAGTATGGTCCACAGAAATTAAGATTGGGTTTTCTTCCGGATGTGAGCGATGGGGAAACAGGTAAGACCTGGGACGTCCTTATTGGTAAAGTTGTTCCCATCCAGGCTGTAGTACTACTGATTTGGTGGCTATCCACCGTTTACGATCCACAAGATTGGTATCATCCATTCGAATTTTCAACCCTGAGTAACTTCCTGTTACAATGGGGAGGGGTAATTGTTTTGTTCCTCGTCTTGAATCGCTGGTTGGCAAATAAAAGCCTGGATTTTTCGGAGGTTGCTGAAAGCGTAACTGACTAAATTTTCAGAAGAAATCTGGGGTTGCTAGGTATATTTACTTGATAAGTGAGACACCGTATTTATTGGACTTGTATATAATACGTACGGAATAGCAATTACAATTAATGGGTTTATGGGATGCTTTTTAGACTCATTTAATAATCAATGATACCGGGTTTACAAATTTTAAAAGTTCAGAGAAAAGAACTGCTCAGATTATTCTATTAATCATTAATACTAAGTATCTGTTATGTTTTTATTCCGATTCAAAGAGAAGATTTTATCCGTACCATTGGTAATAGGTGCACTTTTGTTGGTGGGATTTACGAACCTAAGGGCGCAACAGTTAGATTCCCAGGCTTTTAGTTCAATGCGATATCGATTTATTGGCCCGGGTGGAAACCGGGTGAGCGCAGTGGCGGGAGAACCCGGTAATCCTCACGTGTATTATGCCGGTGCAGCCTCCGGTGGCTTGTGGAAATCTACTGATGGAGGAACACACTGGAAGCCTATTTTTGACGATCAGAATGTGCAGTCGATCGGGTCAATTGCGATTTCTAAAAAACGTCCTCATACGCTTTGGGTCGGAACTGGCGAACCCTTTATAAGGAGCAATGTTTCTATCGGTAATGGAATTTATAAATCGACTGATGGAGGGGAAACCTGGCATCATATGGGGCTGCGAAAAACGGGACGCATCGGCAGAATTGAGATTGACCCACGGGATAATGATGTGGTTTATGCTTGTGCCCAGGGAACGGATTACGGTCCGCAGCCCGAACGTGGTGTGTTTAAGACAACGGATGGAGGCAAAACCTGGAAAAAGATATTATCTGTCGACGAACATACCGGTTGCTCCGGCCTGGATATGGACAATAATAATCCGGATATCCTGTTTGCCGGAATGTGGCAATATTATCTGAAGACATGGGGCCAGTTTAGTGGAGGGCCCGGAAGTGGAGTTTTTGTCACTCGTGATGGTGGAGACCACTGGAAGCGGTTGACGCCTGAAGATGGGTTACCTCACTCGCCACTAGGTAAAATTGATGTAGCTGTAGCACCAAGCAATTCGAATCGGGTTTATGCCCTGATCGAAACGGGAGGACGGGGCTCGCTTTGGCGTTCCAACGACGGCGGACATCGTTGGTATAACGTGAGTCGCAGCAGGTTAATTAATGAACGCCCCCATTATTATACGCGAATGCTTGTCGACCCGGAAGATGCCGAAACGGTTTGGTTTCCTTCAAACAGTGTGTGGGGCACATCCGATGGTGGTGAAACGATCGAGCGACTTCATTGGGGAGGAGATGATCATGACATGTGGGCCGATCCCACTAATCGTAACCGCATGATGATTGGCGATGATGGCGGTCTGTTGATCAGTGAGAACCATGGAAAATCATGGGATAGGATTGTTTTACCGATCGGACAAATGTATCACGTGGCTGTTGATGACGATATCCCTTACCACGTGTATAGCAACATGCAGGATGATGGTTCGGTCATGGGGCCTTCCAATAACCTGGGCGGATATGGCATTCCTTCTTCAATATGGCATTCAACGGCTGGCTGTGAATCCGGATTTTCTATTCCTGATACGGTTTCAGATCGTTGGGTGTGGGCCGGTTGCTACTCCGGTGAGGTAGAAGTGTACGACCGCAAGACTAAACATAAACGATCGGTCACTCCCTGGCCCGATAAGTCGCTCGATTCTCCGGCCAAGGTGTTAAAATATCGCTGGAACTGGACGCAGCCCATAGCTATTTCTCCCAACGATCACAATAAAGTGTATGTAGGTAGCCAGTACGTGCATATGACGACCGACCGGGGACAGCACTGGAAAGTGATTAGTCCCGATTTGACTCTGAATGATACGACGCGCATGGGCAGTTCCGGCGGACTGACGCCCGATAACCTGGGAGTTGAATACTGGGGAACGCTTTTTGCCATCGCCGAATCACCGGTCAAGGCAGGTGTAATCTGGGCCGGCAGTAACGATGGGCTGGTTCATGTGACTACGAACGGAGGTGAAAGCTGGCAGAATGTGACCAAAAATATACCCGACCTGCCCAAATACGGAACTATCAGTAATATCGAACCCTCTCATTTTAAAGCGGGCAAAGCGTATATCTCTGTCGATTTTCATCAGGTGGATAACCGGGACCCTTATATTTATAAGACGTCGGATTACGGGAAGCACTGGACGAAGATTACGGATGGCATTAAACACAGCATGTTGAGTTATGTCCATAATGTAGCTGAAGATCCGCATCGTCCCGGCTTGTTGTTTGCCGGAACCGAAAATAGCCTGTATATGTCGCTGGATGACGGGGAGCACTGGCAATCGTTCCAGAACAACTTACCGCCGGCTCCGGTCACCTGGATTACGGTGCAGCCGGAATTCCATGATCTGGTACTATCCACCAAAGGACGTGGATTGTATATCATGGACAATATTACTCCATTGGAACAGCTTGATAAAAATATCACAAAAGATGATAGCTATCTCTTTAAACCGAGAGATGCGTACCGGTTTAGAAGTATCCGTCAATATCGGGGTTCGGCCGATGATTTATCCCGTGGCAAAAATCCGCGTTATGGGGCTTCTATCAATTATTATGTCGGTTCAGATAACTCTAAACCTGTTCAAATATCAATTTTAAATGCTTCGGGGGATGTTGTACGGCAGCTGCACGGTTCCGGAAGTAAAGGCATTCACCGTGTATGGTGGAACCTGCGTTATCCCGATACCAAAGAGGTTAAGCTGCGAACGACCCCCGATTCTCATCCTCATATTTGGGAAGAAAAACGTTTTAACGGGGATAAGACCAGGGAAATTTACCACTGGGGAATTTCCGAACCTAAACGCGGTCCCCTTGTGGCTCCCGGCCAATTTACGGTACGGATGAAGATTGGAGACAAGACCACTACACGAACCCTGAATGTACTGAAAGATCCCAACACGCAGGGATCTCTGGCGGATGTTCAGGCCGAGACCGACATGTGGATGAATGTGTATCATGATATCAATCACGTAGTGGATATGATTAATCGGATCGAGGTGATCCGCAAGCAGATTGAAAATTTACCTGATTACATACATGGACGAGCTGACTCTGATGAAATCATAAAACATGCTAATGTGCTCGACAGGAAAGCTCACAGTGTAGAAAATAAGCTATTTCAGAAATACC
>DATFLI010000481.1:0-4771 GCA_035267805.1 Balneolaceae bacterium | reverse complement strand
GATTCCGCCTTTGGGATCGATCCACAAATCATTCGGCCCATTTAAACGGTGGCCCTTAAAATTTTTTACCAGCACTGTCACTTTTTTTCGGGGACTGATGGACCACAACTGATCGTTTTTGTCGGCGGCGGTAATCAGATTTCCCTGCTGATCGAAATACATACCGTTGGATCGGCCGGTATGATCCATAAAGAGTGAAAGTTTTCCATCCTTGTGGTATTCCCAGATTTTATTATTGGGCTGATCGGTGAAAAAGATATTCCCATCTTTATCCACAGCCGGTCCTTCGGTAAAGGAAAATTGATTGGAAACTAGCTTGAGCTTTGCTCCATCGGCAATAACTGGACTTTCTTGTGCTTTTGTTTTTAAAGTTAAAAAGCATATTAGCAGCAGAAACAGGAAAGAACCGTTTTTTGCATTTTGTATCGGGATTTTCATAGATATGAAATCAAATTATCATGCTCGTGTATTGTAATGATAACTATTGAGGGAACCAATTTTAATGCACGTGCAATCTCGATAATAAAGCTGGTCATGAGTCACTTTCTGCCAACGCCATTCTGGAATTTATTCTGTTCGAATACTTTGAACGGGATTCATTTTAGCTGCTCTCAATGTTTGCCAGCTTATGGTTAGCAGTACTACGACTAAAGTTATTCCACCAGTCCATAGAAAGATATAAGGGGAGATGGTTATTCGATAAGCAAAGTTTTGTAGCCAATATTGCATGATAAACCAGGCAACAGGTACCGATAAGACAAAAGCGATGCCGATCAGTTTCAAAAACTCCGTTGACAACAACCGAAGGACGGAGGGTACGGAGGCTCCCAGTACTTTTCTAATTCCTATTTCCTGGGTGCGCCGTTCAGCCATATAAGCTGACAGGCCGAGTAATCCGAGACAAGCGATTATGATGGCAATGATTGTGAATGCTGTAAAAACGCTGCCCAGCCGTTGTTCCTGCCGAAAAAGGTGATCGAAACTATCCTCAAGGAACGAGTAGTCGATGGGATCACCGGCCGAATACTTTCCCCATGTTTTTTTGAGAAATGTGACCTCATTATGAGGGTCACCGGCCTTAAATCGAACGATCATCTCATTAGACTCCTTGGTCAGCAGAATTGCCAATGGCATGATTTTATTGCGCAGGGATTCAAAATTAAAATCCTTCATCACACCTATTATTTTGTAGGTCCTTTTATTATCCGGAAAGATGATCTTGTGCCCAATGGGATCCTTAAATCCCATCTCCTTAACAGCTGCCTGGTTGATAACAATTGCCGCCGTATCGGTGGGAAAATCGCGGTTGTAAAAACGGCCGGCAGCCATCTGAAATCCCAGCGCATCTTTATGTTCATAGTCGGCATAATAAAGCGCCATCAGGTAATCCTGATCCCGGTCTCTGCGCTTGAAAACAGTTATATTATTGGTACCCGGAATGGTAAAATTACTGTAACTGGCAGCGATGACCCGGCTGTCTGACATTAGATCATCTTTGAAGGCTTTCCTGTTATTGCCAAGCCGGTCGGTATTGGTCAGCACTACGGAATGCTTTTTGTCGATACCCAGCTTCTTATTCTGCATGAACCGAAGTTGCTGATTGACCAGCAGGGTACAGGCAATAAGTCCGATCGAGATAAAGAATTGACCGATTACCAGCGTTTTTCGCAGACCTCCGCTTCGGGCACCTTTACTTGCTTTTCCTTTGAGCACTTCAACGGGTTTAAATGAAGTCAGGTAAAAAGCCGGGTAACTTCCTGCCAGCAGCCCGATCAAAAATACAATGCCGAATAAAGTTGTCAGGAACCAGGGCTCTGTCAAAATTCCCAGTCCCAGGCTTTTTCCTGAAAGCTGGTTAAACCAAGGCAGCAGCAGGTAAACAAAAATAAGCGAAAGCAGCGTGGCCAGCAGGGCATACAGCATTGCTTCGATCAGAAACTGAATCACCATGCTTTTACGGTCAGAACCCAGTGTTTTGCGTAATCCGACTTCTTTTGCCCGACCCGATGCACTCGCGGTAAAAAGGTTCATGAAATTAACGCAGGCAATCAGAATCAGAAAAATACCGATAGCCGAAAAGATATAGATGTAGTTGATATCGCTGGGGGGCTCAAAGCTGGTCTGCACATTCGGAGCATGCAGGTGAAGGTCCAGGATCGGGATTGCGAAATAGCCGTATTTACCTCCCTTTTGCCGCAGCTGGTCAAGATTCATACCGGTGTACTTTTCCAGGGCGGGACCGACATATTTATGGAGCAAATCGTCAAATTTGTCTTCTACGCGGGTAAGATCAGCACCGGGAGCCAGTTCGATATAAGTATTTAGCGAATTGGAGAGCCATTCGGTGGATCGGCTGAATTTGGATGAGCTGAAAGAGAGCAAGATATCAAACCGGAAATGGGTATTGTGCGGCGTATCGGCGTTAACCCCGGTTACTTCGTAGCTGGTCTTGTCGTTACCAACAATGAGAGTTTTACCGATAGGATCCTCATCTCCGAAATATTTTTTTGCTATGGACTTGGTTATGACCGCTTTATGAGGTCCATTGAGCACTGTCCTTGGATCCCCTTCCAGCAATCGATAGCCGAAAAAGTTATAGAAATTAGAGTCAGCCCAAAAAACTCTTGATTCAGTAAAGGCTTGGTCTTTATGTCTGAAAACCATTTCTCCGATACGGTTGGTCCTTGTGGCATGGACAACACCCGGAATTTCCTGAACCATAGTCTGAGCCAGTATAGGGGGCGTGAATATTCCGGACACCTCCTGATTTCCTATTTTTCCGTTGAGTCCAATTACGTATTTGTGTTGCGCATTGGGTTGGAAAGTGTCATAGCTGAATTCATCTTGCACATATAGGATGATTAAGATGCCGGCCGTAATGCCGATAGAAAGGCCCAACAAATTTAAGAACGAATAAAATTTTTTATTATAGATATTACGAAGGGCAATTTTCAAATAGTTTTTTAACATAGTATCCCATCACGTGACGTTAATATCGTTGAGATGCTTTACGCACAAAGACCGCAAGTAGTTTCAAAGAATACCCAATGCGCTGGTTAATTTGCCTGATGAGGGGCAAAATGCTTCAACCGACAAAATATTTATTCCTGATAAGCAGTTACGTAATTGGATTTTGAAATGATTATCCCGGCCGAAATCCTTATCTTTACAGGCTTTTTGGAATTTTAAAATGTTTAAGCTACATGTCCGAGACGGATACCGCAACGAAATCACAGAATCGCATCGTAGAAGAAGCGCGTCGACGGCGCACCTTTGCGATTATTTCGCACCCTGATGCCGGTAAGACTACACTTACCGAAAAGCTACTTTTGTACGGGGGCGCTATTCATGAGGCGGGATCCATTCGCCAGCGTAAAGCCAATCGCTACGCAGCATCCGACTGGATGGCCATTGAAAAGGAACGTGGTATTTCGGTTACCTCGTCGGTACTCCGGTTTGAAAAGGATGACATCAAGTTTAACCTGCTGGATACTCCGGGGCACAAAGACTTTTCCGAGGATACGCTTCGAACCCTTGTTGCAGCTGATACGGCACTGATGGTAATTGACGTTGCCAAAGGCGTCGAGGAGCAGACCGAGAAATTGTTCGAGGTCTGTAAGATGCGGGAAATTCCTATTATAACGTTTGTGAATAAATGTGACCGCCCGGGACTGGAGCCACTGGAAGTGATCAGCAATATCGAAAATCAGCTTGGTATTGAACCTATTCCGGCATCCTGGCCCCTTGGTTACGGGAAAGATTTTCAGGGCATTTATGATCTGATCGGTAAAAAGCTTCATCTGCAACGTAAAGAAGAGCATGGTGCCAAGAAGGCGAAGACCGAAGTTTATGATTTGGAGGAAGGCTTGGAGAAAGCAGTGCTTTCGGATCACGAGAAAGAGAAATTTCGCGAAGAAGTGTTGCTTACCGAAGATATGTTTGATATGATGGACCGTGAAACCTATCTGAACGGCAAATGCACCCCGGTATTTTTTGGATCCGCGTTGAACAATTTCGGTCTGGACGTCTTTCTTGACTACTTTGCGGAACTTGCCAATCCTCCGCAAGCGTATGCGGATGAGAATGAGGTCGAGCGAGGTATTGAAAAAGGGTTCTCCGGTTTTGTCTTCAAGATGCAGGCGAATATGAATCCCGATCACCGCGATTGTGCGGCCTTCATCCGGATCACCTCCGGGAAATTTGAACGCGGGCTGGAAGTCACCGAAAGTAATACAGGCAAAAAGGTGAAAATGTCGACTCCCCATACGCTGATGGGCGATGAGCGTCACATCCTTGAAGAAGCTTATCCCGGGGATATTGTTTCATTATTTAATCCCGGCTCTTTTCGAATCGGTACGACGATTTATAGCGAGGATCCCGTCAAGTTTAATGTAATTCCGCTATTTACGCCCGAGCACTTTATGAAGGTTTCCACCAAAGACCCGTTTCAGCGAAAACAGTTGCGCGAAGGGCTTAAGCAGCTCGCAGAAGAGGGGGTTGTCCACGTTTTTGAAGTACCTCACGGGGTAGGCAATGAACTTTTGTTGGGAACGGTTGGTGCGCTGCAGTTTGAAGTTGTAAAGCATCGTATGTTGACCGAATATAATACCGAACTCAATATGCATTCGGTTTCCTATCATGCGGCACGCTGGCTCGGGGATAACGAAGAAGTTATTGAAAAACTGGGAAGCAGCTATTCGACGCATGTCACGAAAGATATGGAAGGTAACCCTATTGTGCTGTTCGACAGTGGCTATGCACTGAATCAGGC
>DATFLI010000480.1:0-6783 GCA_035267805.1 Balneolaceae bacterium | reverse complement strand
ATACTAATCAATAAAGCCGCGGGTGCCATCACCCAGAACGATGTTGGAAAATCCATCGGCACGGCAAACATGGCAAGAGACAAGCCAACCAGTGCTCCTATGATACCGGAAAAGAAACCTTCCCATGTTTTCTTCGGACTTATCGTGGGAGCAAACAGATGCTTGCCGAAAGTCTTTCCCCCGAAATAGGCGAAAACGTCATTTCCCCAAATCATCAGAAGCAGGCTGATCGTTAAAATGAATCCGGTTTCAGGATTTCCCAGCTCACGTATCATCAAGAGAGTTACCAATCCCAAAGGAGCATAGATGCCGCAAAAGAATGTGGATATCAGTTCCGGTAAGGCACGATCACCGGTTTTAAAGACTTGAATCGCAATGAAAAGTAGAAATATCACCAGGCCAATTGCCAAAGGATACCGGAGATGAGGCATCAATAAAATCCATAACCCGATGGTATATGGGAAATATTCATCGACCTTGAAGCCTGCCTTTTCGCTGATAACAGATAGCTCACGCTGGATAAGCAGAGCAATTAATATAATAAGCCCCGCGAAGTACCAGCCCCCGATCCATGTAACGAATAAGAAAATTAGTGCCGCGGGTACTGCAAAGAGAATACGCTTGGCCAGTTCACTCACAATGCGTTATTCTTCTTCGTTATTAAAATCATTAATCTCGATCTCTTTTAGCGCCCTGCGTGCTCTTTTTTCATACTCTTTTGGCACATACAAATAGACCAGTGCCATATCCCCTACGTTTAAACTATAGGCCGAGTCGCGTTTGGATAATATGTGGGACGGAATTTCCAAATTTGATAAATAGTTTTTGGCAAAACCGATTTCGTATTCTGTGCTTCTTTCCATAACACAGACCCAATTTTTAATCTTGTTGGGCTTTGGACCATCAAACATAATTTTTACGATTTGAGCTGTTTAGGATATGCTGATTGTATAAATAATATACAATATAACCAGAAATTGCGAGACCAAGAATTACGGCCCACAAAGGCGGCATTGTTTCCGGGGTCATCTCTGAAAATGCTGACTTGGGATAATATGTGCCCATAATGACACTGCCCCCATTATTAATAAAGTGAGCTACCATGGCAGGTAAGATACTTTTGGTTGTCCAGGTGAGATAAGCGAATAGCATTCCCAGCGAAGCCAGGGGGATCAGGTTACTCAGCTGAACATGATACAATCCAAAAAGAAATCCGGATAAAATAATCGCAGGCCAGATTCCCCAGCTTTTTTGAAATGCCCGCATTACGTACCCGCGATAAAGTGTTTCCTCGCAGATCGCGGGTACCAGTGCCACATGAAAAAGCGTAAGCCAAATCAAATGGTGCCCTTTCAGATAGCTTTCGATCATCTGCATCTGGGTAGTTTGCAAATTGCTGAACATATCCGGAACAGGAATAAAGCTGTTAATCCAGGCCAAGAACCAGATAACCGGCTGTACCGAAACAATCAACAGGACTGTTACGCCAATTTTTTGTAAAGTATCACTCTGTATCCGGTAATGAAGAAACTTCTTGCGATTACTTTTGGAGGTATGCAATCGAGTAAAAAACCAGGTTGCCAGTCCGAGGAACAAAATCTGACCGGTGGAATTGCCAATGAATACCAAATCCAGGTTTTCGCCCAGTGCCCTGGCAAGTTCTGCAGGATTTGCGCTGATCCCTTGCCTGGCAGCGATAAGCGCAACGGCAATAATGGTAGCCGTGAATTGAAATAGAATAAAAGCTCCTATGATCCAAAGAAGAGCCAGTGCCCAATCAGCAAATCCATGCCGTTCGGCCCAGGATCTATACTCTTCTTGATTGGGCTTGTTGCCGTTTAATTGCTCCTGTTCGTCTGGATTCTCCATCAGTATTTAGAAATTATCCTCGTCTTTCTTACTAAACATTTTTGCTCCAATCATGCCAGTCAACAAATTTAAGATCCCAAACATTGGCAGCCCCCATAAAAGCTGTGTACCAATTTGATTACGGTTACGTAATGATTTGGCCATCATATCGATGGTCTGCTGCTTTTGCTGATCAGCCATATTGGAAGCTTGAATATTGGCAACCATGTGATCAATGAGATGTTGCGTCATTTTGGGATCGATTAAATGCCATCCCTGGCTTAATAAAATATTTACAATTGCAATTACAATACCGGTAAAAAGGCCAATAAGTGCCCCCGTGCCAAGAGTGAATGGCACATCATATTCCCGTGCATAATGCCAGGTAGCCAACATGCCTCCAAAAGCACCGATCAGGCAAACGATCAAGCCAACAAATTGCATTGGCGAAAGCATGGAGCCGGTCGGTTCTGAATTAATGGTGAGGTATGTAACTATTAAACCAAGTACAAAAACGATAATCCCAAATATTAATCCCGCGATACCGACGGACGCCCAGTAAGACGGATTACTGTTTGATATCTGCTGTGATTCTTCCATGATGATTCCCTATTGATTTGATTGTTATTTTGAAAAAGTCCCCCGTAAAAAAAAGTCCGGCCGTCCATCCCATTAACCAGCCAAGTACCAACCGCGAGACTAGCGTATTTTGCCAAAAACCAAGCACATTTCCAACTACATCAATAACATTCAGCAGGACCATCATGAAGACGACGTTTCGGACGGATGTATTTTCAAGGGAAAAAAGGGAGAGTGCAGGCAATAAAAACCAGCTGAGGGCAAACCCCGAATAAATCCCCAGACATCGGCTACACACTGCCATAGGTTGACCATTGATCCAAAATGAACGCGCGGGGCTCTGGTGGCAAAGTCCCGCGAATAGTTTATGCTGCCATTGCATGTAAAAAGGGGCTGTCTGACCGAAAAGGCCGCCACCAAGTGCTGTTATAATGATAAAAATAAGAAGCCCTGAGACTAGCAGATATAACCAACTATTTCTGAATTCCATGGTCTCAGGGATTGATTGATGAAGTTAAATTCTCTAAAAAATCGGCCGGTGCCCGGCACGGTTTTCGGCTGTCTTCTTTCATAAAACAAAGCACCACTTTCCCCAAAATATGCGGTGCTTCTTTTCGATCAGTATAAACCTCGTAGTAAGTCTCAAGTTTTACAGTCGGGATATCAAATAATAACACCTTGATCCGCATCAACTCATCATAAAAGATGGGCGCCTTATAATCGACTTCGGTATGCACAACCGGCAGCATAATCCCGTTATCTTCCAATCGAGTATACGGAAACCCCAGCGAACGGATCATTTCGGTACGGGCTTCTTCAAAATATTCCAGATATCGTCCGTAATAGACATAGCCCATCTGGTCGGTTTCGCCGTAACGACTTCGAAGCTGATGTGTATAAGTATAAATAGGATTTTTGTCCGGAAACACAGGCTATTTTATTTTTTCTTGGCTTTTTTGGAAGCCTTTTTCCATTCGCCCATCTTGGAATATTTTTCGATACGATCTTCAACCAGCTCTTCTGAAGACATCTTTTTCAGCCTTTTCAAGGATGTAAGCAGCTGTTTTTTTACCGCTTCTGCCGCTTTATCGGGATCTCGATGTGCCCCGCCCAGCGGCTCTTCTATGGTTCCGTCAACCACCTTCATTTCATTGAGATCCTCAGCGGTCAATTTCAATACCGAGGCAGCCTGCTCTTTATAATCCCACGTCTTCCAGAGGATAGAAGAACATGATTCGGGTGAAATAACGGAATACCAGGTATTTTCCATCATATAAACCTCGTTGCCCATGCCGATACCGATTGCTCCGCCGCTGGCTCCTTCGCCAATCACAACAGAAATTATAGGCACCTTGAGCGTAGCCATCATCTTTAGATTCTTGGCAATGGCTTCGGCCTGTCCTCGTTCTTCGGCCTCTAAACCGGGATAGGCACCGGGCGTATCCAGCAGTGTTATGATGGGAATATTAAACTTCTCGCCGAGCTTCATCAGCCGGTGCGCCTTTCGATAGCCTTCGGGGTTGGCCATTCCGAAATTACGAAACTGCCGACTCTTCGTATCACGACCTTTTTGGTGACCTAAAATCACTACAGACTGGCCGTCAATTGTCGCGAATCCCCCAACAATCGCCTTATCATCACTATGATAGCGATCGCCGTGAATTTCAACAAAGTTTTCTGCAATCTTGTAAATATAGTCCAAAGTATAGGGGCGATCGGGATGGCGGGCCAACTGTACACGCTGCCATCGTGTTAGATTTGTGAAAATAGATTTTCGGAGCTGATCAACACGTTTCTGAAGACGCTTAATTTCCGGAGAAAGTACATCATCATCCGTAATCGAAAGCTCACTTAGCTCTTTAATCTTTTGCTCCAGATCAGCTATAGGTTGTTCGAAATCTAAATACTGCATAAATATATTTTCGCTTAGTAAGTCCGTTCAAATATAAGAACTAAAGCCGAGAGTTTAAGAAGTTATCTGCTGTAATTAAAGTGTTCCGAAAATACTCTGCAACTTTAGCGTCCACACACGCCAAATTGCCTCCCAGACAATTGCTTTCGACATTTTAGAGACGCCTTCTTCTCGCTCACGGAAAATAATGGCCACTTCCTTGAGATTGAAACCGGCCTTCCAAGCCCTGAAATGGAGTTCGATCTGAAAAGCGTAACCGTTGGATCGGATTTTATCTACTGAAATTTTTTCGAGCACCTTTCTGTGAATACATTTAAATCCTGCCGTGGTATCAAAAATGGGTAATCCCGTTATAAATCGGGCATAAAGATTAGCACTGTAAGACAATATCAATCTGCTAAGCGGCCAGTTAATGATACTTATGCCGTCCGCATAGCGCGAGCCTATGGCTAAATCTGCATTCCCGCTTTCCACCTCTCTGACAAGGCTCGGTACATCGTGGGGATCATGTGAAAAGTCGGCATCCATCTCACAGATAAAGGAATAATCATGTTCGAGTGCGTATTTAAATCCGGCAACATAAGCCGTTCCCAATCCCAGCTTCCCGGAACGCTCCAGCAGAAAAAGTCGATTGCCGAACGTCTCTTGTTCCTCTTTGACAATATCCGCAGTACCATCAGGGGAATTGTCATCAACTATCAGTAAATGAATCGAGTTATTCAACTCCATTACAGTGTGAATAAGGCGCGGAATATTATTTGCTTCATTATATGTAGGAACAATTACCAACGTCTTGTTCGACATAAAGCTGTCTGACTAATTATTTCTAAATGATTTCTACTAGGATTTATCCTTAAAATAATTGCTTAAGGATACAAAAATACTGTGTTAATGTTGCATCAATAATTTTACTATTTTCCACCGCAATATTATCACAGCAATATAAAATCGTATAAAACTCGTAATATCCATTGTTTGAACTGAAAAAAACTGCTGCTACCACCAAAGCCCGACTTGGCCTGTTAAAAACTGATCATGGCGAAATCCAAACCCCCATCTTCATGCCGGTAGGCACACTTGCCTCGGTCAAAGCGGTCAAACAGGATGAACTCGTTGACAAGGTAAAAGCCCAAATTATTTTGGGAAATACCTATCACCTGTATTTACGTCCCGGCTGCGATATTATTGAAAATGCCGGTGGACTTCATTCTTTTATGAGCTGGGATCGACCAATTCTAACCGATTCCGGTGGATATCAGATATTTTCTCTTTCCGATAACAGAGAACTTAAAGAAAATGGAGCTCATTTCAAGAGCCATCTTGACGGATCAGAGCATACATTCACCCCTGAAAACGTCGTTGATATCCAACGGACACTGGGTTCTGATATTATGATGGTACTTGATGAGTGCCCCCCCTATCCCTGCAGTTACGAATATGCAAAAGAATCTATGGAGCTCACCCATCGGTGGGAAAAACGCGGGCGGGAAGCCTTTTTAAATACCGATCCGAAATATGGCCACCGGCAAGCACAATTCGGCATAGTTCAAGGCGGTACATTTGAGGATTTGCGGGAACAATCTGCCAAGTATATCACTGATCTGGATTTCGAAGGTATTGCCATAGGCGGATTAAGCGTAGGGGAGCCAACCGAGATGATGTATGAAATGACTGATCGTAATACCGATTTTTTGCCTGAAGATAAACCGCGCTACTTGATGGGAGTGGGCAATCCGGCGAATCTCCTGCAAAGTATTGCACGCGGCGTAGATATGTTTGATTGTGTAATGCCCACTCGTAATGCACGCAATGGTCAGATTTTTACCCGTAATGGCTATATCAATATTATGAATGCCAAGTGGAAGAATCATAACCGACCACTTGACCCAGACTTTCCCA
Source organism: Balneolaceae bacterium (assembly GCA_035267805.1). GTDB lineage: Bacteria > Bacteroidota > Rhodothermia > Balneolales > Balneolaceae > Fodinibius. The sequence goes on along the minus strand of DATFLI010000480.1, from coordinate 545 downwards.
CCGATCTGTGCCAAAAATACAAAATGTCATATATCCACCATCTCTTTCGAAATAATGAAATTTTGGGATTAGAGCTTGCAACGCTTCACAATCTCACTTTTTACCTATGGCTGATGCAGGAAGTGCGAAATCGTATAGCCGACGACACCTTTCATAACTGGTATGAAGAGCAGGCTGCGATAATGAATAAAAAGATATAGCTACTTACTTATTCATACTTTTTTTCGAAGGAATACCCCTCAGGCAGGACTTATGTGTATTAAAAAGAATATGATTGCCGGCAAAGGGGAATGCCGTTAAAACGAGGAACCATTTGCAAGATTAGCTATCCCTCTCCAACTCAATTGACTATCGTTATTCGGACACTAGTCTTTGGTCACAAGTCATTCTCTTAGGATAGGTCTCCGGGCCTGTCCACGCTATTTACGGGATTAGGGTCAAAAAAAAGCCCCGATCGCATGGCGAAAGGGGCTGTGATAAAAAAAAGAGCAGTCGGGGACCTACGCTCCCGCCTGGGGGGCAGTACCATCGGCGCTGCCGGGTGT
>DATFLI010000479.1:0-17742 GCA_035267805.1 Balneolaceae bacterium | reverse complement strand
CGTTAAGCAGGGCTTTGGCTGGATTGGCTGGTCGGTAGGACGGGTGGTGGATCAGCTTTCATGTTCCGATTTTAAGCAAACGGTAACCGAAGCAGCCAAAGCATACAAGCCTCAGCTGGAAAAAGAAATGGCTCAAACACCATTTGGCGCCCCGGTTGACAACACAGCTTATTTCGGATTCCGCGCGTATTTCCTGCACAAGGCATGGCCGCAGCTCTACTCGGCAAAACCGTTGTATAACTCGGTGAATACGCTGCTGGGAGCACGTCCCGGCAACACCACCGACAGCCGGATTTCGGGAGTCGGAACCAATTCCCCAACCGTGGCCTACGGTTTTAACCGTGCCGACTGGAGTTATGTTCCCGGCGGTACATTCTGGGATTTCAACATCGTGCAGCCCGATTTTGCCGAAGACAAGGTGTGGCCTTTTATCTGGCAGGAGCGGGAATATATTATCACATCCCCAACGTATTATATGTTTGACGTGCTGGCGGTGGATAATCTGCTACGGAATAAGTAGAATTATTACATGATGAGAGTTAAAAGGGGGGATACTTTTCGACACGGCATGTAGGTTTTCTCATCGGATAGTAAATAGTGATCAAAAAATGTAGAATAAAATCACCTATGAAAAAGAATTTAACAGTGACGACATTCAAACTGTATTTCTTCTTATTCATATTGGCACTCTTTGTCAGCAGTAACGCCACTGCGCAAAATCCTTTGATTAATGATCAATTCACGGCCGATCCGTCGGCCCGGGTATTCGGAGGCGAGGTGTATGTCTATCCGTCCCACGATATAAACTGTGGTACCAACTGGTTTTGCATGAAGGATTACCATGTATTTTCTTCGGAAAATCTGGTTGACTGGAAAGATCATGGAGTCATCGTCTCCCAGGATGAAGTACCATGGGTAAATACAAATGCAAATGCGATGTGGGCTCCCGATGCAATTGAAAGAAATGGAACCTACTACTTCTATTTTCCTGCTATAGCAGATTCCAGTACCGGTTTTAAGGGAAGGAAGATAGGAGTTGCGACATCAAAAACCCCATATGGACCCTTTACACCACAGCCCGAGCCCATCAAAAATGTTAACGGGATTGATCCAAATGTATTTATTGATAATGACGGGCAGGCGTATTTGTATTGGGCGGGAGGCAATTTATATGTAGCCAAGCTGAAAGAAAATATGCTTGAATTGGCCTCTGAGCCTAGAGTGATTGATAATCTTCCCGACAAAGGACTTAAAGAAGGGCCTTATATGTTTGAGCGCAAAGGGCATTATTATTTGACCTATCCCCATGTGGCACACAAAACCGAACGGTTGGAATATGCAATGAGCGATAGCCCAATGGGTCCTTTTAGCGTTACGGGTGTGATTATGGATGAGTCTCCGGAATGCTGGACGAATCATCAATCTGTTATCAAGTATAAGGGGCAATGGTATCTGTTCTACCACCATAACGATTATTCACCCGACTTTGACAAGAACCGTTCTATTCGGGCCGACAGCTTGTTTTTTAATCCGGACGGCACTATTCAAAAAGTGACGCCCACGCTTCGGGGGGTTGGACTGACCGAAGCGGGCCGGAAAATTCAAATTGATCGATACAGTCAGATCAGTGATGAAGGAGTTTCTATTGCATTTCTTGATACCAGCAATACGTTTAAGGGCTGGAAAGTAATTTTTGATAACCAGAATGACTGGATACGATACAATGCTGTCGATTTCGGAAAGAAAAAATTTAACACCGTCAGCGTTAAAGCTCTGTCAAGTACAGGGAGCACGCTGGAGATTCATTTGGATAATCCGAAAGGCCCAGTGGTGGCCCGGGTTAACATTCCCGAAGCAGAGGTATGGAATATTGTTAAAGTGCCTGTTTCAGGAATAGAACCAGGCGTTCATAATCTGGCGATTGTTTCTAATGCTAACAAGCAAGCAGAAGTGGACTGGATACGTTTTGAGTAAAACTTTTTAATTACTGTGAAGGGCCCAACATGGACTAAGCAAAGGGGAATAATATTGATTAATAGCATATAAAAGAATACAGTCGAAAACTTAAAAATAATGTCGGATGGATTGGACTTTCTCAATATCCATATTCAATTAAAATCAGAAGTTTTTTAATTATTAACTAATCCTGCTTGGTATGAAAAAACTACTTTTCGTTCTTTTGCTTGCGATTCCATTCTCGTTGCAAGCACAAACTGCGACCATAAAAATTGATGTGAACCGAACCGTTGGCAAGATTAACCCGAAAATATACGGAGTGTTTATGGAGCCGATTCATTTTAGCGGGCAGAGAAACGGCTCTGGGAGACCTACAAACACCCTTTATGGAACTTTGTATGACCCATCGTCACCGCTGGCCAATAAAGACGGCTTCATAAAACCATACATCGATGCAATGAAGGAGCTTGAGGTAACCAACATGCGCTGGCCGGGCGGGAATTATTCTATGGCTTATAACTGGCAAGACGGTATCGGACCGAAGGATCAACGGCCTACACGCATTAATATGGCATGGGGTGGAACCGACAATAACCATGTAGGTACGGATGAATGGGTGGAGCTTAATAAAGATATAGGCAGCCAAAACGTTGTGTGCGTCAATCTTGGACTCGGTACCATCAATAATGCACGCAAATGGGTGGAATACTGTAACTATGACAAAGGGACACACTTTTCAGATTTACGAGCCAAATATGGACATCCCAAACCGTATAACATAAAAATATGGGATCTCGGCAACGAAGTGGACGGTGCACCGTGGGAGCTGGGACATAAAACTGCTGAAGATTATGTTAAAGTTGCAAGAGAAGCGGCCAAAGCCATGCGGTCTGTTGATTCGTCTATCAAACTTGTAGCCTCCGGCTCATCATACTACGAGAGCACCGGCAAGTGGGTAGATTGGAACCGTAAGGTGCTGGAGGGCTTGGGAGATAAAATTCAGTACCTTTCCATCCATCGTTACTGGGAAAATTCACCTGATTATTATGATTTCATGGGACAGAGCGCCATGGATTTTGAAGAAAAGATCAAAGTAACGGCCGATGAGATTGAAACGGTAAGAGCCAAGGAGGATTTTAAGAATCCGATTTATATTTCTGTCGACGAGTATGGTGCTTTTGGAAGAAGCTTCCGGTCGGTCCTTCCTATTGCGCAATGTCTTAACTCTTTTATACGCCATGCCGATGTTGTCAAAATGGCTAATTTTACGATGCTTACGTCTCTGTTGTCACACGATCAGGATAAAGGATATTACAAGTCACCCTTGTTTTATACCTTTAAATTATTTTCAAATAATGCCCGTGGACAGTCGGTAGATACTTACGTGAAGGCGGATACATTTAATACCGATAAATACAAAGGGATTCCATATCTGGATGTGACAACGGCTTACTCGAAAGAAAATAACACGGCTTATATCAATGTGGTAAACAGGAACAAAGACAAAGCAATCACGGCTGATATACTGAATACTTCAGGTGAGTTTGCCGGTAAAGCAGAAGCAAACGTTATTGATCAGGATGATCTAAAACAGCCCTTTACTTATGATCAGCGAGATCAGTATCCACCTAAAAAAGAAGCGGTTGAGAATGATGACAATCGGCTGACCTACACATTTCCGCCTCATTCCTTTACACAAATTAAGGTTGAGGTAAAATCTGAATAATAGATTATGGCTGCTGGATTTGTACCCCCGGCGTGATTCGTAACAAACTGCAGGCATATCAAATTGAATAAACCTGTTATGCCGGGGGCAGCCGGGAGTTATGAAAAGCGGGGAGATTTCGAAGGTTGGGCTTTGATTGGGTACAGGAAATCACCTGTGAAAACTTCCGACACATCCATACTAAATCCTTATCACATTAAATGAAAAAGATGAATAGTAAAATGGATTTCAATATTCAAAAGATGAGGGCTAAAACAATTTATTTGGCCTTATTGCTCGCACTGCCGATTACCTTAAAGGCCCAACAAACAATTAACTTGTATTCGGGCGAAGTGCCTAACTCAAAACAAACCGCTAATACAATACCCAATAAAGAGCAACCGCCCGGCGTATTTCGCAGTGTCACGCACCCAACGCTGGAAGTCTACTTGCCTGAAAAGCAAAAGGCAACGGGTACCGCTGTTGTAATTTGTCCGGGGGGCGGATATTCTGTCGTCGTATACCAAGCAGAAGGAGTACAAACGGCCAAAGAATTTGCTAAAAATGGGATTGCGGCTTTTGTACTTAAGTATCGACTTCCCAGGGATTCTACGATGATAGACAAAACAACCGGACCGCTGCAGGATGCCCAGCGAGCCATTAAAATGGTTCGGGAAAATGCGGATAAATGGAAGATAGATAAGCATAAAGTTGGAATAATGGGTTTTTCTGCGGGCGGACATCTGGCCTCAACAGAAGCTACGCATTATCGAAAGGCAGTCATCGAAAATGAGGACCATACTAATCTGCGTCCGGATTTTCAGATTCTGATATACCCGGTCATAAGCATGCAGGATGATCTCACTCATATGGGCTCGAGGGTCAATTTACTTGGGAAAAATCCTTCAAAAAAACTTATCGATAAATACTCGAACGAGTTACAGGTGGATGACAACACGCCGCCCGCCTACATTACTCAGGCTGAAGATGATAGTACGGTTAGTGTTGACAATAGTATTGTTTATTTCCAAAAATTAAGGCGGCACAATATTCCTGCTGAATTACAGATTTATCCCAAGGGCGGGCATGGCTTTGTCTTACATATGAATACAGCCGATTGGACGGAGCCTATTTTTAAATGGATGGAGAGATCGGGATGGATGAGCCGCAAGTAATAAATTTACAGGTTAAACTATCTGAGTAGCTAAAATAGCAGATTAATGAAGATATAACACTACCCGATATGCCAAGAAATGGCTATCTGTTGTGGGCCATAAGGCGTCTGATATCCAATTGGTGCAAAAACCGACAAATTAGAATAATACAATTGAAGGAGATCATTCTTATGAGAAACATAACCTTTTTAGCTGCAATTTTAGTGTTCTTTGTGGCCGGATCTTCCCTGGCTCAGCGGCCCGTGCCTGTTAAAGTTGAAAATGGACTGGTGCAGGGTACATACGAAGATGGGCTTACCGTTTACAAGGGAATTCCATTCGCCGCTCCTCCGGTAGGAGATCTCCGGTGGCGACCGCCTCAACCTGCAATGAATTGGGAAGGTGTGCGGCAAGCTACCAAATTTGCTCCTGGCTGCATACAAGGTGGGCAGGTACCCTCGGGAAAGAGCGAAGATTGCCTGTATTTAAATGTTTGGACTCCGGCAAAATCAGCGGACGACCACCTTCCTGTGCTCGTCTGGATTTATGGTGGCGGATTTAATGTGGGTGCCACTTCCATCCCGAATTATAATGGAGCAAATCTGGCTAAAAAGGGCGTAGTGTTGGTAAGCATTGCATACCGCGTCGGGCAACTTGGCTTTCTGGCGCTCCCGGAGTTGAGTGCCGAAAGCCCACACCACGTTTCCGGAAATTACGGCCTTCTGGATATGATCGCCGGCCTGAAATGGGTGAAGAAAAATATCGCTGCATTCGGAGGCAATCCCAAGAAGGTGACTATTTTCGGTGAATCCGCGGGGGGAATTGCGGTCAGTATGCTGTGTGCCTCTCCTCTGGCCAGGGGCTTATTTCAAGGGGCAATTTCAGAAAGCGGCGGTAATTTTGGCCCTCCGCGGGAAACCACTTATCCGGGTGAAAATATGAAGCTCCTTGATGATGCTGAAAAGGCGGGGGGAGATTACATGAAAAAAGCGGGGGCATCGTCGCTTGCTGATTTACGAAAGATTCCCGCTGACAAGCTTCCGACAACAGGCTTTGGCCCTGGAATGGCATGGCCAATCATAGACAGGTGGGTAATACCCGGCGATCAATATAAACTTTACCAGGAAGGGAAATTTAATGATACGCCGATTCTGGTCGGGTATAACTCGGACGAAGGAGCCAGTTTCAATCCCCCTAAAACAAATAAACAGTATATTGCCAATACTAAAAAACGCTACGGCCCCTTTGCAAAACGTCTTCTCAAAGCCTATCCTCCGGGCACTGGGAAAGAGGTACCGAAGAGCGCGCGAGATCTTACCCGGGATGCCGCATTCGGATGGCACACCTGGACCTGGGCGCGGCTCGAGTCGAAAAAGGGAGAACATAAGGCCTACCTTTACTATTTCGATCAGCACCCGAAATACCCAAAGGACTCTCCCCGACACGGATATGGTTCGCCTCACGGACAGGAGGTGTCTTACGTCTTTGAGCATCTCAATAACTCGGATCCAAAAGTTACCAAAACGGATTTAAAAATATCTGAAGATATGGCTACGTATTGGACGAATTTCGCAAAATACGGTGATCCCAATGGAAATGGAGTGTCCAAGTGGCCTGCATTCAGCGAGGCTCACCCCAACGTTATGTATTTCCAGCAGACGTCGCACACGGGACCGGTACCAAGCATTGACGGACTAAAAGCCCTGGATGCGTATTTCAAGTGGCGACGGACTCCCGAGGGAAAAGCATGGGCAAAATGACAATCGCTGTTTAAAATTTCATTATCTAAGACTTAAGACATGATTAAACGGGTTATACTAGCAGCATTATCATTAATTGGTATCACAATAGGTGCACATGCCCAATCTTATTTGAGGACTGACTTGGGAGTAAAATCTATAATCGATTCTGTCGATGTGGAAATTCAATTATATAATCCATCCACAGTGAGGGTAATAAAACATCCCGAAGATGACTGCTTCAATAAAAAAAGTCTTTCTGTTACTCAATCTCCGCAGAAAACGGAGTTTATCGTAACGAAAAAAGGGAGTGAACTTTTTGTGCGTAGTAAACGCCTCCAGGTAAATCTGAATCTTAACGATGGTAGAATATCTTTTACGACGCTGTCAGATAAATCATTGTTGAATGAGAAAGAGGGAGGTACTGCGTTTACCAGGTTCAATGATGCAGGGAATAAAACATACAGCGTAAAACAAGCTTTTGTTTTGGATAAAAGTGAGGCCATATACGGACTGGGCCAGCAGCAACAGGGAAAGATGGAGCAGCGCAACCTGAAGCTTCATATGGTACAGGGCAACACCGATGACTATGTTCCCTTTTTCTTATCGACAAAAGGTTATGGATTGTTTTGGGACAATTATTCGCTGACGACCTTTAAAGACACCCCGGATAGCACTTCCTTCAAGTCGGAAGTAGGGAATGGCATAGACTATTACTTTATATACGGAGGTAATGCCGATGGCGTAATTGCTCAAATGCGTAATCTGACCGGTCAGGTTCCTATGTTTCCATTGTGGACCTATGGCTACTGGCAGAGCCGAGAACGGTACAAAGGCCAGGACGAGTTGGTGGGGGTCGTCAAAAAATACCGTGATTTAGGGGTTCCATTAGATGGCATCATTCAGGACTGGCAGTACTGGGGAAACAACTACTTGTGGAATGCCATGGACTTTCTCAATCCGCAATTTTACAATCCCCAAAAAATGGTTAATGACGTACATAAGATGAATGCACATATGATTATTTCCATCTGGTCATCATTTGGACCTATGACAAAACAATATAAAGCGTTAGATAAAATTGATGCTTTGTTGGATTTCAAGACCTGGCCTGAATCCGGCTCACAAAAGTGGCCGCCGAATATGGATTACCCGTCAGGCGTACGGGTATATGATGCATATAACCCTGAGGCTCGTGATATTTACTGGAAGTATTTGAAAAACGGCCTTTTCTCTCTTGGAATTGATGGATGGTGGATGGATTCAACAGAGCCTGATCATCTGGATCCTAAACCTTCGGATCTCGACAACAAGACGTATTTGGGAACCTTTAGAAAAGTGCGTAATGCTTATCCCTTAATGACCGTGGGCGGCGTTTCCAAACACCAGCGTTCGGTTACTTCCAATAAGCGAGTATTCATTCTTACCCGCTCGGCATTTGCCGGACAACAGCGTTATGGCGACGTTATCTGGTCGGGCGATGTCGTGGCATCTTGGAAGGCGCTCAGAAATCAAATTTCCGCGGGATTAAACCTGTCGCTTACCGGTATTCCCTACTGGAACAGTGATATCGGCGGTTTTTTCCTTTGGAATTATGATCATCCGCTCAAAAATGCTGCCTATCGCGAGCTTTATACGCGTTGGATTCAATTTGGAGCTTTTTGTCCGATGATGCGTTCGCACGGAACAGATGCACCGCGCGAGATCTATCAATTTGGTAAGAAAGGGGATCGTGTTTATGACGCCATTGACAAGTCGATCAATCTGCGTTACCAGTTGCTGCCTTATATCTATTCGACTTCGTGGCAAGTAACAGAGAACCAGTCAACGATGATGCGTGCTTTGGCGATGGATTTTGCCAACGATAGAAAGGTGCTGGATATAAACGATCAGTATATGTTTGGAAAGTCATTTTTGGTTAGCCCGGTAACTGAATCTATGTACTCCAAAAAGGTCGTTAATGGAAAAGATACGACCTATGTTGCGGATTTCAGCAAGACAAAAGATGAAGAGGTTTATCTGCCCAAAGGGGCCGATTGGTTTGATTTCTGGACCGGAGAAAAATATGGCGGTGGACAAACGGTAAATAAAAAAGCGCCGATTGATATTATTCCATTATATGTAAGAGCAGGTTCTATACTTCCCATAGGTCCCCAAGTGCAATATGCCACAGAAAAGAAATGGGATGATCTCGAAATCAGAGTCTATCCGGGCGCAGACGGCAAATTTGTGCTATACGAAGATGAAAACGACAATTATGATTATGAGAAGGGCATCTATTCTACAATTACTTTTGTATGGGACGATTCGAAGAAAACATTAACTATTGACAAGCGTAAAGGATCTTTTCCCGGCATGCTCAAGAAGCGCCAATTCCGTATTGTAAAGGTATCCAAAAATAAAGCGGGTGGAATGGGAGTCGTTGAAAAATATGATAAAGTGGTCGCTTACGACGGTCAGAAAGTGGCGGTCCATATGAATCAAAAATAACGTGAGGTCTATATTAAAACTGTATTTCCCGTTCTGACTACCGTGATTACAGTCAGGAGGATTCGATAGGAACTGATCGCTCATATAAGATATATTAAGCGACTGGAGTAATTGGGGGTTGAAGAAGGAGATAAGGTAAAGAAAGGACAGATCATTGCTCGCCTTGAAGATGACGATGTGTTAGCAGCTCTGGAAAGTGCCAAAGCCGATCTAAATGTAGCGCGAGCCAATTCCATGAAAGCAGCTTTGACGCTTAATCACCAATTGGTATTGGACAGCCTTAACCTTACAGAACAAGCTGATGTGGATGCAGCCGAAACAAATTTCAAAACAGTACTGGCTAATATTAAAGCGGCCGATTCTCGCTTAAATGAAGCGGAAGTAGCTGTTAAGAATACGATCATTTGTGCGCCTTTTGACGGTACCGTTCTGACCAAAGATGCCGATGTGGGAGAAATTGTTGCGCCCTTTGCCGCATTACCAAGCTCGAAAGGATCTGTTGTTACAATAGCCGATATGACTTCGCTGGAAGTAGAAGCCGACGTATCGGAATCCAACATAACCCTGGTACATCCCAATCAGCCCTGTGTGATTATCCTTGATGCCTATCCCGATCACTATTACCAAGGTTATGTTAAAAAGATCGTACCGACGGCAGATCGGGGAAAGGCCGCCGTACTTTCAAAAGTTGCATTTAAGCAATTGGATAATCGGTAATACCTGCCACCGCCATAGCACAACCGGGGCATTCTTTCGTTTTCATTACCTGGGCATTTTTGTTAATGCAGAAGAGGGTAAATTAAGCATCCCAGAACAAAAGAGCGGATTCAATAAGCATTTTCGGAGTTCTAATTTTTAAAACTCAGGCTGAATTGAGTACCATGATCCTTATCGCTCTCGATATCCAGGTTACCTTTCAACTGTTTTGAAAATTTCTTGATCAAAACCATGCCAAGAGAATGAGATTTCTTTTTGTTGTTATTTGCCGGTAATCCCACACCGTCATCACGGATAAAGATATTAATCTTATCATCTTTAACATTACTCTCCAGCCAGATAGCTCCGCGCTCACGACCACTAAAAGCATGTTTGAATGCATTAATGAGGATTTCGTTAATCAGTAAACCAAGCGGTATCGATTTATCCATATCCAGGATGGCATCCTCAAGAGAAAAATGCATATCCACGTCCATTTTTTTATTAGCAAATGATTGATGGGTGAGTGTACCGATCCGCTTCAGATATTCTTTCATGCTGATATTTGATAGCGTTTCATTCTGATATAAAGCCTCATGCGCCATTGCCATGGATCGTATACGAGAGCGGGCTGTTTTTAGGTTGGCCAGGGCGATATCGTGATCACTGCTTCTTTCTTGTAATTCCAAAAGAGCACTAACCAGTGCTAGGTTATTTTTAACCCGATGGTGAATTTCCTTCAATAGCACTTCCTTTTCCTCCAGGGAAACCTTAAGTCGTTTCTGACTTTTATCAAGTTGTTCGGTACGCTTTTTAACTTGCTTGCCCAAGGTCTTATTCCAATCGTTAATCAGTACAAAGGCCCCAAAGCCTGTGACAACGATAATACCAATTGATATCCACGAGATAATTTCAAATGACTGTAAAGCTCCTATCACATCGACAACGGTGGCAGCGTGCTGCTGGGTCATCACCTCTTCAACACGTAATTTGCCGAGTAATTTACCGGAGAAGATGAACAATGCGAGAGCGCCCGTGATAGAAATTACTGCCCCGTAAATCCACTTCGCGGAAACCTTATTACGGGATGGTAGTTTGAACCACCGTTCTTTAAAACGTTCAATCGAGGGGGTAAAAAGAAGAAGCAGTGGCCCGGTAAAAAAGATGGATTGTAAAAGTAAGCCACTCCACCAGCTCTTCCAGATCACCAGTGTTTGATAGGCCGTTAATTTAAGGGTAAAGCTCCAGATAAAAGCTCCCAGTGAGCTTGCTATTGAAGCGATAAACATAATTGAAATATAAAAAGCGATGCTTTTAAAGCTTTTGAGATCATAAGGTATGCTAAACCCTTCGTAAGCCATTGCGCTGATACCCAAACCTAGGACGAACGAAATGCCGAAAAGCAAGGCCCAGATGGGGTGCATATGCGAGTGGAAAGCAATGATGAACGAACTTAAAAAAACAGGGATAAATCCCCATTCAAAACCAAACCAAAAGAACAGTAGGGTTCCTAATATGACGGCGGGATTGAATGCAAAAAAATGCAATATATCTGCATTCCCGCCGGATAATGAAAGCCAATTCTGGGGAAGGAGTTTGATGGTGGTCAAAAGGGAGCCGGCGATGGACAACAACCAGATGCAGAGTAGTCCCAAAACCCTCATGTTGAACAGCGAGTACTGTGATAACAGTATTTCGAATGTTATTGGTTTCCAAACCCTGGATTTTGGGGTTTCGTTTGTCTTCATCCCTATTAGTACCGTTTCCGAAAAGCTTTTATTTACGATGCGATAATCTATTAAAAAACATAAACATTAAAAAATCTTAATGTTTATTAAGATTGGTGTCAATTTTTTATTGGTCGCTTATCAAGCTTATTTAGACACCGAGCATCTGATATTTAGCGCTAAACTGATAAGGGAAGCAAACAAAATATCAATTATCCAAATGACTACGGGACATTGTCCTGTATAACAAGTGAATGATAAATTACTCCCCGGACCTTATGCATTTAGATAATAACATATTGATAAAAGCTATGTTTCCAGGCATGGCTTTTATATTTTTAAGTCATCGGATTTTAATTTTTACCGTTTAAATGATTTGGATATGAAAAAAGTCATCGTATTGTGTTCCGTTTTATTGCTTTCAATCAGCATAGCTTGTCAGGCTCAGAAGCATTCAACCCAAGTGGTGGTGAGGGCCATAGCCAAAGATGCCAAATTTATCGGCAGTTCTATGGATGGAGCTTTAATCACAATAAAGGAAGCAAACACAGGTCGAATTTTGGCAGAAGGGAAAACCGCGGGAGGTACAGGGGATACTGATAAACTGGTACGTCAACCTCATGCCAGGTATGGGCAGTTGAGTTCTCCCGGATCTGCCAAATTTGAAACGACTCTTCAACTCTCAGAACCGACTTTTGTGACGGTTTCTGCGACTGCCCCGATGTCGCAAAAACAATCCCAGGTGACATCCAGCACCCAGCTTTGGCTTATTCCAGGGAAAGATATTACCGGTGACGGAATATTGCTTCAAATACCGGGTTTTGCTATTGATATTTTACAACCGCAGGTTCATGAGTTTGATAAAAAGGAGCAAATAACTATCACGGCTAATGCAGTGATGATGTGCGGATGCCCGACTAGTCCCGGTGGCCTTTGGGATAGCAGTAAGATGGAGTTTGTGGCTGTTGTCAAAAAAGAGGGGACGGAGATCTCAAGGAAGTCAATGGCATATGCGGGAAAGACAAGTACTTACCAGACTAGTTTTACACCGGAATCGAGTGGCACTTACCAGATTACGGTCTTCGGTTATGATTCAAGGACAGGTAACACCGGACTTGATCGAACGACTGTAGTCATTCAATGAGCAAGAACGAGGGGAATCGATCATTGTTATTTGAACATTGATCAGTAACCATCCGGATTTTGTGACTGCCACTTCCATGAGTGCTTGCACATATCTACCAGGTCGTATTTTGCTTCCCACCCGAGTTCTTCTTTTGCTTTACTCGGATCGGCATAGTTAGCGGCAATATCCCCGGGACGCCGGTCGGTAATTTTATAGGGAACTTCCTTACCGGAGGCCTTTTCAAATGCTTTGACTACATCAAGTACACTATAGCCCTGCCCCGTTCCTAAATTATATGTTACAACACCGGGATTTTTAGTGAGTTTTTCCAGCGCTTTAAGATGGCCAATTGCCAAATCAACCACATGAATATAATCGCGCACACCCGTTCCGTCCGGCGTGGGATAATCATCCCCGAAAACTGAAAGCTTATCAAGCTTTCCTACTGCTACCTGAGTGATATAGGGCATAAGATTGTTTGGAATATCATTTGGATCTTCACCAATGCGCCCACTGGGATGGGCACCTACGGGGTTAAAGTAGCGCAGTAGAGCAATATTCCATTGATTATTTGAAATATGTAGATCGCGCAGAATATCTTCTATAAAAAGTTTTGTTCGTCCGTATGGATTTGTAGCGGAAAGGGGAAAGTCTTCTTTTACGGGGATTTCCTCAGGCTCCCCATAGACCGTGGAAGAAGAGCTGAAAACAATATTTCTTATCCCATGAGCTTCCATAACTTCGCATAGTGCAAGCGTGCCGGTAATATTGTTATGATAATACATCAAAGGTTTATCGACCGATTCCCCCACTGCTTTGTATCCTGCAAAATGAATTACGGAGTCGATATCGTGATTTGAAAAGATTTCGTCAAGATCTTTTTTGTCCAGAAGATCAACTTCATAAAAAGTTACAGAGCGACCGGCAATCTCTTCAACCCGATCCAGAGCCTCTTTTTTACTGTTGCTGAGATTGTCTACCACGATAACATTGTCGCCATTATTTAACAGTTCAACAACTGTATGACTTCCGATAAAACCGGCGCCTCCGGTTACAAGCACATTCATATCCTTATAGAATTGATACGTTCAAAATTGAATCAAAAGATGGGGGGTTAAGCTCGCAAAAGCAACTCGGGCGACTAATTTTTTTGTCCGGCCAGTTCTGTGAGTTCCGTGCAAATTTTGGAACATATATTTTTCATTTTTTGGACAGATTCAGCAAGCTCTTCTTGATCAGCTTCATTTTTCAGCATCTCTTTGGCATTTTCATATTCTTCAACTACCATATGCGCTCCCATCATCTGTGCACCGGGTTTAATTTTGTGACCTGCTTTGCGCAGATACTCCATATTCCGGTCGAGGAGATATTTTTCGTAATGATCTATGAATTCCTCAAAGGAGGTAAGTCCGGCCTCACAAAATTCAGCAACATACGAATCGTCATTAAAAAGCATATCCCGAATTTTGTCGGGATCAATAAATTCATAACTCATAGTTATAACAGGACTAATAGATGATTCTTAAAAGTAATAAGGGCCGCCAACGGCTATTTATTTTAAATTAAAGTTAAGAAAATGTGTTCAAATAACCTTATGCAGTTTTGATAACTATAGGAATGCTTATCAAATGACTGTTAATAGCGTTCTAACCGGATATTTTGGCGTTTTCTTTTAAAAATCTTAATAATTGAGTTTTAGTTTTGTGGCATTGTAACCCCATGTTCGGTCGGTTTACCGTCTTTTCCCAAATGGACGAATACGATTTGATCAATTTTGATAATCGTATCTTTTGAAAATTTATTTCTGACTTCGCATCGTACGGTGATTGATGTTTTACCGAATCTGACGGTTTCCATCCCAATCTCAACAATATCCCCCAGTCCGGCCGAACTCACAAAATTCATTTCGGTCATGTATTTTGTCACGATATTCCCTTTACCGAGTTGACATGTGACATAAATGGCTGCTTCTTCGTCAATCCAGCTTAAAACCGTTCCGCCAAATAGCGTGCCATGAGCATTCAGATCCTGAGGTTTAATTAGTTTTCGGCTGTAAAATTTCATAAACAGTGGTTTAACTTGTTGAATTCAAATGATTAGAATAGCGTTGTTAGGTTGCAATGTAAGGAATTGAATAAAAAATTCGTTCGAATTAAACTCTTTTGAACTAATTCATTTTTATGTGTCGATTTTTGGCGTACACCGGCAACCCGGTCATCCTCAATGACTTGTTATATGAACCGGAACACTCACTGATAAACCAAAGTTACCAGGCCGAGGAGATGGAAGAACCCCTTAACGGTGACGGGTTCGGTGTGGGATGGTATGCCAGAGACTTAGATCCTGATCCGGCACTTTTTCGATCCGTTTCTCCTGCTTGGAACAATCGCAATTTGAAATATCTATCCCCGCGCATCGCATCTGATTGCGTATTTGCTCATATTAGAGCGGCCAGCGTGGGAGATGTTACTGAGCTTAATTGCCATCCTTTCAACTACAATAATTACCTGATGATGCATAATGGCGGGATCGATGATTTTGAAGAGATTAAACGTCCATTAATCGAGAAACTTTCGGATAAACGATTTGACTGGTTGCAGGGACAGACGGACTCGGAACATATATTTGCACTTTTCTTAGACAATCTGCTTAAACGATCACAGGATCCGGAACCTGCCGATTTTTGTGATGCTTTCCGGGAAACGTTCGAGATTCTGGAGCAATTGAAAAACAAGTATGGTATCCCCGGGATGTCATATTTAAATTTGTTGGCTACCGACGGGGATATAATTGTCGGTTCGCGTTTTGTTACTGATTCCGATAAAACGCCGCTTTCATTACATCATTCGGAAGGAAAGAAATACCAGTGTAACGATGGCGACTGCTATATGACGGAAACCGATAAGCATCATGAAAGAGCAATTTTGGTGGTATCCGAAACACTGACTGAAAAAGATGAGGACTGGAACGATGTTCCGGAAAACAATTTCGTTATCGTAGATGAAAATTTAGATGTCGAATTTGATCCCATCTCATTTTAAAGCTGCTGTAAAGTCTGTAGAAATTCCTTGCCGCGATAACCCAAAATGACAGATAATTTTTTTATTGCCTTATAAAGTGATCTCATTTGGGCTCCCATAATTCCACCTTATTGTTTTCGGGATCTAAAACCCAGGCAAACTTACCAAATTCGGAATCTTCCATCGTGCCAATCTGATTGATACCTTCTTCAACTAATATTTTCAGCAATGCTTCCAGGTCATCTACGATAAAGTTGAACATGAAATCCTTGGCACTGGGATTCATATAGGTTGTGTCTTCATCAAATGGACTCCAAATCGAATATCCTTTTTGCGGACGCTGATCGCTGTCTTTCCAATCAAAAACATAACCACCAAAACTTTTGTCAATGGGAAGGCCCAAATGTTCCCGGTACCAGGCAGCCAATTTTTTTGGATTTTTCGCTTTAAAAAAAATTCCACCTATTCCTATCACCCTTTTCATAGATCTAAAATTAATTTCAGTTAATCAGTAATTTATGGTTAGGAAGGCATTGATAAAATAAAAAAGTCACTCCGCCGGGAGAGATCCTCAAACGGGTTTAAGTTATTAGAAATAAATATTCCCAACTACAGCGGCACCGGTACCAAATCTATTGCCGCCGTTTTCATTGGATAGGTAATCAAGTTGTCCTTCAACCCCGAAGCTGAAGTGGGTACTTAAAAAACATATTCGCCTCCACCGGTCGCACCAGGCAGAAGATTGTTACCATCGGGTGCTACTTGTAAGTGGAGCATCGTCATCCGATATCAGGAGTTTTGGAGAGCCTCTCTACAGGCCTCTAAATCTTGCTTAGCCGGTTGGTAATCGGGCGCTATTTCCAAACACTGTTCGAAATAAGAGATTGCTTCTTCGTATTGTTCCAGGTGCTTCAGGATAAAGCCGATATTATTGTATGCTTCATGGAATTTAGGATCCAGCTCAATAACCTTTTTATAGCATCGACCGGCGGCCACGGTGTTATTGGTCTGCAGATGGTGATTGCCCATGTTGAAGAATCCCATGGGATCCTCAGGCTTTATTTTGGTGATATATTCAAATAATTCACGGGCTTCATCGGGCTTGTCAGCCAATTGATAAACATGAGCCAGGTTATTCAGCGCAGGAATGTAATCAGGTTGAATATCCAGGGCATCCAGGTAATGGGTGATAGCCTTATCGATCATTTCCTGTTCGAAGAAAGTATTGGCCAAGTTGAAGTGCACCTTAAAGTTATCCGTATTTTGCTCCAGTGACTTCTGATAGGCTTTAACCGCTTTGTCATATTCACCAATGATATGATAACCAACGCCAAGTTCATTGAGCAGGCTCGCATCATCCGGCGAATCCTGCAATTCTTTTTTTATTTCTTCAATTTTTTGCTGGATCTTTTTCATAGCTGCTAAAGATACAAAAAGAGTCTTATCTTCTCATCAGATTTTAGTGTTGTGATTCACTTTCGCAAAGGTTGCTTGATGATCAAATGCTACATCATTGTCATCCCAAACGAAAGTGAAGGATCTCAAATGCCATAGGAATCTGATAATCAAGATAACAGCTTTTTTTGTTTTTGGGATTCCTCTTCATCCGACAAAGTCGGATTTATCGGCATGACTATGAGGTAGTAAGGTTACGACAACTTTCCCAGGAACATAAAATACGACCAAAGTCCCAGGTAGGCAGGGTTGACTTCAGTCTTAATCGGATTGAAATACTTCTTTAACAACGGCAGTAAATGCCCACTTAAATCAACATGGTTGACGCCCATCCAGCGCCGAAACCAATCAAAGGGACTGGTATTAAAATCAACCACAGCAAGATATCCGTTCGGTTTTAAATCACTTGTTATTTGTTCAAAAACATATTCC
Source organism: Balneolaceae bacterium (assembly GCA_035267805.1). Classification (GTDB taxonomy): domain Bacteria; phylum Bacteroidota; class Rhodothermia; order Balneolales; family Balneolaceae; genus Fodinibius. The sequence goes on along the minus strand of DATFLI010000479.1, from coordinate 242 downwards.
TTGGGATCGTCAAACATCGTGAGAGAATAAGAAAGCAGAATCATATCGAAAGGGCCCTCATTCAACTCTTCAGAACCGTATTCGGTATTTATGAATTCGATGTGATCAGAATCCCCGAGTTTACTGCGCGCTACCCCGAGCATATCTTCCGACAAATCCAGTCCAAGAATTCGTGCATCGGGAAAGTGGAATTGCAGTTGTTCGATATTTGTACCTGTTCCACAGCCGATTTCCAAAATTTG
>DATFLI010000478.1:0-6652 GCA_035267805.1 Balneolaceae bacterium | reverse complement strand
GCCGCTCGAAGAGCTGGATCATTATGCTACACGTCTCAAATCTATTACGCAGGGCAGTGCCGGTTATACCCGGGAGTTTTCGCATTATGCCCAGGTCCCGTATGAGATTCAGAAACGGGTTATGGAGCAAACGATGGAACTGGAAGAAGCGGGGTAACCCTATTGAGCCGTGGAATGACGAACAAGGAGTGTCGATATCGAAGATCCAGTATCCTGTTGGCATTCCTTCTCTAACGTTATATTAATTTTCCCGCTATAGCTTTGTGAGCTTATAAGTTTTTCAAGTTGCAACATAAAAAAGATGTCATCCTGAACTTGTTTCAGGATCTCATTGTAAGGGGGGACATCGGTGCGGTTATGATAAACGAACCTGAGATATCCGACTATATTTGGATTCAAAATATCTCTTAAGGCTCTATTCGTCGGCAGATTTATGATTTGACAACTTCGGGCTATCGGGATTCGTCTTTTCGAGATGTTCTATGTAGCGTTTGGGCAGTTCGAAAAAGACGTTTTTGGGGATAGGAGGAAAACGTCTTTTCATTGGCTCTTGCGGTCGCCGGGGGCGTAATTTAGGATCCCAGGCAAAGCCTTGAAGCTGTTTCTTGGCCGTATCATCACTTTCGGGTAAGTACGACCCATTTACGGCCCCGGTTGCTTTCATTCTGATGAGTTTCCCTTTACTAAAGAAAATTCGGATATCCGGGGCAGTCACGTCTATGGCTCCATCCGGTTTATCCTGGTCGTTTTTGGTGAAGCGAAGAAGATGAGAATTTCCAAAGACATGAATCTGAGTTAAATTTCCACTTTTAAAACCGGCGGTTAAACTGTCGCCTGTAATTTGATTGAGCCGGTCGATGGTGGTGTCATGCTGCACAGAAAATGGTTTTGGATAAGATTGCAGGCTGTCGATATGCCCATTTTTTAGTTTGGCTTTGATATAGGGGCCGGTGAGTTGTACTTGTTTGTGCCAGGCTTTGGAGTTGGACCATATTTCAAATGTGTTGGTACTGTCGGAATACAGGGAAGTATCGCCTACTGCCGAAAAACTGGGCGACCATACACGAACATTTTGATAGGCATGCACAACTTGTGTGGTGTCGGTTTTTGAGCGACGTTCTTCAGAACGAATAATTTTGGCGCGGATATGTGTGGTGTCGGTTTGGGCTGAGTCGGTGGTATCACTCTTGAAATTTTTGAGCCAGGCATCCCCCCTCAGTAGTCGGTGGCCGGTCGAATCGGCTTGCAGGTAGTCGCCCGCTATCATAGATTTATGTTGACGGTCATTTCCAAAAACGTTGCCGTACATTTCGTATCTCTTGGATGAGCGGTTGCTGAAAAGAGAATCGCCTTCGAGGTATTTCATAGAATCTGCCAGTTGAACCTTTCCGTGGAATTCAGCGCTGTCGGCTTTTCGATAGTAAAAACCGGAATTTGCAAGGAGGGTTCCCCGCTGATCTTCCAGGCGTATTTCGTCCAGAAAGTGAGCAACCTTGGTTGAAAAGCGATAATCAACACTGTTACCGAACAGGGTAGTGCTGTCTGCTTCGATAACTACACGGCCACGGAGGCGGCTGAAATCCAGATCCGTAAGATAAACGAGCGAATCCGCCCAAATTTTCTCTGATTTGGTATCAACTTCGATGTTGCCGTAAGCACGAATCTGGTTCTTGTTTACAAATTGATAGGCGCTATCGCAATACATCTCCATTTGTTTGCCTTTCAAATGCACATTTCCAAGAATTTTCTGTACGCGATTTCCCTGGAAACTGCCACCTTCTATACGATTTGCTTGCAGAATAGTAACAGGATTCTGGGCACTGACCTTTTGCACAATGCCTGTCAGCAGAAGAACCGTAATTAACAGGACCAGATGTTTCGCATAATGGTTGAATGTAAAATGCGAGGTTGTAATATGATTGGTCTGGGATAGCATCTAATTAACAATAACCCGGCCTTTAGGCTCTTTAATGGTATAGTTTGTTAAGTCTGAGTTGCCTTCGAAACCCGTGCCCGCAATACTATCGGTGGGGGTTGTTATAATGACAAATTTAGGAGTGCTGATCTTGTTATCATCCTGTTGCCATTTCAAATATTCCGATTCGAGATGTCGATTATCTGAGGTGTTAACTCTGACATCCCCGAAAAACTCAAATATTGCATCTTTAGCTCGATAAACGGCGCGATCAGAGTAAACATGAGTTTTTGTAGCTCCGGTAGAATCAAAGACCCGGATTTTGATGGGCCCCTTAATATGCGTTTCGTTTTTTTTGTCCTTGGTAAACGTCGCAGCATAGGAACCCTGCAAGCGGATTTTCTTTATTCCGTCTTCCATGATCTTCATGTCTACTCCCCATGTTTCTGTTGTAGAGGTGAGTGAGTCTTTTAGCGCCTGGTCCACCTTTTTGGATTGCTCCTTAGATAGCTCCCCGCACGAAGATAGCCCGATCGTTATCAATAAACTGATAAATAGGCTAACAAGGGTTCTATGTAGTTCCAAAATAGCGGTCACCTGCATCACCTAATCCCGGGACGATAAATGCATCGTCGTTAAGTTTTTCGTCGATTGCAGCCGTAATTGTATGCACATCAGGATGCTTTTTCCCCAGAAGTTGAAGACCCTCCGGAGCACTGATTAACGAAATAAAACGGAGATGTTGCGCTCCTCGCTTTTTTAGAAAAGTTAAGGCGTCGTCAGCGCTACCGCCGGTTGCCAGCATCGGATCTACAACCAATACCATCGCATCTTCCACCCCTTTGGGGATATTTGAATAGTAATCTACGGGTTGATGGGTGTCTTCATCCCTATACATTCCGAGGTGTCCTACTTTAGCATCCGGAACAAACTGAAGGATAGCATCCGAAAGCCCCAAGCCTGCTCGTAAAATGGGAACAACCATGATTTCCTGATCGATATCATAACCTTGCGTTTTTTCAATGGGCGTTTGTATATCGAATGTTTTGAGTGGCAATTCTTTGAGGGCATGATACGCCAGCATTACTGCAATACGTTTAAGAGCCCCCCTAAAATCCGCAGTTTTGGTAGAAACATCCCGCAAGATCGTTAGATCTCTATGAATTACGGGATGTTCTATCAGCGTTACGTGCTCGAATTTATTAGCCATATCAATCAGTAACCTGTTTACTTTCCGCTTTAACTTTATCAAAATACTTTTTGGAGGCAGAAGCTACAACACCGGATAAAGCAAATAAGGCGATAAGGTTCGGGAATGTCATGAGTCCCAACGCAATATCCCCAATTGACCATACGGTAGCAAGGGTAAGTATGGCCCCGATAAAATGCATAACGATGTATACCACCTTATAATAAATGATTGAGCGATCGCCGAGCAAGAATTGAATGGCACGGTCCCCATAATAGCTCCAGCTGATGGAGGTTGATATGGGAAAAAGAAATACACATAGTGTTACGATATACTGTCCTCCGGGGAAAAGAGGGGAGAGCCCACTTTCGAAAGCCATAGCAGTGAGGGGAGCTCCGTTTTCGACGACCTCACCGTAGACTGAAGTGATTTTTTCACCGGTGCTCGTTGTAGCAACAAATTGGTCTCCTTTTTTCGCAATAGTGCCATTCAAAAGCTTTGTCTCTTCGTAATTAGAATACAAGGAGTCGATTACAACATCGCTTTTCTTCAGTTGTCCGTCCGTGATAATGCCATTTTCTACATTCAGGGTTTGGGCCGTGGGATTACTGAATGTAATTTCTGTCTCCAGGGAATTTAAGTTGATCTTGGCATCATGTTTCACATTCCAGACGCCGGTGATGACGATTACAAGCCCGGTCATGGTACAAATAAGGAGGGTATCGATAAAAGGTTCAAGCAATGCAACCACTCCTTCGCGAACAGGTTCTTCCGTTTTGGCCGCCCCGTGAGCAATGGGTGCAGATCCCTGGCCGGCCTCATTGGAGAATAGTCCTCGCTTGACTCCCCAAACCATGGTACTCATAAATGTACCGGTAATAATTCCAAAAGCTCCGGCCTCGGGTGAAAATGCCGATTTAACGATAAATATTAGAGAAGGAATAACATGTTGATAGTTTACGAGCAAAATGCTGAGTGCTCCCAAAACGTAAATGAGAGCCATCAGAGGAGTAAGACGAGCTGTAACACGACCGATACGTTTAATTCCGCCCAGAATTACCAGGCCGACAACTCCCGCTGAAAAGAGCCCCGTTATCCATTTTGGAATGAAGAATGCACTTTCCATGGTATCTGCCATGGTATTGGCCTGGACGGCATTTCCAGTCAGGAATGAACAAATCACAGCCAAACAGGCAAAAGCAACTGCCAGCCACATCCAGTTGTTACCGAGTCCCTTGCTGATATAGTACATTGGCCCGCCCGATACGGAACCATCGGGATTTTTATCCCGGTACATTACCGAGAGTGTACATTCTGAATATTTTGTAGCCATACCCAGAAAGGCGGTAATCCACATCCAAAATAGTGCGCCGGGCCCGCCATAGTGTATAGCGATAGCAACACCCGCAATATTTCCAATTCCTACCGTTGCAGAAAGGGCGGTAGAGAGTGCCTGAAAGTGATTGACATCTCCGGTGTCTTCCGGATTATCATAAAATCCGGAGACAACTTTAACCCCATGGGCAAAACGTCGAAGTTGGACAAATCCAAGTTTGAGAGTGATAAAAATTCCATAACTTAATAATGCAGCAACCATTAAGGGCATGAAACTTGGTCTATTCCAGACCAAGTTGTTTACTGTTTCCACAATGTGTTGAAATAAATCCATGTAATTTGAATCACTGTTTGAGTTAAATTGAAAAAAATAAAAGCAGAAGGTATAAAAAGATTTGCGATTTTATTAGATTAAATTAGGAAATGACTATGACTAACCATAAAAAAACGTTAAAATATTAATAGTACTATCGTCTTGATACGTTTTAGCGTTCTATTTAACAATCCATCGGTTAAATCTGATTAAAAAGGTGACGTTCTATGACAAAAGCAGACATCGTTGATGTAATTGCTTCATCAACCGGACTAACTAAAGTTGAAACTGAGGCCGTTGTCAATGGCTTTATGGAGACGGTCATTGACGCTATGAAACGCGGTGAAAACATTGAATTAAGAGGTTTTGGCAGTTTTAAAGTTGTAAAACGAGCTCAGCGGGTTGCTCGTAATCCCAAGACGAATGAAGAGGTTATAGTGCCGGAACAGTATGTTCCGGTGCTAAAAATGTCGAAGGATTTTAAAGAAGCTGTCAATGAATCGATCATGGAGAAAGAAGATTAGCAATTATTAATTTCATTTTTTTGAAATTGCCGGGCATCTTTTGCGGTATCTTTGTATCTTCATCGGTTATACATTACCCCCGATACATGAGTATGTGTCGCTGAATTTTAAAAATTTTAGGTGATATTATGCCAAGCGGAAAAAAAAGAAAACGTTCAAAGATTGCCAAGCATAAGCGTAAAAAAAGATTACGCAAAAACCGGCATAAAAAGAAATAACCTTATACAGGTATATTTATGTACAAAAGGGCCTTCATCAGAAGGCCTTTTTTATTGGTTCAATTTTTATCAAAGCCCCGGATTCTTAGAATATTATATAATTTAACGGGCATCCTGAAAGGTTTATATATGAATTAACCCTATGTTTTTATTAAATTTATAGTAAAACTATTAGGAGGATTGTTGTGAGATGGTTTTTAATCATAGTGATTTTACTTCCTGTAACACTTCAGGCCCAGAGTTATAAGGTAAGGAAAACGTGCATGGGCAATGGTGCTTATGCAATAGTGGTGGAGCATGATGATCAATTCTTCGTTGTAGAAACCCCAATTTATTTTCAACGAAGTTGGGGTATTGGCGAGATCTGGGGGATTAACTTGGGTGGATTTAGCACACTTAGTTATGTTGATGATGCCGGAGGTCCCAATCAAATGGACGTGAGAGTGCTTCCGCGAACGCAGTGGAAATACGCAGGATTAGTTGGGGCTATATCGGTCTGCAGGCAAGTTACCCAAGCAGGCTTTAGATAGCTCTATTCACCGAATACTACTTAAGAGCGCATAAAATACCTGATCATTGGCATTGACCAAACCTCTGCCGAAGTATGGCTCAGACTCATATAGTGAGGCGTTTATAAAGCCCTCCTCGTATTCAGGGTTTTATATTAAGTCTAGGAGTCTGTCGGACTTTTTGATGCATATTTATTAGTTTTAAGGGCAATGGGAAAAAGAATTGATCTGGTTTAGTGATGGCGAATTTCAAATTAGTAGATCGTGATACCTCCTATATATTGCCGCCCTCGGTGGATGAGTGGCTACCTGAAGATCACCTGGCCCGGTTTGTTGTCGAGATTGTCGACCAATTGGATGTCTCAGCCCTGGAGCGGAGCTACACGGGCAGTGGCTCGAAAGCCTATCATCCGCGGATGATGACCGCCTTGCTATTCTATAGCTATGCGACCGGGACCTTTTCTTCCCGCCGCATAGAGCGAGCCAGCTACGAGTCGGTGCCTACCCGGTATGTGGCGGGCAACCAGCACCCGGATCATGATACGATTTGCTCGTTCCGCCGGCGATTTTTGGAGCCGTTGGAAGCGTTGTTTACCCAGATTCTGCTGGTGGCTGCCGAGATGGGGCTGACCGAGCTGGCCGATGTGAG
>DATFLI010000477.1:0-5377 GCA_035267805.1 Balneolaceae bacterium | reverse complement strand
GGATATCTCTCCACCCAAGATTACTATTGGGTTTCAGCACTTTGTAAACGGAATCTCCCTTCGCCGGTAGTGGATTATGGAGAATCCAGTCCCGTATTCGTACATCGGCAGAACGGGCAAATTTTTGTTCACCCGATTGCTTCCAGGCATGTAATAGCGCCAATAAATAGGTATGACCATTCAACGAATACCCAAATTCTTTATCCTGATTTGGACCGGTATAATTCCACATCCAGCCACCGTTAGGTTGTAGAGGTATTTTGTCTGTTGTACTTGCGAGAGTTACCCGGTTATCCAATAAATTCCGGGCCTGATTCATATAATCGGATTCCAGCCCTTGCTTTACATCCCGTAACCAATCACCCGAATCACTATTTCGGTAATAGTTTAGCAGGGTTTTACAAGCTTTGGTCGTATCCCCCGATTGAATAGCTTTTTGGACTTCTTCCAAGCCCTTTTTTCCCAAGTCCAACGCGTCGAAAAGCTTCCTAATTCTACCGGGATACGCTTGCCGTAGTTGATCAATCGTGGTAAGATTTTTCCAATTTAACCTGCTTAATTTTACTTTCGTTTGAAAATGCCTTAAGCTGGCAGCTCTTACGAACTCAGAATTCCCCAGGCTTATTGCTATGAATAAAATTGATAAAAGCTTTGTACGCATGAGTTAATAAATTTCTTGATGTACTTGATAATTAGATCGGGAAGGCAGAGTCTTCCGTATAGCGTTACAAGGCAAAGCCTTATAACGAGAATAAATGAGATCTTCTGACCCTTTCCCGGATATTTCACACTAAAATATGTAGAATAAGTGTATTATAATGGCATTCAATGGCTTATTGTCATTCTAAAACAGATAAAAATATAACAGCGTGTAGAGCGCTGCGAAATTATTCCCTCAGCTGCGTTGAAGTTAAAATAGCTTACTCAACGTATATTTATACGATTCCTTCGCTATTTTAACTTCGCCTGGCTGAGAAAAAAATTTCTTGGTGAAATATCCGGGCTATGCCACTCATTTACCATTCAACATAACTTATTCTTGTTCAATGATGTCGGGCACGACATTCTTTATCAGCGGTACTGTAACCTGCACAGCCTTCATTCCTTGCTGTTGAAGAACCATTTTCACTTTATCCTGATCTGTTTTTAGCCGGCTGATTTTTATATCCGGGACTTTCCCTTTTCCTGGCATCAATATCCAGGCGAATGTTTTTGAAGTCTCAATTTCAGATTCATAAACCGCAACCGATTCCGGTTCTTTTTTCCCATATTCAGGACTATACCATCCCTGATTTATGGGTTGGGTTTGACCTTTTACCAGGTTTACTTTCCAGTTAGAATCATTAGCTGGAATAATTCTAAGATTGCCCTCGCCTGGATCGGTAGAGACGACTTCATTGCCTTCTTTTTCTACCGTGCAAGATGGTCCATAATGCCAAAACACTTTTATATCCCGTGGACGATCGGTTTGAATTCGATCCACTACAATCCAATAATAACCACGACGATACAGAATAGCCCGGGTATGCACAACTTTTCCTTCTACCTCTTTATATCCTTTGGAAAACTGTCCTCTTGCATAATCATAATTGGGACGGTGTATATAATCATCCCCTTGCTTCAATACTTTTTTAGCAGCAGTTGCACCGGGATTCTCTCCCTTTCCATCCACAATTATTACATTATGTGAAAATGAGCTGCGGAAATAGCCACGCCAGTTCGCCGGATCAAAATTAAAATAGTCATTATATGTGTACCGTCCCCCATCCACCAATAAATCCTTACCATAGGCCGAAATCGACAGGTGTAATTTATCGCTGTGCTGATGCGCTGTGCCCCAGGGACCAGTATCGAAAAACGCCCACTGTGCATCCTTATCCCAGCCGCTTCGCATGATATGAATACCAGCCCATGGAAAATCCATGGAGTATTGTTCCGGTTCTTCCCCCTTTTTACCATTCGTAGCGATCCATATCCAATCCGTGCGATTAAATTTTTGAGCTCCCTGAAGAACACGATCCTGCCGGTTGATCAAATCAGAATCATTATTCAGCGGCTGATTGCCATTGGGCCTCATGGAATAGGCCAGGTAGTTGTACATTTTTTCCAGCGTATTCATATAGGAAGCACCCAACGTTTTTCCCGAACGATGGGCGAGATCCCAGAACTTTTCAAAAGAGTCCAAAGCCACCACATGATAACTGGTGGTCAATTCTTTCGAAATACCGTCCGGATAAATAAGATACTGCATTTCATCCAACATCTGTTTTTTGGCATGACTGAACCATTCATCAGCATCTTTAAACTCCGGGAAAGCCAATCCCACCATTGCCAACCCATTCAATTCCATTAAAGCATGATTATGATGATTTTCATGATAAGTATAAATATATTGTGCATGCTCATATAAACTACACAACATGAGTAAACGTGCTGCAGGAGTAAATTTATCTGATTGCTGAAAACCATAAAAAACCAGGGGCCATACCCGGCCCAGCCGATTTCCCGCTTCCAGCGTACGCCATCGAACTTCTCCTATATCGCGCCAGTCGAGTATACTCGTTGGGGTATTTAGCACGACATAAATAGAATCCCCTTTGGCTGGAAGGAGATTGTGAATCGTCCAATCACGAATCAGGCGATCAAAAGCTGAAGCAAAATCCGGATTATGGGTTTTCTGCCAAGCTTTGAGCAAGGTTAAAAAATACATCTGCTCATTCAAATTGTAGCCAAATTCGTCGTCCTTATTGGGTCCAAGATAATTCCATTTAATTCCACCGTCTTTTCTTCTCGGCACAAAAACCGGAGCATTTCTGACATTAATCGTATCATGAACAATACCACGGGAAGCTGAAACGACATTTTTGGCTACAAATTCATTGGGTAATGGCCAGTCTTCCGATTTCTTCTGGCTATAATACCTCAATAGTGCATCAGCTGCAGCGAGGGTATCTTGTCTCTGCAATTCTCGCTTTACCCTGGACAGGCCCGGGTTCGATAAATCAAGAGCTCCCAACAATTTTCTCAAACGATTTGGATAGGCTTTTTGAACGTCTTGAATGGAACTGATTGCCTGCCAGTTGTTTACCTGTGTATCGGATCGGGAAATATTCGTTTGGTCAAATTTTTTTTGAAAAGGAGTAGTTCTATTAGATGAAATTCCATATGCATTTCCACTCGAAACTACCCAAGTAATTACTAATACAAGTATTTTGATTCGCACAAATTTATTTCTTAGTTGATTGAATTTTAATTATGCCTAGTGTTATTACCACTTAATTCGTTTGGTTTTTCCTAAAACAATGAACGGTCATTTTATATGGGTTAAGGTACTGAAATATTTACAGTTAGAACTTATATCGTTAAACGAAGAACCTAAACGTCATGCTGAGCGCAGGGCGGCGCTTTTCCCGCCCGAAGTCGAAGCACACCCGAAGGCTACTACCGCGTTAACAACCGCCGCCAACCGTTCGTTTTTGGGATTCATAACTTGTCATTTACTCCATTCCGGGTTCACGAGCCCTTCGACTTCGTTCCGCTTCCAGAAAGAGTTCGGGACAGGCTCCCTTCGGTCGCTGCACTGCGCTCAAGGATGACGTTTCATTTACAATATGTAACGAATTAAATGTTTATTACACTAACAAAGCCCTATATAGTTCTTTTTGGCCAACTGTAGTGCTTTTTAAAGAGTATACCAAGTTAACCTTTCTTTTTTTCTTGCTTTTGAGGAGTCCCCATCGGTCTTATTGTCATAGGACCGATTAATAAACCTATCACCACAAAAAGCATTTTACTGCACTCATCGGAGAACCTCATTACTAATCATGGATTATATCAGGTTAAAATTGCTCCCATAATTAAATGCCGGGAGCACTACTTATTTATGATGAGACGTGCCTCTGATTTCTTTCTTATTTTTTAAGAAATTCCAAAGCAATGATTTAAGTAATTGTGTAATTATAACGCGTTTTGCGTTAGGCTAGCCCCCCTCTTCCATGTCAATGCGAGCCCTTAATGCGCCCCCAAGCGGGGCACACTGTTTCAGAAGTGACAGAAGTAAATTGATTATCGGAAGGAGCCAACCAAATCAGAGAGGGTAATCCATTACACCAACGAAGCAATCTAAGCAATCCGCATCTTACATTCCATGAAGCGTAGTCTCAGACAATATAACGAGAGGTTGATATTGGGAAATGAATAAATCCCATGCTTGCAAAACCTTTCCAGGGATGGGAAACCCTGGAAAAGTGAGGGCAATTTCAATGTTCCTTTTTCGAGCGAAGCGAGGCTAAAAGCCCCGCGGCGGGGCGGGTTTATAGTAGCCCCGGGTTTCAACCCGGGGAATAAAGCGCAGCCCCATCTAAAAAAGTCCTGTAAGGACGACACCGACAAAGCGTGGTCAGAGGCTATGCATTGTGATCAGTAAACAATGGTGAACGTTAAACGATTTGGTTATTGAAAATGTCATTCCGACGAGCATGTCAAGTCGGTTTACAGTTTTCAGTTTTCGGTTTACAGTTTTCAGTGTTTCTATGTTGAAGGTCCGTCGTCGGTGGTCGGTGGTCTGTTGTCAGTAGTCATAGCTCATTGAAAAGCTAAAAGGGAGGTCTCCTCCCGATCGCGAAATGTTTCGATACCGTGAATGAAGGCAGAGCTTCAGGATTGCATTACATGGCAAAGCCATGTAACGAGAGTTTTGGTTAGAACAACCCTGATTATCCTTTAATCGGAAAAAGTCTTTTTCACATGGGCATTGCTCGACTAGATGAATTCAGGTCACATGTTTAGGTTGGACGCGGAGCGTCCCGGGAACGTTACGCCGCAGAGCGACGTAACGAGTAGATGGAACCGTCTGAGTCGTGGCCTACGAAAACAATACCTCGTGCGTCGTCTACACCCCTGCACATATAGGTAAAAGCTGGATTACGCCTTAGTGGAACTCAAGAAGTAAATTTGTCATCAGTAAGTACCAATCTTACCGGAATCAGCAACACGCATTAATTATAGGTAGCAAAAAATATGAAGTAAGAACAATTTGAGTGGGCTCGTCTGATAGGCAAATGACTTAATGCACAGTCTAATAACTAACGAGCTAACTTAAATTAAAAACTTCTATTATGATTACTTCCAATAAATATATTAAAGCTACATTGACTCTGTTATCAGCAATTCTTTTGATAGGGTTTAGTTCTCAGAAGGGATTTTCTCAAAGTAACAATGATATCGTCAAGGTAAAATCTTCCGGCTCGGTCGAGCAAACGGTCTCGAACCTCAAAAAGATGGTTTCCAATAATGGGATGATGGTCATGGGAAACCTTAATCAGGGACAGGTGCTCTCTATGACTGGAATCTCTGTAAATTCGCAAACGATATTTGT
>DATFLI010000476.1:0-11399 GCA_035267805.1 Balneolaceae bacterium | reverse complement strand
GCTGAATAATTGACATGCACTGAAGTTGACAGCTTTAATCTCACCTTCTGGTGTAGTTAATAATATGGCTTCAGTACTATTTTCAAACAGCAATCGAAATTGATCAAGGCTGGACACTACCGATCGTTTCCACCGTTTCATATCAAAAAACAATTTGACAATCGCAGCAATGACTAATAAAGCCACCAGAATACCAATAATGGAAAGAATATTAAAAAAGTTACCCTCAAGTAGGTTGGCTGCACGATCCATTTGGAACATGAACTTCTTTTCGTGGGGAGTTATCTGCTGGTCCAACTGGTATATTTGGGAGACCAGCGAATCTTCCCGGGCTTCGTTTAGCTGGCCGCGAGAAATAAAGCCATGTAATTGAGTGGCAACAGACTGTAATTGCTCAAAGAGGTCTTCAGCCTGTTTGCGTTCTTGAAAAGCTTTGTTGAATGGGTGGGAACCGAGCACGGCTTTAAACGGTACGTTTCGGGTTATAAGGCAACCATAAACATCAGCCATGTTTTGTTCATTAATTTTGCTGCCTGATTCGTTAGCCATCAGGTTCTTGTAGACCTTTGTTAAGTCTGGCTTTGGACGATCCAGTTCTTTTTGAGCCGCAATAGAACTTTCAATAAATCCTAGATGATCTTGGTAATTAGTGTAGTAAAGCTCGTCATCCGAGTGTGCATATTGTGTTAGAGCAATAGCGGCTTCTTTCTGATGCTTGGCCCAGATTCCTTGCTCAGCCACAAAGCCACGTATGCCGGCTGTATAATGTTTGATTTTTATTCCGAGTAGTAGAATGGAAATTATTGAGATGACAAAAAAAATGGACAGCATAATTAAATTGCGGTTCATTTTGTATTGCATTTTATATTGGTCATCCCTAAAAATTGATTTTGGCATTCAGTTTAAATCTGGTTACTAATCTAGTTCCTCTCCTAATCACTATTATATTTTTTGTAAATATTAATTTGTCTAAATAAATTTATCGACAATATATTCTTTTATCTGAAAGCAACAATAAATTTCTAAATTAATATTCAGTTTAGAAATAAATGTTTATGTTAACATTTAAACATTTATAATGTTTATAACATATATTATAAGTAATAAATCTAAAGGAAATATTAAGTATCCATTCTTGACGATATTTTTATAGAGAGGATCCTGGTATTGACGAAGAATTAATGTCATAAGCCGAAAATGCTGCAGGTAAACCTACCGGGACAAGATTCTGAATAAGAGCGTTTAAGTAAGTTTTGGGTTTCGAATTTTATTTGGATTTTCTTGACTTCAAAGCAATCCTATTTGGTTTCTGATTTATATCTATTCATGCTATTTATTTGGTACCAACACTTATGGTGTACTTAGGTCTTCATCCTTTTTAATTTGCTACTCATTATTATATACCCTGCCTGTTATCCAATTTTTAAACAGAAGTGGATTATATTCCACTTTTATAGTTAGCTAATAGATAACCCTTTCAGAACTAATCAAGAGGGTATTTATCAGTAAGCATGCGTAGAAATCGTTCATCGTCGATCGAAGATCGATCTGTCGCAATTCAAACCTGCACATTAAACTTTTTTCTGGTTATATTTCGTTAGTAATGGAACCAACCATTCACCCCAAAGGAAGCTGTTATGATTAAACCAATGTTCGGGCATACTCCAAAGCCCAAGAGATTTAATTATGAATTTCGTTATTATGATCCTAAAAAGGATGAGCGAGATCGTCGGCGTATCAAGATTGAACGTAAACATGCAAAATACCACCAGGGTAGATCCGTATTGTTATATGCATTGGGACTGGCTTTGGTAATCTACATAATTACGTTTATATAGCTAGGAATACGTCGATTTTTGAACAGGATTATTTTTTAAGAAATGGGTAATGATTTTTTATTATCCCTCCAATAAAAACACGTAATAGAAGTACGGACTGACTTTGACCCAGGATACGGATTCACAACATTCTATAATACATCAGCTTCCTCCCGAAATATCCAATAAAATTGCCGCCGGTGAAGTTATACAACGCCCGAGTTCGGTCGTTAAAGAACTTATAGATAATGCTATTGATGCCGGCAGTGATGAGCTTAGAATCGTTGTTCAAAATGCGGGGCGTACGCTCATTCAGGTGGTTGACAATGGCAGTGGGATGGGCAAGGAGGACATCCGGCTTTGTTTTCAGAGGCATGCAACTTCAAAAATTAAGGATGTAGACGACCTTTTCCGTGTACGAACACTTGGTTTTAGGGGAGAAGCAATGGCTTCTATAGCTTCGGTAGCCCAAGTGACACTGAAAACCAAGCCGCCGGAAGCGGAAATGGGTTATGAGTATGAAATATGGGGCGGGGAAGAAAAGTCATTCGAGCCTGCTGCCGTTGAGGACGGTACCTCGGTATCTATCCGTAACCTGTTTTATAATGTGCGGGCCCGCCGGCAGTTTTTAAAAACCGATGCCACTGAATTTCGTCATATTCTAAAAACAGTTCAGCAAGCTGCTCTGGCCTATCCCGAAGTGGCATTTAAACTTATTGCTGACACTGACACGATCTACGATCTTCCAAAAGAACAGACACTGAATGATCGTATAGTGGATATGTTTGGCAAAAGTTACCGGGCCAGCCTGATAAATTTTAAAGAGGAGACAAGTTATCTGACTGTTCGGGGGATACTGGGTGATCCTAAACTCACAAAACGGAGTCGTGGAGAGCAATTTTTGTTTGTCAACGGTCGTCCCATTCAGCATCGATATCTGACGCATATCATTCTGAATATTTACGATACCTGGACGGGTGAAAAGGATTATCCTTTTTATGCTATTTTTTTGAATGTAGATCCCAAACAGGTAGACGTCAACGTGCACCCTGCGAAAGAGGAAGTGAAATTTGAAGATGAGCGAAGCGTGATCAAATTGACCAAATCGGTCGTCAAAAAGGCTCTGAATGAGCAATTTATGGTACCGGATGTCCCCAATGATGAGGTGCGTCCCAACTATGAATCATCCTCGGATAATTTCTCATCGAATTTTAGTTTTGGGGGATATACGAATCGCAACTCAAAGGAAAGGCAGCCGGTAAAATTTCCCTCCCGCATAAATTTTGATCGCCCCCAATCCCGTAAGGGTCAGAACGACTTTCCGCAGCAATTGTACGATTTTGAGGATCAAAACAAAAAGGAAGCTCATTCGGGGAGCTCCAAGACAAATCAGCCTGAACGTATGCGCGACCGGGGGTTCTGGCAGCTGCATGATTGTTATATTTTGACGCAGACGCGCTCGGGACTATGCATGATTGATCAGCAT
This sequence comes from Balneolaceae bacterium, assembly GCA_035267805.1. Classification (GTDB taxonomy): domain Bacteria; phylum Bacteroidota; class Rhodothermia; order Balneolales; family Balneolaceae; genus Fodinibius. Next base: position 8,096 of record DATFLI010000476.1, on the reverse strand, counting down.
GCGGCACACAAACGTATCGTCTTTGAGAAGGCGATTAATGCGACGGAGTCGGCTATCCCAAGCACGCAACAGTTGTTATTCGCCCAGACTATTGAGTTTTCGGCTTCGGAGTTTTCGTTGCTGGAGGAGTTGCATCCAATAATCCAGCGGATGGGTTTTAATGTACAACTATTGAGCGGGAATACGGCGATGATTTCGGGCGTGCCTGCGGATATTGATGTGGGGGATGAGCAGTCGGTGCTTAAATCAATGTTGCAACAGTATCGTGAACTCGATGGAAAATTTGAATTTGATGAGAGACGAAAACTGGCGATTGCTTTTGCTTCCAAGACTGCCATCCCAAAAGGTAAGAAACTTACCGATTTGGAGATGGAAAATTTACTTGATCAGCTTTTTGCTTGTGACGAACCGTATAAAGATCCACTCAATAAACCCACGCTGGAGTATATCCCGCTGGAAGACATAGAAGCCCGCTTTCGATAGCAATGATTGATGGATTGAATTATTGAATTAATGATTTATCTTGCTTTTTATCTCACTTTGTAAATCTATCGATCATTCACCAATTCTACGATCTTCATGAACATTCTGGCTGTTGAACCTTTCTTTAGCGGGTCGCATAAAGCTTTTTTGAAAGGGCTACAAAAGTATTCCAGGCATAACATCATCCCCATAAACCTGAGTTATAAAGGTCGAAAGTGGAAGATGCATGGCAACTCTGTAGTATTGGCCGGTATGACTAAAGAAGTGGAGGATGATATTGATCTGTTGTTGGTAAGCAGTATGACGAATCTGCCGGCCTTTCTGGCGCTTACAAATCCACGGTTTGCCGATGTGCCGAAGATCATGTACATGCACGAAAACCAGTTTACGCAGCCAATGCCGGAAGGAGAGGAGCGGGATCTCACGTACTGTTATCTCAGCTATCTGAGTATGCTCTCGGCGGATCGGCTGATCTTCTCCTCAAAATTCCATCGCAGTGATTTTTTAAACGCCCTTCCGGATTTCCTGGAGCATTATCCTGATGACAAGCACTATTACCCGGTGGATAAAATCGCCGATCGTAGCGTCGTGCTGTATCCGGGACTGGATCTTAAACGATTTGACGCGGAACCGGATTTGAGGAAATCCAATGATAATCCTGTAATCGTTTGGAATCAGCGCTGGCAATTTGATCGAAATCCGGCGATGTTTTTTCGTGTGCTTAACCGGCTGGATGATATTGATTTGACATTTGATCTTATCCTGGCCGGCGATTCCAAGCATGAGAAGCCCGAAGAGTTTGAGAAAGCCTGGCAACGGTATGGACGGCATATTACGCATTTTGGCTATGTCGAGAATAAGGAAAACTATAGCAAGCTGCTTCATACCGGGGATATCGTGGTTTCCACAGCTACCTACGAATTCTTTTGTGTTGCAATCATGGAAGCCATCTATTGCGGCTGTCATCCATTGGTGCCGAACCGACTGCATTATCCCGAACTTATACCCGAAAGCTTGCATAAGCCGCTTTTACATGCCCCGGTGTTATATGACAGCGAAGACGATCTTTTCCATTACCTCAAAGATCTACTCACCGGAGAAACCAAGCCGTTGCCCAAATCATCCCTGCAAAATATTAACAAGCATCTGGATTGGTCTAACCGCATCAATGAATTTGATACTATGTTCGAGGAATTCAGCCGGCTCAAGATTTCTTCTGCATTATCGTGAGTGTTTCTTATGATAATGCAGTTCTCCAAAATTAAAAAACCGCACCTTTGAAGTGCGGTTTTAAAAATTTAATTGAATTTGTTGATTGGCTTCATCTTTATGCAGTGTCGGCAATGTCACATATTATTTACATATAATATGTGATTGTAGGTGAAATATTTTCACCTAAATGAAAATATTTCATTTCAGTTTAGATAGATTCTAAGGCATATCAATCCATGTCTCATACCAGCGTTTGCCCGGGGATCTTGCGACGCATATTTGATGGCCTTTTGGAGTGTTTACAATCATAAGCTGTTCTGAGCTACTCTCAAAAATTAATTCTGCTGACGAATCTGATTTATCGTTATGTAGTGATTGCCAAATTTCATCTAAATTTTTTTGCGTATAACCGTTAATGACTTTCATAATATTTCGATTTTAATAATTAATTTAATTTGAATAGCCTGATATTTGTCTTTATTAATATCATTTTATCATCTCTTTTATTACTGTTTATCTCTGTTGTTTTAAACAAATATTTTTTCATTTAAGTTTGTATTTTTTTGATTTAACGACCCTGAATTTTGCCTCTTTTTTCATGCTATAAATCAGTCTTACCATTTATAATAGCCGGCTAATATGATACGCAGTAAATAGATTCGTAAAATTCGAATCTATAGCTTTATGAGCTGACTTTGGCTAGAGAAGTGACAATGAATAGCAGTGAACTATCTGCCGTATGCAATTACTTTCAACGGGTCGGTTTTGGATGCGATACGTGCGGGGAGCCAGGAAGCTAAAGCACAGAGCGCCAAAGAAACGATTGAAACGATCCCAAAATCCAACAAATGCGGCTCAACGGGGGCATAAGCCATATAATAGTTTTGTTCGGAAAGCGGAATGATGTGGTAGGTCGATTGCAGCCAGGCAAAGGCAAGGGATATGGATATCCCAATAATTAAACCTACTATGGCAACAAACAGTCCTTCAAGTAGAAAGATCCAACGGATACTCTTATCACCGGCGCCCATGGTTTTAAGAATGCCAATGTCACGCGTACGTTCGAGCACCATCATCAGAATGGTACCGATCAGGTTAAAGGCAGCCACAATAATCATCACACTAATCACAAAGGGGATGGTTTGTTCCTGTAGATTTACCCACGCGAAAATGCTCCCGTATCGATCATAGATGGTCTCGGTGAAATAGGGAAACTGGAGATCGTCGGCTAGTTTTTGATCAAAGGATTTTATCTTCGACTGATCTTTAAGCCGGATTTCGATAGCTGAGGCATTGGATTTTGGCATCTCAAATAGTTGCTGGGCATAGGGACGTGCGACCAGGGCCAGGATATCATCAAACTGACCTACACCGGTTTGATAAATGCCAGTCAATCGAAATTGTCTGATTTCCGGCGAACTAAGAGGGGAGGGCATTCCTTCCATAGTATAAGTCGTAAGCACGGAATTAATTTTTGCGTCCAGCGTTTTGGCCAGATCTGCACCAATTACAATCCCCGGAAGTCCGCTGCTATCGGTAGAGAGATCGTATTTCCCTTTATTGATATAGTTACGAATATCTGTCACATCGCCGGTTTCATCAACCCCTTTGAACTGTGCCCCGGTTACTTCTTTTGATGATTGTATCATGGCCTGCCCATCGACCACGGCCTGCGCTTGAGCTATCTCAGGATACTTTTTGATATCCGGCAGCAGGGTGTCGGCCCGGTAGATAGGGTCATCGCTGAAAGTTGTAATTGAGATATGAGGCGCAAATCCCAACACTTTGTTGTCGATCACTGATTTAAAACCGTGTACAACCGAAAGAGCGATAAGCAATCCCGCAGAGCCGATAGCAACCCCCGTTATGGCCATAGCCTTGATGAACGACAGGAACCGCGATCCTTTGCGCTTTCCCTTGAAGTAACGTAAGGCCAGGTACCACTCAAATTTCATGCTTGGTTACCAGTTATTTGTTATCGGTTATTTGACACTTGCCAATCATTATTTGATCAACTTAAATATTATTTGTTAGCTGAGACTAATAACAAATAACTCTCAACTGATAACTATTTCTCCGGTTTCATTTGCGGGAAGAAAAGCACATCACGGATCGAAGCTGAATCCGTCATAATCATTGCCAGTCGATCAATGCCAACCCCGAGTCCAGCAGTAGGAGGCATGCCATATTCCAGTGCCTGCAGAAAGTCTTCATCAATGGTCATGGCCTCTTCATCACCGCCGGCTCGCAGTCTTGCTTGCTCCTCAAAACGCTTGCGCTGATCTACAGGATCATTGAGCTCGGAGAAAGCATTCGCAATTTCTTTACCGTTGCAGATGCATTCGAAACGTTCCACCAACCCTTCTTTGCTGCGATGTTTTTTGGCCAGTGGACTCATTTCAATAGGATAATCTGTGATGAACGTCGGTTGGATAAGGTTTGGTTCGACATATTCTCCGAAAATCTCATCGATTATTTTGCCTTTACCGGCACCGTCTTCAAGTTCAATATCCAGCTCATCAGCTACTGCTTCCAGCTCTTCAAGACTTTTGCCATAGAGATCCTTGCCCGTTTCATTTTCAATAGCCTCAAACATCGGGATGCGGGGCCACGGACGCTTGAAGTCGATTTCATGCTCACCCACCTGCGCTTTAGTGGTGCCGTGCATTGTCTGTGCTACATGTTCAATCATAGCTTCAACGAAGTCCATCATCCAGTTGTAATCCTCATAGGCAACATAGAGCTCAACCTGGGTAAATTCGGGATTGTGAAAACGAGACAAGCCCTCATTTCGAAAGTCCTTCGAAAATTCATAAACGCCGTCATACCCGCCGACAATCAATCGCTTTAGATATAATTCATTCGCAATACGCAGATACAGTTTCATATCCAGCGTATTATGATAGGTTTCGAAAGGACGGGCAGAGGCCCCGCCATAGATGGGTTGTAGGATGGGGGTTTCCACCTCCATATAACCCTTCTCATTCATAAAATCCCGCATTGCCTGCACCATCTCGGTCCGCTGGCGAAATACATTTCGCACTTCCGGATTTACAATCAAGTCTAAATAACGCTGACGATAGCGCTGCTCCTTATCGGTAAAGGCATCGTAAACCTTGGTTTCGCCATCTTCTTCCACTTCTTTGGGAATGGGAATAGGACGAAGAGTTTTGCTGAGAAGCCGAAATTCTTTGGCATAGACCGTAGTCTCACCGGTACCGGTTTTAAACACGTGACCTTTGATTCCGACGATATCACCGATATCAGTCAGTTTTTTAAAGACTTTGTTGTATTCTTCCTGACCAACATCATCGCGGCGGATATAGACCTGGATTTGGCCCTGAGAATCCTGCAGGTTAAAGAAGGTCGATTTTCCCATGATACGACGTGTCATCACTCGTCCTGCAACTGCAACCGACTCAGCCTCATCTTCGTCCTGATCATCCTTCTTAATCAACTCGGGATGTTCGAGGATATACTTGCTTTTATGAGTCACTTCAAAATCATAGGGATACGGATCGTAGCCCATTTCACGAAGCTCGTGCAGCTTTTCAAGGCGTATTTCGTGTTGTTCGCTAACTGAAGATTCAGTATTGCTCATGAGAAAATACTAAAATTTGATTCTTAATTTTTATAATGGTTTCAAGTCGCTCAAAATAGGGAATTGGGCACTAAATTGTGAGTTTTTTCTGAACGCCATGAAAACGTTTTTGAATCCCCGATAAATTGGAGATTTTGAAGTGTAAGCTTTAACTAAGAGTAGTAAGACGGTCGTGTTTTTGTTATCTCAAATGTAGCTTGCGGAATGAGAGATCTTTGTCGGAAAGGATAAGCTTTGAAACGAAGATCTCCCCCGGGCGGTTGAGATGACACCTTGATTGAAAAATGGTGCTTTCTGCTAAACCTTTGCTAACTCTACAGTTGAAACGTGATTCTAATAATGAATGATAAAGATGCCTGACAAGCTGTCTGACATAGTATCTCAACTTCCCTTTAAGAGCAGTTTCGGGTTCAATCATATCGAGCCGATCTCCGAGGATGCACTCGTTCATTTGCAGCACCATGAAGTTGAAGAGCTCCATGCATTTGCCAATGAGCGACGCAAGCGGGAATACCTCTCGTCCCGAATACTCATTAAGCAGCTGGCATCGGAATGGTCTGAGCCGGGAGATGAATTCGAAATCCTAAAAGATGCATTGGGTCGTCCATACGGGATGCATCAGTCTGACCGCTATTTTGTGAGTATTGCTCACACAGGTAATAAGGTTTTTTGCGGGATTAGTCCCGAAGCCGCCATCGGAGTAGATGCCGAACCTGTTGATCGATTGATTCACGAACGTTTGAAGAGGCGCATTGTACATCCCGGGGAAACTGACGAGCTGCTTTCTTTGGAAACGATCCGTCTGTGGACAATCAAAGAAGCCTTTATCAAACTGGAGGGGCAGGGCCTGCGTTTGAATATGAATCAGGTGGAAGTTCGGGTAAGCGAGCCGGATTTTTTTGTAGAAATAAATAATGACAAAAGGGCTAAAATTTGTAGTTTTCAGTATAAAGACCACTGGCTGGCAATTGCATATTATCAGTAATTAAACTTTGATTAGCACTATTTTATGAATATTACTTCCTATTCCCGCGAACAAATTGAAGAAGGATTGAACAAAGCGCGGGAGCATCACCAAGAAGAGAACGAGCTTATCCGGGTATTGTTTGCCCCTGAACGCATTGATGATGACAATTTCGATCGTGTTTGTGATATTTATAGTCGATTGAATATGTCGAATTATGACACCGTTGTGGTGATTGAATCACACGATGAAGTTCTGGATAAGAAGCTGCCGATGTGCTCCAATTCGGAGTTTGAAACCCCGTTGGGTAAAGTGCCGGTTAACGATTATATGCGCAATGAGTTTTGTGATGAGGATGACGACTTTTTCATCCATGACGAGGCTTTTGACAAAGACGTCAGCTTATTTCAACAATTGATGTTTTTACAAACACTTTCGGATGATTTTTCAGCCTTGAGTGTCCAAATAGCGGATAAGGACCCGGCCATTGTTAAAGAACTGTCCTACGTGCTGGAAGAAGTGCTTGCACCTCGTAATGCACTGCTTATTTTCTGTTGTGAGCTTGATAATGATCGCAAGAAGGAATTTGAACGTATCGTCAAATTAATTGAAGAAAATAATCAATCCGGGTTGATGAATTATTTGAATAGCGGAGAATCTCATATTCAGGGGACCACTGCTTTTATCGCCGGAGTCATTGTTGCTCAAAAATGGGGGCTAAAGCTGAATTTCCTGCGCGGGGAGTATGAAGATTATTCCGGAAGCTTGCTGACAGCTTACGCCGATCGTCAACGCGTCTTTTTTTAATCGAATCCGATGGAGCTGCCTGAAACTACCGTCATAGGTTTGGGTGGATTGGGTACCGCATTAACCAAAACATTGGTGGGCTGTGACATTCCGGTAAAAAGTGTTTTTAACAGGAGTGTTGATAAAGCTAAAGAGCTGTCCAGACAGTATGATATTCCAATTTCAGGAGCCTTTCCCACAGATTGTGACCAACTGGGCACCCTTACCTTCATTACCGTTTCCGATAGTGCTATTGGGAAAATTGCCGAACGTCTTTCGAAATTGAGTGACAATTTTGAGAGACGAATTTTCGTGCATTGTTCGGGCAACGAGCCGGCCGAATTGTTGGATCCATTGCGAAAGAAAGACGCTCTTACAGTATCATTTCATCCTTTGCAGACGTTTACGTCTGAATCCGGTCCCCGAACTTTCCGGGGAATATACTTTAGCTTGCAAGGGGATCAAGAGGCCTTTCCGAACCTTAAAAACCTGGCAAAAAAATTAGGAGCATACAGTTTCGAAGTTACAGCAGATCAGAAATCCGATCTTCATACGGCTGCGGTTGTGGCCTCTAATTATTTAAATACATTGCTTGATGCATCCGTCGAAATCGGAGCGCTGGGGGGATTGCCGAAGTCAAAAGTCGAAAAAGCGCTGCTGCCCCTGATCCAAACCACGCTGGAAAATGCGAAGGGTATGACTTTCGCCGAAGCGCTCACGGGTCCCATTAAACGTGGAGATGTGGAGACCGTTAAAAAACATCTGGCTTTGTTGAAGAAAGACAAAGAGTTGAAAGAGCTCTATTGCGTGTTGGGAGAGCGGACAGTTAACCTGGCTGAATCATCGGGATCGCTGGATGGAACCACGGCTGAAAAATTGCGTAAAATTCTACATGGCAAAAACGGATGATTATTACGATCGGGTTTATGAGGTAGTAGCACAAATACCGAAGGGAAAGGTTTCTACCTATGGCGCTATCGCTCGGTTTTTGGGGATTGCATCCGGAGCCCGGATGGTGGGCTATGCCCTTAATAATACTGGAGAAACGAA
>DATFLI010000475.1:0-16886 GCA_035267805.1 Balneolaceae bacterium | reverse complement strand
CTGTTGCTGGATGCCAATGAAAACAGTCTGAATGCTCCATTTCCGGAGGCCGAGGGTCTTCACCGATATCCCGCTCCCAGTCAGCAGCAACTTCGGGCGCTTATTGCCGAATGGCGTGGCGTACGCAAGGAAAATGTATTTGTCGGCGTAGGAAGCGATGAAGGAATCGATCTGCTCTTTCGTATTTTCTGTCGGCCGGGTAACGATCGTGTTATCACTACTCCACCCACCTACGGCATGTATAAGGTATCAGCCAATATACATGATATCTCTGTGGATGAAGTACTGCTCGCCGAAGGAGATTTTCAGCCTCGTGTGAATGCCATTTTGGAAGCTGTTACTTCAAACACAAAAATGCTGTTCCTTTGTTCACCCAATAATCCCACCGGTAACTTATTGAACCCGGATGCCATCACGCAATTAGTTGAGGAATTTCCCGGTATCGTTATTTTGGATGAAGCCTATATCGACTTTAGCAAGCAGAAAAGTTGGTCACCCAAAGTAGTCGAATATCCAAATTTGGTAGTTCTTCAAACCATGTCTAAATCGTTTGGTTTGGCGGGTATCCGGCTCGGTATCACCTATGCTTCCGAGGATATTATCAGCTACATGATGAAAGTCAAACCGCCCTATAACATCAATGCTCTTACGTCCCGGTATGCCATTACGGCTTTTAAGAATATGGATACTATCCAATTTAAAGCTGATGCCATCAAAAAGGAACGAAAGCAACTTGCGGAGAAGTTACTTGAGCTAAATATTGTTGATCATGTTTATCCCAGTGATGCTAATTTCCTGTTGGCGAAAATGAAGAATGCCAGAGATATTTATGAACACTTAGTTAACAGGAATATCATCGTACGTTACCGTGGCGACGAGCCGTTGTGCGAAGATTGCCTGCGAATCACGGTAGGAACACCTGATGAAAACGAAACGCTAATCTCGGCCTTAAAAGATATTTCGTTATGAAAATTTGGATCTCCAAAGATGCCATTTGTGGCAAGGATGAAAATATGCTTAGAAGCGAGGCGTTGTATGGCCTGAAACGCCTGCAAGAGCTGGGACATGATATTTCATTTACAAGTGAAAGCCTGTCTTCAAATCAACAAAATCTGCTGGAAAATGAGCAGATTACCTCGAATGGATTCGTCAAAGATAAAGCTGATCTTTTTATTCAGTCAGATCAATCCACCCTTAAAGCTTGTAACCATGATGGGGATAAAATTGAGTCTGCCGAAAACTGGACAAAGCTAAGCAATAAAATCTGCTTCCCGTCCCGGCGGGCCTCAAATCATCGCAAAACGGCAGAAACTGATATCAACATAAAGCTTAATCTCGACGGCAAAGGTCAAAGTACAATTTCAACGAGGCTCGGTTTTTTTGATCATATGCTGGAACAAATTGCCAAACACGGGCTAATTGATCTTGCGATTTCCTGCAAAGGCGATCTGCATGTAGATGAGCATCATACGATCGAAGATGTAGCTATAACACTTGGCGAAACAATCCGAAAAGCCCTGGATAAAAAAATCGGAATTCAACGGTATGGATTTACGTTGCCTATGGACGAAACACTGGCGAATATCGCTCTGGACCTTTCAGGACGCCCCTATTTGGTTTTTGAAGCTAATTTTAACCGTGATAAAGTAGGTGATCTTCCAACGGAAATGGTTGAACACTTTTTTTATTCACTGGCAATAAACCTTAAAGCAACATTACATATCACTGTTAAAGGCGACAATGATCACCATAAAATTGAAGCTTGTTTTAAAGGATTTGCCCATTGCCTGCGGGCGGCTGTAAGTCGCAGTGAACGAAATGCTAACATATTACCCAGTACTAAAGACTTACTCTGATGATTGCTATTATCAATTATGAAGCCGGAAACTTAGCTTCCGTTTCCAATGCCTTAAAACGACTGGATGAGCCCTATATCATTACTGATGATCAACATGAACTGGATCGAGCTGATGGCGTTATCTTCCCCGGGGTAGGACATGCTGAGCCGGCAATGAAGTCCCTGCAGAAAAATAAACTTGATCGATGGTTGAAGGATACAAAAAAACCTGTTTTAGGAATCTGTCTGGGAATGCAGCTGCTTTACGAATCATCAGAAGAAGGGAATTCTAAAGGACTGGGAATTATTCCGGGACGGCTCAAAAAATTCGATTCATCAACCAAGAAAGTCCCTCATATGGGATGGAATACCTTTGAGAAAGAACAATCCCATGTTCTTATCGATAATCTTGGTAAAGACCAATATTTCTATTTTGTCCACAGTTATTATGCTCCCATCAATGAATATACAGCGGCTAAATGCAATTATGATATAAATTTTACAGCCGTAACTGTAAGAGATAATTTTATGGGAGTACAATTCCATCCTGAGAAATCAGGACATGCCGGGTCCCTTCTGTTACAAAATTTTCTGCATTATGTGCATGACTATCGTGTTAAGTCTACAGTAAAATAGCATACAGACTATTTTTTACTGAATTTCTATATACAGTAATTATTTAACCTGAGTTTGATATAAGAAATGGCCTGCATCAGGCTACCCTTTAAGGGGAGCACTCTCGTGGTTTTCCGAGAGGGAGGGGTGTTCAGCGTGCCGGAAAAAACACCTGCCGACCCAATTTGGTCCGAAAACGGGCCCAATTGGCCCACTCTCCTCGAGGAGGGACTTTGGGGCGGCGGTGATCAAGAGTATATCACCTTATCTCGAACTGACGTTACTTACAATAAGCTCAAGGCCAATCCAATCAATTAGCAGGATTTTTTGCCTATCCTCTTGATATTATTTTCCCGAGTGACTATTTTTGACTGAACGTTTAGTCAATATAAAAATGGCACCAAAAACTGAAGAACAACTCGAGAAAATCCGGCAGGAACGAAGTCAAAGCATTATACAGGCAGCGCTTAAGCTCTTTGCTGAAGAAGGATTTGCTAATACAACTGTGAGTCAAATTGCCCGCGAAGCTGATATCTCCAAAGGATTAATCTACAATTACTTCAACGGCAAAGAACATTTGCTACGCGCTGTCATCCAGGAAGGATTCAAGAAAATGCCTTTGGACTTTGAGACGCCTAAAACCAAGAAAGAAGCAAAACTGAGACTGGAACAAGTTTTGAGTGACCTGCAGGAATCTGCCGTTAATAATCGCATATTCTGGAAGTTCTATGCAGAACTATTGCTTCAGTTAATACGTGATGAAAAGCTGGCGGCACGATATGAAGAAGAATTTAATCTCTATATCCAACTCTTCGTTACACTTTTAACAAAGATGAACTACCCGGATCCCGAAGAAAATGGACGTATTCTGGCGGCTCAACTTGATGGTATCCTGCTACATGGACTCTATTTTGAAGATTATCCTGTTGAAAAAGTTTTTAAAAAAATAAAAAAACAATATCTGCAAACGTAGTCATGAAGAATATTTCGTATCTCCTGTCCGCATTATTTTTCTTTTCCCTGATAGGCTTAAATCAACAATATGTCCGGGCACAGGATGCCACGGCTATTGTTCGGAAGGCAGATGAAAAATTCCGAGGGGACCAATCCAAAGCGGAATTGACAATGAAAATTATCCGCCCCGGCTGGGAGCGTACGGTTTCTATGCAAGTCTGGACTTTCGGGACGAAATTTTCAATGATCTTAATCACCGCTCCTGCCCGGGATGAAGGTACGGCTTACTTGAAACGGGATAACGAAATCTGGAATTGGGTCCCGAGAATCGGACGAGTTGTCAAGATGCCGCCATCCATGATGTCGCAGTCATGGATGGGTTCGGATTTTACCAACGACGATCTGATTAAGGAAGCATCCATTGTAACAGACTATACACATAAATTGATCGGGGATAGCACCGTATCGGGACGCGATTGCTACAAAGTACAACTTACCCCCAAACCGGATGCCCCGGTTGTCTGGAGCAAAATCATCATGTGGATTTCCAAGAATGATTATCTGGAATTACGATCAGAATTTTATAATGAATACGGAGAGAAAGTAAATGTAATGGAGGGATCAGAAATTAAAACACTCGGCGGACGTTTATTGCCCGCCAAACTTGAGATGATTCCTCAGGATAAAGAGAACCAAAAAACGGTGCTCGAGTACAAGGATATAAACTTTAAACCGGGAATATCTCAAGGCTTTTTCAGCGTACAGCAAATGAAACGATTGCAATGAACAATGGTCAATTAACAGTGGGCAGTAAACAGTTTACAGTAAAACAAATACAGAATTAAATCTCATTCTGAAATACACACTTCAAAATCAAAATTTAAAGGAACCTGAAAATGGATCATTAAATGAATATTTATTGACTTTAAAACTGGTCACTGTTAACTGAATACTGGCAAACTGAAAAGATATGTTTTTTCTGAAACTGGCATGGCGAAATATTTGGCGCAACAAGCGAAGGACGTTAATCACGACCTTCTCCATCGTCTTGGCTGTGGTATTGTCTTCCTTTACCCGCTCCATGCAGCTTGGCACCTACGACCAGATGATTCAGAATTCGGCCGGCATGTATACCGGTTATCTGCAGGTGCATCAAAAGGGATATTGGGATAAACCTACTCTCGATCACAGTTTTGCCTCGTCAGACTCACTGCTTAACAAAATAGCTGCTGTAGACCATGTTACGAATGTTGTACCCCGATTACAGTCTTATGCCCTGGCAGCCGGACAAAAAAGGAGCCGTGCAGCGATGATCATTGGCTTTGATCCCCTGGCCGAACTGTCACTCAGCAATCCCAAAAAATACCTGGTTAGCGGTTCTTATGTCACATCTGACACCTCACGATCGGTTCTAGTGACCGAAGGATTAGCGAATTACCTGAATCTGGCCGTTGGAGATTCCCTTGTGTTGCTTGGACAAGGTTATCATGGAATGAGTGCCGCTGATGTGTATCCCATACAAGGCATTGTAAAATATGGAATCCAGGAGATGAATCAGGCGATGGTATTTTTACCGATTGGAGAAGCTCAGTATTTCTTTGGTACCCATCAAAGACTAACTGCTGCAGCAATTACACTGGATGATGCCCACGCCGTTAACGACGTTCAAAAAGAAATTAAGTCCAAGCTGGACGGTCCGTTTGAAGTTATGACCTGGCGGCAGTTAATGCCGGAACTGGTACAGGCTATCGAGGCAGACAGCGGATCCGGAATGATCATTCTACTTGTTCTGTATATCGTAGTCGGTTTCGGGATCATGGGTACCATTTTAATGATGACAGCCGAACGGCAGTATGAGTTGGGGGTCATGGTTTCCATTGGAACCAGCCGATTTCGCCTGGGCTCTATGTTGTTGCTGGAATTAATTTTACTGGCTCTGCTGGGTATCATACTGGGGTGCCTGGGCAGCTTGCCTCTTGTCTGGTATTTTCACCTGAATCCTATTCACTTTACCGGCGATGCAGCTGCAGCCATGCGCCAGTACGGCATGGAACCGGTTCTCCCCTTTTCTACCGATCCAACAATTATTTTAGGCCAGGCAATGATCATTTTGGGATTAACAACGATAGTCAGTTTTTACCCGATGTGGCACGCGCACAAACTAAACCCCATTAAAGCGATGAGAGGATAACGATCAAAGATGCTTATTCTAAAGCTGGGATGGAAAAATATATGGAGAAATCCAATCCGGAGCGCCGTGGTTATTGGTGCTGTTTTAGTGGGTACGTGGGCCGGAATCTTTATCATGGCCTTCAGTACAGGCATGACCAAGCAATATATAAAAAACCAGCTGGATACCTATGTAGGACATATCCAGATTCACAATCCCCGATACCTGCAGGAAAACTTACCACAATATGATATTTCTCAACCTGACTCCCTGATCCTACAACTTAAAAAGAATGCTTTTGTAACAAAGATCGCCGCTCACTCCAAAGTGCAGGGACTCGCGATGAGCAGTGCCAATACCTTCGGGGTAAGCATCACCGGGATTGACACTACCGAAGAGAAAAAAATCTCGACGATTTATCAGGATATTAATGAAGGCGATTATTTAACCAGCGATGTGCGAAATCCGGTAATCATTGGGCAAGAGCTGGCAGACAAGTTAGACTTGCGACTTCATTCTAAGCTGGTTCTCAATTTTCAGGATATTCACAACGACATTTCCGCAGGCGCGTTCCGGGTAGTCGGAATTTTCAGCACCAATAATAGTAGCTTCGACGAGAAAAACGTCTTTGTCCAAAAAAAGGATTTGGATCGTCTGTTGGACCGGCAAGGACTGGTAGACGAGCTGGTTTTGCGGGTAGATAATATTAAACAGGCACCTGCCTACGCAAAAGAGCTTCAAAAAGAATATCCGAATCTAAAAATCCAAAGCTGGGGAGATATCGCTCCCGAGCTGCGTTATGCAGACATCTCAATGGACTACACGATGTACATTTTTATGGGGGTACTCATTCTGGCGCTTACCCTCGGCATTATCAATACGATGCTTATGGCCGTCATGGAGCGAACCAAAGAATTAGGAATGCTAATGGCCGTGGGGATGAATCGATTGCGGGTCTTTAGCATGATTTTGGTTGAAACTTTTTATCTGATTTTCGTTGCTGTACCCATTGGCTTATTACTGGCCTGGGGAACGGTCGCTATCACGGCCCACACAGGTATCGACTTGAGTGCTTTTGCAAAAGGCCTCGCGGCCTATGGACTCAGCACAGTAATCCACCCCGAACTGGGGACGATTTATTATCTGAATATCTCAATTATGATGGGTATTGCAGCTATTTTGGCAGCCATTTACCCTGCCTGGAAAGCACTTAATCTTAAGCCGGTTGAAGCAATTCGAAAATTATGACTCGGGTTCATAACAAATAATTCGTAATTCTAACTTTATAACATATGGCCGTCATAGAAACCAATAGTCTGAAGAAAATTTATAATGATGATACGGTGCCGGTGCACGCCCTGAATAATGTTAATATTAGTATTGAAAAGGGAGAGTTTACGGCTATCGTCGGTCCTTCGGGATCCGGGAAAACGACCTTATTAAATATCATAGGAGGATTGGACGAACCTACATCGGGAGAAGTGAAAGTAAACGGCACGGATCTTTTCTCGCTCAGCGAAAGTAAACTTATCGACTATCGTTTGCACCATATCGGGTTTGTCTTCCAGGCTTATAATTTAATTCCAGTGCTGACAGCTTTGGAAAACGTCTCCTTTATCCTGCAGCTTCAGGGACGCCCAAACAAGGAGTGCAAACAACGGAGTATGGAGTTGTTACAAGAGGTTGGATTGGAAGACCGTGTCGATAATCGTCCTAATGAATTATCCGGCGGCCAGCAGCAACGGGTGGCCGTAGCACGCGCACTGGCTCCTCATCCCGATTTTATTCTTGCCGACGAACCAACCGCCAACCTCGATTCGGTTTCCTCGGGAAACTTACTGGATATGATGGCAGAGCTAAACGAGAAGGAAAATATTACGTTCATCTTTTCCACCCACGACCAAAGGGTTATAGATCGTGCTCACCGGGTCGTAACCTTGGTCGACGGAAAAATTGACAATGATAAAATCCGGGAAAGATAAAATTGTGACCTTTAAACAAACTTATAATAACTTTACAAAATTGGGCTTCGCAAAACTCTATTCCAATTTCTTCAAACGGTTCATCCCCCTTAATCCCCCTTCAAAGGGAGACAGAAATACCAAAAATAAAATTAGCGGTTTTTTTAAAACGATTTTTTTGTGCCTTTTTTTGCTATTCGTAAATCGATCTGCATCTGCACAAAACAAAAAGTTGGATCTGAAAATCGGCGGATACCTCAAAGAACTTGGGCAAATCAGCCTTAACAATGATTTCTCTACCGTAACCTATGATAATATTCTTCACCACCGTATCGAAAGCATTTGGAAATTTGAGAACCACTGGGAATTGGAAGCTGATCTACGCACTCGATTACTTAGCGGATACAATGTAGAACATCAGCCAGGGATTAAAAAAATGTACCAGCAAGATCCAAACTATCTTGATATGGCGTGGGTGTGGTTCGACAGCAAATACACACTGATGCATTCCAATATTGATCGACTGTATGCCTCCTATTACAATGGACCATGGGACGTTACGCTGGGACGACAACGGATCAATTGGTCCCGCACCTTTGTCTGGAGTCCGAATGACTTGTTTAATAATTTTGCTTACCTGGACTTTGACTATGAAGAACGTCCCGGCACGGATGCGCTAAATTTGCAATATAGTTGGAGTTATGCCTCAAGCATTCAGCTAACCACACAATTTGCACACCACTGGAATGAGTCGGTAATAGCCGGGATGATACGGTCAAGTCTGGGCAGCTATGACATACAGTTTATAGGCGGACATTATCATAACGATGTAACCATTGGCACCGGCTGGGCTGGATATTTGGGTGACGCCGGCTTCAAAGGCGAAATATCCTACTTCCACCCGGAAGACCATTTTTTTGATCGCCTGGGTCATATCACTGCTACCGCCGGGTTCGATTATATGTTTTCGAATGGGCTTTACATGCAAAGTGAACTGCTTTACAACGGCGGCTATAAAAGCCGGGGAACCCCATTGATGAATTTAGTACAACCTCCCTCGGCAGATGATCTGTTTATCGCAAAAACAGGTTACTTTCTGAATGGGTCTTATCAATTTACCCCTTTAGTTTCCGGTCAGCTGGGGCTGATGGGGAGCTTCGACCGACCTATTTTCATTCTGATTCCACAAATCTCCATATCTGTTACCGAAAATGTAGACTTTCTCCTACTGTCCCAACTGTTAAAAGGTTCAACACTTAACCAATCTATTGAAACCCCGAACCTGTTCTTTTTTAGGCTAAAGTGGTCATATTAGTATTTACGGTTGCAAATTAATTTTGGGACAAACTTTTCTAAAAGTTACTTTTGCTCGTTATTAAATTGATCATCGTTTACTAATAATTGTCAACTGCTTAAAATGCGCGTAATTCCTGCTATAGATTTGTTAAACGGCAAAGTTGTTCGTCTTCACAAAGGCAATTACAAAGAAGCCAAAATTTATAACAACGATCCTGCAGACGAAGCTCAAAAATTCAAAGCCGCCGGATTTGATCATATACACGTTGTAGATCTAAATGGTGCCAAAGAAGGCGGTTTTATCAACCTAACACATATACAAAAAATCATTGACGTTACCGGTTTGTCTGTTCAAACCGGCGGTGGGATCCGCACCTACCAAGATGCTCAAAGCCTGCTAAATAGTGGAATCAACCGTATTATTTGCAGTTCGATGGCTATAAAAAACCAAAAAGATTGGTTTAAACTGATTGAAGAATTCCCGGATCATGTTATTCTCGGGATGGATCTTAAAAATGATAAATTGGCTTACAGAGGTTGGTTGGAAACTTCTGATCAATCGATTGATGGCTTTCTTGAACCTATGATCGAAAGGGGACTAAATCAGGTGTTATGCACTGATATCTCTCGAGACGGTACCCTTGAAGGACCTAATATTGAATTATATCAAAAACTACAGCAAAAGTATCCTGAGATAAATTTTATAGCTTCTGGCGGGGTTGCCAATGCTGCAGATCTGGAACAACTCCAACATGCCGATTTATTTGGGGTCGTTGTGGGACGGGCTTATTACGAGAACAAACTCACACTCGAGCAGATGCAGGAGTTTAATAGCTGTGAATAGTGAGTCATAAGTATTGAGTTATATAAATCTCTCCATTGCAATAATTAATCGTAGCGTAATAACTGGCTGTAGCCAAGTAGCTCGAAACGCTTTTCACCATTCCCGGGATACGTACCAATTTGCAATGAAAATCGGTACAATTGGTCTTTCTCAAATTGTTTCGGGTTCCTAACCTGCAAGAAAAGCTGGGGGCCCGGCGACTGTGAATGGAGCGAATCCGAAATAATGATACCATCCGGTAAAATACAATATGTATTCGGTGGACAGGCAGAAATGCTAACAGCGTAGGCATCAACATTAATTGAATCCGGCGGTAGTACCTCAACTTTCGCCTGTTGGACGGTGGTAGTTTCTAAATCCAGGGCTTCCGGGTAGGTCCGTAACGTTTCTTTTGAAGGTTTGTAATACGATTTGCCGGGATTAAACAGCTCGCATCCTGCAAGAACAAACAACGTCAAAAACGGCAATACCCGAAATTGTTTTTTCATAAGTCCCGTTTAACTTAAAATTCATTCCTTCGGATTTTTCATGACTCCTATAAAAAAAATGGTGCCGCTTGTTCGCTCGCGAATCATAAATACAAAGGGCCGGTTAAACTGAATAGTACGGATATCCGGTCCGACAGAAGTAACTCCTACGGATACCGAGGTAGCAGCCGCTGCCTTTGTTCCTTTTTCATCTACCAGAACAAAAGTTTTATGCTTCACTTTACTGATAAATAATTGGGCATCCGGATTGATATTAGAGAAGTTAGCTTTATTTGCATTAAATGCCCTCTGCATCCCCATGGAAGACAAAATATCATTCATCATTACATCATAACTCAATTCAAATTTTGGAACATCCACTCGCGTTTTCCCCACAGATAGCCGGGATATCCAACTATGTACATTTTGGGCTGTCAAATCTTTCGCAACAAATTTATCCAGAGATGTTTGCTCGTTACCCGGCATCATTAGAGTCATAGTAAAGAGACTGTCCCCGTACGGCAGATCTAACATTTTTACTTTGTCGGATACATAAGCAGCAAGATCACTTTCCTGGGTCATCATGTCCGACTTGACGTTTCCATTTGTAGTTCTAAAATCTTTCCGGGTCGTCTTATTTTCGTCGAATTGGTATTGCCAATCGCCCTTAAAGTAAATAGCATTGATTAAATACATGACTACCTCTCCGGGTATTTGACCTTGAATAATTGAATCGATCAGCCCTTGCGTGTTGTTACTCACCCACTGATTGATTCTATCAACAGCCGAAGGATCGGAAAAATCCAGCGATTCTATACGGGCTTTAAAAAATTTTTTACAGGTATCGGTAAATGCGCTTTGTACTGCGAAACCCTTTCTAATCCAAATCGAATTTGCCAGTTTCATTTCCACCTTTGGATCAGCGGAACTCAACAGTTTAATTAAACTGCCATATGATTCATTAATACCTTGCTGATCCATACCCTGTAAATGTAACACCTCTTTCATAGCCGTCTTAGTCGAATCGGCGGCTCCATTTAACGTCATCCCCAGCGCCATGGATACACTTAAGGGGGAAATAAACACATTGCTAATAGAGTCCTGTTCTACCGTTCGGCGAAACAATTCATAACTAAAGGATTGATCCGCATTTACAATTTGCTTCTCTTTGGAAGTGAGTGCTCTCGGCAGCTCTTTGCGCGTCTGAGGACTTTTCCCATTATTAAATAACGAACAGCCGGAAATACCCAAAAAGGAGATTAAAAATACCAGTAGTAATTTCTTCATAAGATGAGTTTTCGAATTTCAAATTGATTGGACAAGAAAGTTCAGGACGTTCCCTTAAATGATTAAATCCAGTCTTACTTAGTATAATAACACATAATATTCCGTCGATAACTACCGGTTATTTAAGTTGAGGTAAAACAAAATTGCATCTTTTTAGCATCAGGCAAATACAAATGTTCGGTAATCCCTGATGAAAATAAGGTATAAATTTCTTACCATAACTTACTTTGAACTTTCATAAAGTGGTATCACTTTGTCCTCATCGCTACCTATTCACGATTTTTTAGAAGCGGCCGAATCACTTCCCGTGATTGATGTTCGCAGCCCTTCTGAATTCCAACACGGGCATATTCCAAAGGCGTATAATCTGCCCCTTTTTGATGATGAGGAGCGCGCCGAAATAGGCACGATCTACAAACAACAGTGCAGAGATAAAGCTTTCAAACGCGGTTTGGATATAGTTGGCCCCAAGATGAGATCCTTTGTAGAGGAGTCAGAGGAAATAGCTCCTGATCGAAAGGTTCTGCTTCATTGCTGGCGGGGCGGGATGCGAAGCAGCAGTTTCGGATGGTTACTCAATTCGGCGGGCTTTGAGACCAAAACCTTGCAAAAGGGCTATAAGGCATTTCGCAATTTCGTTCTTGATCTGTTTTCCAAGCAGCATGACATTCTGATTTTAAGCGGTTATACGGGAAGCGGTAAAACCGAGATCCTCGAAGCACTGCGGGATCTGGGTGAGCAGGTTATTGATTTGGAGGGACTGGCTAATCACAAGGGTTCGGCTTTTGGTCACCTGGGGGAAGAAGAACAACCTACCGGAGAACATTTTCAAAATTTGCTCGGGATGAAATTATTTCAGCTGGATGAACGTAAGCCTGTATGGATTGAGGATGAAAGCCGGTTTATAGGTCGACGTATCATTCCCCCTGAATTCTTTAATCAGATGCGAGCGGCAAACGTTTTTAGAGTACAGATTCCGAAAGAGGTTCGCATCAGTCGCCTGATAGACGACTACGGATCCTATCCCAGGGAAAAGTTGGAAGAATCAATATTAAAAATCAAAAAACGCTTGGGGGGGCTCAGGACCCAACAGGCGATCGAAGCCCTGCGAAACAAAAATTTGGCAAACGTGGTCGAGCATGTTTTACATTATTATGATAAGGCCTATGATCATGGCATTAATAAGCGAAATTCAAGCAAAGTGCATTATCTGGAATTCGATTATATGAATGCAAAAAAAATAGCCCAAACGTTAAAAAAGCAGGCTCTTGCCCAAGCGATTTAATAATAAAGAAAAGATTATGTCTACAACGACTTCGACTTCGGATATAAAACTTACGCAATACAGCCACGGCGCGGGGTGTGGGTGCAAGATTGCACCACGCGTATTACAGACTATGTTGGAAAGCAGCCTTGAGTTGCCGGCCGACGAACGACTGCTGGTGGGCAATGAGTCCCGCGATGATGCCGCGGCTTACGACTTAAAAGATGGTACAGCAGTCATTAGTACCACCGATTTCTTTATGCCCATTGTCGATGATCCTTTCGACTTTGGTCGCATTGCTTCTGCTAATGCCATGAGTGATGTTTTTGCAATGGGCGGGAAACCGTTAATGGCCATCAGCATTTTGGGCTGGCCGGTTGATAAGATTCCCCCTGAAGTGGCTCGTGATGTGCTGGAAGGCAGTCGGGCTATTTGCAATGAAGCCGGGATTGCGCTGGCCGGAGGACACAGTATCGACAGCCCGGAACCAATCTTTGGTCTGGCTGTTACCGGTCAAGTAGAGACACAATTTCTAAAACAAAATTCTACGGCAAGACCGGGCGATTACCTATTTCTGACAAAACCTCTTGGTGTAGGAATTTTATCGACGGCACAAAAAAAGGGGATACTAAAGAGTGAACACCAAACTACGGCCCGAGATCTGATGGTCCAGCTGAATAGTATCGGTCAAAAACTGGGCCAGATGACGGCCGTTTCAACTATGACTGATGTTACGGGATTTGGACTGTTGGGCCATCTCCTGGAGTTGTGTGAAGGGGCAGGACTATCCGCAGAAATTGACTTTGGTAACGTTCCCTTACTGCCTGGCCTGGACTTCTACCTGGATGCCGGAAGCACGCCCGGCGGCACTCAGCGGAATTGGGACAGTTACGGTGATAAAATTGGTTCTATTTCTGACAGAAAACGTAATTTGCTCTGTGATCCACAAACCAGTGGCGGATTACTCGTGGCAGTAAGTGAGGACGGTGTGGAGACTTATAAAAAAATTACCGAAGAATTCGGGCTGCCAGATTTTGCCCGGAAAGCGCTGGGCAAAATTGGTGATGAGTCAAGTGATCACGAAATTTTAATCAGCGTCAATTAATCTTCTTGCTCATCGAAGCCTACGCGGATGACCTATTGAGCAGCTCAAAATCCATTTCTCCAAAAATGATTGCGGCAAGATAAACTCGCTTTGCATAATTAGAAATAGAAATTCATACCAAAGGTAATGGCTTGGTACGGGAGTCCATCATCATTAACAGCAATATCGCCCTCCAGTGTTATCGAAGATTGTGTGGCAAAAGGCACCTCCACTCCAACCGGCAGCATAAAGGCATTTAAAGTGTTGTTACTTCCAAATAACGGTTCGTAACTGAGCCCGCTGTAAAGGCTAAGTGCATTCAAATTTTTACTTAGAATGCCGGAAAATTTCAAGCCGATGTCTGTAAACGAATAAACACCCCCTATTACAGAAAATGAAAGCGGATCGGTGGGTTCGCCCGCCAGCTGGTATTTGAAATGCCCGCCGATATAAGTATCCCGATCATCGAAAAGGCCAATTTTACCGGCAATAGAAAGATCCGATTGCAATCCGTAAGCCCCGCGAAACATCAGCATAAAATTGTCTGATTCAGTAAAAACGATTGGCTGAATGCCAAGCTTAAACTGACCTGATTGCAGCGTGCGCGCATCCGAGAAAAAGCCGTCCTGGGCTCTTGAGGTATTAAATATACAAAAAATTAATGCCAGAAAGACCGCAGCAACAGTAACAATTTTTTTCATATGCAATGTTTTATTGTGATTAATCACATCCTTTAAAAGGGATTGAAAAAAAATTGTTCCGTCAGCTTACATTCTAACTTGAAAGAAGTTGTTTTAGAGAAAATCTGTTATGCTGGAATTTATCGGATTTAGGTTGTGCAATTTCTGAAACTTTTTTTGTCATTTTAGCTTCTTCACTATTAAAGACACTGTTGCCTAATCGGAGTTCCCATCTATTTAACCATGAACCCCTGCCCTTTTGCCGGGCGAACCGAATGATGCGGGCCAATAAATAAAAAGTAACAAAGACAACCAACCCGGCTGTCAACGAAGCAAAAGGATGTTGATACAAATTTTGAGTTATCCGATGTAAAAATGTTATTCCATCATTTAGCGACGCCATAAACTGATTTACAGCCTTTGCTCCGTATGTTTCTCGAAAGAGCTCCCTATTCATTTGATTATAGTCGCTGACTAAATAGATCATTCTTTTTAATTCTGCGGGAAATTCGAACAAGTGACGGAGCCCGAAAGAAAGTGATGCAAATCCTGATCCAATACGCATTCCGAGTGAACCGCTTGCAGCTAGGGCAAACCAACCGGCCACAAGTGCACAAATCTTAAATCCCCATTCGATGACGTACAGTAAAAATTGATAACTAAGTTTTCCTACTTTTTCCCAATTCATATTGCCCTTATCTGTATATTAATTTTATTGAAAACAGGCATCCTGGATAAATTTTAAACCATTACAATAAGGTTTCCTATATTTGCCTGTCTATGTATAAGATGAATAGTAAAGGCATTTGTTACATGATTACTAAGCGCGTGATCCCCTGTCTGGATATTAAAGACGGCAGAACGGTTAAAGGGGTAAATTTTGAAGGCTTGCGGGATGCAGGCGATCCGGTTGAACTGGCACAACGTTATTCGGATGAAGGAGCTGATGAACTGGTTTTTTTGGATATTACGGCCACGAAGGAGAAACGGAAAACACTCGTGGAGCTGGTGAAGAAAATTGCGCTCGAAATCAATATCCCATTTACGGTGGGAGGAGGCATCAGCAGCATTGAACAAATCGCCGAACTGCTGCATGCCGGTGCCGATAAAGTATCACTGAATAGTGCCATTGTCCGTAACCCGGAGTTAATAGATGAAACCGCCCAACAATTCGGCTCGCAATGTATTGTAGCCGCTGTAGATGCTAAACGAACTGAGGACCGCTGGACAGTCTTTATTTCAGGAGGATCCAAAGATACCGGTAAAGATGCCATGGCTTGGATTAAGGAAGCCGAGCAACGCGGGGCAGGCGAAATACTGCTTACCAGCATGGATCGCGATGGTACCAAAGAAGGTTTTGATTTGGATCTGCTGGCCAAGGTCAACGAATTTATCACGATTCCTGTAATTGCCAGTGGCGGGGCGGGGAACAAACAGCATTGCATTGATGCGATTAAAATCGGTGGTGCGGATGCCGTTTTGGCTGCCAGCATTTTCCATTTTCGGGAAATCACGATCAAAGAACTTAAAAAAGAATTAAAACTATCAAACATTGCAGTCAGAGAAACGATATAACTTATTATGATTGATATTCAGACATTGGATTTTGATAAAGGAGACGGACTCATCCCCGCTATCATTCAGGATGCCAATACCTTCCAGGTACTAATGCTTGGTTACATGAATCAGCAGGCGCTGGAAACTACACTTGAAGAAGAACAGGTTACATTTTTCAGCCGATCCAAGGGACGTTTATGGACTAAGGGTGAAACCTCAGGTAATTATTTGGATTTGGTAGATATTCAGCAAGATTGTGATAATGATACGCTTCTCGTCTTGGCAAATCCGCAGGGACCGACCTGCCACACCGGAGACCAATCGTGTTTCCACGAAAAGGAATTTAAACCTTCGGATAACCTAAACTTTCTCGTCAACCTTGAAGAACTGATTCGCAGCAGAAAAAAAGAGATGCCTGACGATTCCTATACTACTTATCTTTTTAACAAGGGGTTGGATAAAATTGCTCAAAAAGTTGGTGAGGAAGCGGTCGAGACAGTTATTGAGTCTAAGAATGATAAGGAGAAGAAGTTTATCGGCGAAGTAGCTGATTTGGTTTTCCACCTGATGGTTCTGCTGGTTGAAAAAGGTGTATCGCTGAAAAAAATCGTCAAACGACTTAAGAAGCGACATAAAAAAGGAACCCATAAACATTTGGGGTGATTTAGCTGGTAGCAGTCAGCTATTAGTTCCTAATTGGTCATTCCGAGGAGGCTGCGGCGAGGAATCTCAAACACATTTGATAGCAAGCCATCTTTTCATAGAGAGCTTCTCTATACATTTGGGATCCCTCAATAGCGTTCGGGATGACACAAACCTGATGATTTTTTGAACGGTATTCATTTCTATTTCATTTGGATATGTGAAATT
>DATFLI010000474.1:0-2413 GCA_035267805.1 Balneolaceae bacterium | reverse complement strand
CGACAGTGCCTGATCGGTGTTATGCAGCCCGTCGCTGGCTCGAACCGTTATCTCATAAACATTATCCTTATTCTGATCGGCCGGATTTTCGGCATCCGGGGCCTGTTTAAAGCTCAGTGCACCCGAAGTGGCATTTATGCTAAAGAAAGATTGATCGGTTCCGCCGGCTATGGAATATTGGATCGTATCGCTCGTATCCTTATCCGTTGCAGCCACGGTGGTGACGGACGTCGTATTTTCATAGACCAGCACATCTCCCGTGGTCCCGCCCCCGTCGGAGAAAATAGCCGGGGCATTGTCATTGACGTCGCCCACCTGCACGAGGACCGCCGCCACCGCCGAGCTGTCGGTGCCGTCGCTGACCTGCACGCTTAATGTGTAAGAGGCCTGCTGTTCATAATCCAGGTTCGTTGTGTCCTGTACGCTCAGCTCACCCGTGGCACTATCCAGGGCAAAAATGCCGTCCGTGTTACCCGAACGGATCGTCCAGCCCTGCAGGGCGTCCCCATCGGCATCGCTGCCCGTCACAGTTCCTACTTTCGTATCTTTAGTAACATCCTCGGCCACTGTAAGTTGCTGCGAAGACGTGATCACCGGCGCGGTGTTTGCATGGGTTGTATGCGATACAGGACCATCAAAACTGCTATAAACGGTATCCCCGACGGCATTCCCGGAAACCGGGACTACGCGGTAAGCTATATATTTTCCATCATCAGCGTTTTGCAAGGTATAAGTAGATGAAGAGGCTCCCTGAATTTCAGTCAGGTTGGTTCCCTGGCCATCATCAGACCGGACCCACTGAGTGATGGTGGCACCTTCTTTATCATTTTCCAGATCCTCATATTGATAAGAACCTGTTAGTGTTGATCCAATTGTTGTCTTTCCCGATACAATAACTTTCTTTACATAAGGTGGTTGATTAAAGGATTGTAAGAACGGATACCCATTGTTGATCTTCGCATGAATCCCCCAAATCTTTGAAAAATCCCAGTTTTGGTAAGTGGTTTTCTTTTTCATCTCTGCCGTGCTTTTACCGGTACCTCCTCCCGGGCTTTTTGATTGCCCGGTCGCTGCGATGTCCCAAAAGGAATTACCTACGCTGGTGTTATTCGAAGTTCCCAACAGTCCACCTGTTGAAGAATTGCCCATTACGTTCCCCGCCGCATAACTATCTTCTATGCTACTAGCACTGCCTGATGAGCCAACCAATCCACCTACTGAGGTATTTCCATGAACCGAAATCCGAGAAAAACTATTAGATATCGAGACATTGCTGCCTGCCAGTCCGCCTACATTATTTTCGCCATTAATTAAACCCCTTGAATAACTTTTTTCAATTCCAACATTTCCGTTCTCCCCCTGACCGATTAATCCACCTACATTATTTTTTCCAGTTATTTTTGCCGTATCCAAGGCTATATTTTTTACAGAAGCCGGATTATCAGTTTTGACATAACCCAGCAATCCCACATTATCAGAATCCGGCCGGTTGATATACAAACCGGAAATATGATGTTCATCTCCGTCAATGCTTCCTTTAAAGGGGTGATCGCTACTGCCTATCGGCTCAAATCCTTCTCCTTCATTCCAGTTTTTAGTATTTGATGCATCAATATCAGCCACCAACTTAAACTCTTTTGTCAGGAAATATTTCATCGCCTGAAGTTGATATACATCAGAAATTAAGAAAGGGTCTTCATCTATACCTGTGCCTCCCTGAAATGGAACTGGATAGGAATAATTCTGAAAAGCTGTATTAGCTGCGGCTACCAGACCGGATGAGGCAAGATTCATTTTAAATTCCAACGCCCGGGTATTTATTCCACCTACGTTAGAATGTATAAGTTTCATAGGACCGAAGAAAAGTGAACTTATCCGGCCTTTGAAGAGCCCATCTTCTATAAATGTTGTTCCTTTAAAAGTTACTTCACCCGATACTTTAAACACTTCGTGCAAGATCTTCCCACGGTTAAATCCATTTATCGATTCTACAGTACAGGTATATTTAGAGGTATGTTCTAATCCCCGTTTTGCTCGAAAGGTTAAAACATTGATATGATCCATGGTGCAAGCCAATTCAAGCGGCTCATGATTACCAATGATAGTTGACACATTAGGAGCCAACAACCCAACACTAAAACTATTTAATTTAAATGGTGATTTTTTGGGAATATCATCGGGATGCAGCGTAAATCTTATAGTATCAGTTTCTTGATAAGGAATAGTTACATTATGAGATTCCCCCTTGAAAGAATCTACATATCCATCGTAAGCATTTCCATTCCCATTTCCATATACATCTGTGATGTCAGTAGAATCATTCAGAGCTAACGCTATCTCTCCCCCATTATTCATGGTCCCTATAACCTTGAGGTCTACTTTATAAGAACTTTGGGTGATTTTCTTTACTTGA
>DATFLI010000473.1:0-2220 GCA_035267805.1 Balneolaceae bacterium | reverse complement strand
CTGCTCTTGGGCGCCTTGGATATGTGAGATGGTGCAGTGGCGGCAGCGGCGCGTTTCGGCTACGGCTATAGCCACAAGCTCTTTCGTTTTGCGATCCAGGGCACTTTCTTCATAGAGCGCATCGTGGAAGGTGCGCCACTGGGTACCCATCTGTTCGGTTTGTTCTTGGAACCAGCGTTCCTTGTTAGCTCCATTACCCAGCAATTGTTCATAATCATCCAGCATCCAGTGCAGCTCGGTGCCACTGGAAATCAGAGAGGTAATCATAAGGGCTTCGGCTATTTCTTCTTTCGAGGCCCCCTGCTTTTGGGCCTTTTGGATATGCCCCTTGGTGCAATGCGGGCAGCGTCCCACCGTCGAAGCGGCCGCTGCAATGAGTTCCTTGCTCTTGAGATCCAGTTCGCCGGATTCGTATACCGAGTCGTGAAACTGCTTCCACTGGGAGGCCATTTTTGGAGTTAATGATTCAAACCATGATTGTTGCGTGGCTACTGCTTTTGCTCCCATAATATGCTATGTGGTTTTATATTAACATTTACCCATTAATCTAATTCAGTTTATATAGATGTGATGGCAGGAATATTTCTTACGACATTCACTCTACTTTTTATTCTGCAAGATTCCACATAACAAAAACCAGCACGGTCAATACAAAGCCCATAATTGATCCCCCCAATAATTCCGGGATTGAATGAATCTTAAGACGATATCGTGCCCATATTACCAGGGGTAACAGAATACTCAGCAGAACTGATCCTGTTATAAGGGATAGGTTCCCTGCCGTATTTATACTGCCAACAAATAGTAAACAACAGCCGGACGTGGCCAAGGCCGTTGCATGGAAACTGATCTTCCAGGATAAATTGATGATAAATCCGCTCAAAAGTGCGACGGCAAAAATCAATGTAGTGAGACGAATAATGGGGTTGTCAAACAGGCCGAAAATGAAAATACTACCAATGCCGATGCTCAACATGGAAATTCCATAAAAGGGAATTCTTGTCTCGCGGTCAGGAAAATCCAGAGACCCATTCGGATGATGAAGTGATACGACCAGCGCCACTGCACCAGGGAGCAGGGAGAAAAAAACGATGGTAGAGACCAGGAGCAACAGGATCATAGAATGGGAAAGGTGTACGGTATCCCCGATTATCCACAACACCAGGGGTGGCAAAATCAGCGGGTTTGCCAGGTCAGAAATAATTCTGGCTACATAAGCCGATTTCTCTCCTGCGATAGTTTTTGATGGTTGGGCCATAGGGTACCTCACATTTTTAGCAACCATGCCTTGTTACGAAGCCATTTATAAGTCAGATAGCCAACAATTGCCCCGAAAACAATATGCGCCGTGTAAACAACGGGTATCATGCCCGGCAAATCAGAACCCATAAAGCCGACGCCCATGGCATTTACGGCGGGACTAAATAGAAATCCGGTACCTATTAATAATCCATATAGGATGCCTGCCCACCATGATTTTCGTCCTAAAATGAGGGTGTAAATCATTCCGAAGGCCGCCCCATTCCAATAATGATAGGCATAGCCAAGAATATTTGACCAGGTTGAAGGCCCCTTCATGAAACGATCGGTCATAAGTACGCCCAATAACTTAGGCAAGTCCCCGGGCATCCAGCCCATTTTAAATCCGGCAATTCGAATAATCTCGAGACCGATGGTTCCTATGATGCCTGCAAGTGCTCCGACCCATATCCTGCGGCTTATGATGTTATACTGTTGCTTTTCTGCAAGCAGGAACATTCCCACAATGATGACAATGCTCGGAATGAGCAGCCATTTGCTAAAGAAGGGCATGCCCCCATATCCAGCCATTGCAGCCGGATACAGATTGGGGGAAATGCCTGCCATTGCCAGGACTACCAACGCCACGATAATTTTGGAGATACGTGTATTCATAATAGCAGAGTTTGGAATTTAGCCTGGATTGACTATTTAATCATGCCGGTCATTTTTTTAAGCTTTTGATCCAGCATGTTGGCAACTTTATCAATCTTTGGATTATTAAAGTTTGACAGGGTTTGGGATGGAGGGAGGTAAGCAACCCATGTTTGTCTGCTGCTATCTTCATAGATGTTAATACGAACGGGAACGGCTACGCCAGCACCGGCATCCGCAGAAAAAAGCTTTTTCCCAACCTGTGGGTTACCGACAAAGAGCGTCTGGGAATGCACCGAGATACCTGTCATTGACAGAACCTTACCC
>DATFLI010000472.1:0-18515 GCA_035267805.1 Balneolaceae bacterium | reverse complement strand
ATGCAAATCACCCGATCAAAACAGTACAAAGCAGCGTGGATTTATCAAATTACCTCATATAAAAAACCGGGTCACGTACTTTCCGGTACCCTGAAAGCACTCATTATCAAATTCCACCTGCCGGCCGCTGCAGTCGCTATCGCTTTCATTTTGTATGTTTGGGGATTGGCCCCCGCCCTGAATGTTACCCTGGCCCTTGTCCTAATGTTATTTTCAACGATTGTCGTCGCCCAATGGCTGGTAACCAAATTCCCCTTTTCGCAACCTATAGACCGTGAGGAACAAAAAGGACGGGCATTCAAAAATATGCTGTACCTGTTGGTGCCTGCAGCCCTGGGATATGGTCAATATCTTATTTCTGATTATACACTGGTTATTGAGGCCTTGACAATCCTTTTTACTATCGGCACATGGCTCTTATTCCGGGATTATAAGAATTTGGGATGGGATGATTTGGGATAAAACATAAATCCAACCCAAGTCATTAAAATAGACAGCGTTCACTACTTTCCGACCGCAAAAACTAAATTAGATAGAATTGCTCGATAAAATCGATTAGATTGAACTACAATCAGTCTTTCGCTCTTGACTGGCAAATTAAAACCGGAACCAGTAGGAGGTACCAAATGATTGCACAAATTGTTCGCTTCAAATCTAAAATGACCGATAAAGAAGTCCAAAAAACATACAAGGATCGATCCCCGCGCTATCGAGCTCGACCCGGACTTAAACAAAAGTATTATCTAAAATTTACCGAAACCGGTGAACATGGAGCCGTTTATATCTGGGAATCGGAAAAAGATTTGGAAAAATTTCAAAAAAGTGAGCTTCGACGTACCATCCCCACCGCCTACCAGGTTCTGGGCACTGCGAATGTTCAACAGGCAGAGGTAGTGATGGCACTCCGGCCCGATAAGGAGTCATAAGATTATATTCGAGACTTCAATAGTCTATAGCCCCGAAATACAACATTCAGTTTCCATGACTTTTGGGGCTGTTCTTACTTTTTCGTGCCCATTGGGATAGATTACCTACGGTAATCACAATAGTACTACCGACAACCGTATATAATGGCCAGGCAATGGCCAACCCCTCACCGGGCAGTATATTTTGAATGGGGCCCTTAACCATAAAAAGCAGGGAAACCAATCCCACAAAAAAGCCAATCATAGCGTCTTTCGTATTTGGCTTTCGGAAAAGACGCCCTAATAAAAAAGCGCCCAATAACCCCCCGTAAGTGTACGAAGCAATTCCGAGTCCCAGCTCCACTACGGCCGGACGTTTGCCTCCCCGCAGCTGCAAATATGCAAAGAAAAAGGCCGAGCCTGTCAAAATCACCGCCCAAATCATGGTGATTATGCGCGATATCTTTAAATCTTCGGCCTCGGTATTATCTTTTCCAAAATAAGGCTTATATAAATCCAGAGCTGTGGATGACGCCAGTGAATTCAGCGAAGAGCTTAAACTACTCATGGCTGCGGCAAACAGCGACGCAATAATCAAGCCGGACAATCCCATTGGTAGCTGCTGCACGATAAACTTGGCAAAAATTTCATCTGTTGTCGCCAACCCTAACTGCTGAGCGGATTGTGCATCATAAAAAGCGTACAGCAATAAGCCGATAAACAAAAATAGTCCAAATTGAACTGCAACCACCACCCCGCTCCACACCAGCGCCTTTTGCCCGTCGCGAACATTTTTAGTCGTAAGCAGTCGCTGAACAATCAGCTGGTCTGTACCATGAGAAGCAATCGAAAAAATGGCGCCTCCGAACAGGGCCGTAAAAAAAGTATAGGGCTGGGCAATAAAATCGGCGAAGCTCATATTGAAGCCAAATTTAAAAATTTGCAGCTTCCCTGCGTCTGAAGCTACTGACATGGCACCGCTTAATCCATGAGGCAAATCCGCAATCATAATTCCCGCCGCCAGCAGTGCGCCGCCTACATAGACGGCCATTTGCATCACATCCATCCAGACGACCGCCTTTATTCCACCGATCAGCGTATAGATAAGCGTAACAACTGAAATTGCCGTTATTGAAAGCAGATACACATCGATATCCGACCAGCCGGTAAAAGCACCGCCCAAACGCAAAATGATGGCCAGCGGTATCGCTGTGGCAAAAAGCCGAACCCCATCCGCAAGTAAACGGGTTACCATAAAGGTAGTGCTGGCAGCATTGCGCATCGGGGCGCCAAATCGTTTCTCCAAAAATTGGTAAGCCGTGGCCAGGTTACCCTCGAAATAGGAAGGCAGGAAAATCTTACTTACAATAAAACGACCGAGGATGTAACCCAGCGTGATCTGCAGGAAGGTTAAATTGCCTCCATAGGCTACCGCCGGAATGCTGATAAATGTAAGCGTGCTGGTCTCGGTGGCCACTACCGAAAACAGGACGGCCCACCAGGGAATTTCTTTTCCGCCCTCAAAATAATCGGTCATTGAAGTCTGACGACCCGCGGCATAGATGCCCAGCACAGCTACTCCGACCAAATACAGAACAATAACAATGTAATCTAAAACCGTAAATCCCAAATCAACCTTCTTTTAAGTTATTGCATTCCAGCTTGTTAGTAAATCCGAGACAGTGCGGATATATTGAGTCAATTATAGTAATTTATTTTAGGATAAAATAGCAGTCCTGTTTTTTATGCAGCATGATTTGGCTTATTATTCCGACGACTTACCAAATATTGAATCATTAAAAATGAGATGAATCCCTCAATTAAAAAAATATTGGAGACGGCCTCCAAAGAGGCAAAGCTCATTGTCGGGCTGATGTCCGGAACGTCGCTGGACGGACTTGATATCGCGTTATGTGAAATTAGAGGAAGCGGCCGGGGAACCAAAGTTACCCTTAAGGATTTTGAGACAAAGACCTATCCCGATAATATCAAAGAACACCTAAAAGATATTACTTCTGTGTCCCGGGTTTCACTTGAACAAGTCTGCCTGATGCATTCCCTGTTGGGCAATTATCATGGCCGGTTAATTCTTGAGGCGCTGGAGAAGTGGAATGTTTCGCCTGAGGATATCGACTGCATTGCAAGCCACGGACAAACGATCTATCATGCACCCAAGATCAAACACAACCGGGAGGAAATGCCGAATGCCACCCTGCAGATTGGGGATGGTGATCACATAGCCCGGACCACCGGTATTCTTACCATTAGCGATTTTCGCCAAAAACACACTGCGGCCGGAGAAGAGGGAGCCCCACTGGCTGCTTTTGTTGACCAAATGCTCTATACGCATAAAACGGAAACGCGTATCCTTTTAAATATCGGCGGCATCTCCAATTTCACCTATTTACCTGCCCGCAGCATTGCCAGTCAGCAAACGATAACCACTGATACCGGCCCCGGAAATACGCTTATCGACGCAGCCATGCAAAAATATTTCTTTCGGGATTTTGATGAGGATGGAGCCGTAGCAAAAAAAGGTACGGTCGATTCTAACGCTTTGCGAGCATTAAAGGCGGATCCGTTTTTTCAAAAACCCTTGCCTAAAACGACAGGCCCGGAAGTTTTTAACCTTGAATGGGTAAATCAGCGATTGAAAAAAGCGGGGGGGGGAAATTTATCCCCGGAAAATTTGATTGCTACGCTTTGTCGTCTTACCGCCGAAACTATTGCGGATTCAATCCGGAATATCCTGCATGAGGATACCAGACCCGTCGTATACAGCAGCGGAGGTGGAATTCATAATCCGACCTTATTCGGATGGCTAAAAGAACTGCTTCAGGATTGTACCTTTAAAGATTTTGAGAGGATCGGCCCGGATCCCGATGCTAAAGAAGCTGTAATTTTTGCTGTTTTAGCCAATGAGATGCTCTCAGGCCCCGGATTTCCGCTTGATCCCAATAATAACCGAAGCAAAAAACTAAATTTCGGGAAAATCTCTTTCCCGACTTAAGTATCAATGAGCTTCAACTAAATGACTCTTACGATTTTAGAATCGCAGAGTTTGCTGATCAGCTTTTACGGTGTTCTTTTAACCAATCGTAGAATTTTTGGATGGCTTTCCCACGGTGGCTGATCTCGTTTTTAGTCTGGTTATCCAATTCAGCAAATGTTTGGCTTAACCCCTCAGGCAGAAAAATGGGATCATAGCCAAAGCCTTTATCTCCACGCTCCTCTTTAATAATTTCACCCTTGCAAATTCCTTCGAAGGTGTGTGTCCCATCATCTGAGACGAATGCTACGACAGTACGGAATTGTGCCTTGCGATCCTTTTCCTTTACACCCGCCATCTCATCAAGCAATTTATCAACATTTTCCTGGTATGTTGCCGATTCCCCGGCATATCGGGCAGAATAAACTCCCGGACGCCCATCCAGTGCCTCAACTTCCAATCCCGTATCATCCGATAAGGAGGGCAGGCCGGTCTCCTCAAAAACATATCGGGCTTTTTTTAGAGCATTTCCTTCCAACGTCGTTTTATCCTCTATGACTTCCTCCAGCTGACTAAAGTCGTAAGTTGATTTCAATTCGATATCCAAAGGGGCTAATGTCTGACGCAGCTCCTCGATTTTGTGCTTATTTCGTGAAGCTAATACTATCGTTTTCATGGAGATGAATTAATCGTCTTTAGAAATATGGTGTAATATATCCTGAACTTCGTGCCATTTTAACCGTGGGCCGTATTGCGAAACGACTTTTGATCCTGCCAAGCTTGCCAATTTACCGGCACCGGCATAACCCAAACCATTGGTAATACCATACAAAAAGGCCCCGGCATACATATCGCCCGCCCCATTGGTATCAACAGCATTTACATCATAAGGTTCGATATCAATAAAAGTATCCCCATCATAAATCATAGCTCCATTTTTACCCTGCGTGATAACGAATCGTCTGGCATCTTTTTTAAGCATTTCGCGTGCTTCCATCAAATCGTCTTTACCGGTGTAAATTTTCGCTTCATGTTCGTTACAGAAGAGCAAATCTACCGAAGCCCCGATAATGTCTACAAAGTGATCGTGAAACCCTTCCACAATTGACGGATCAGAAAGAGTAAGGGCAATTTTAGTATTATTATTTTGAGCAATTTGTTTTGTCTCTTTCATGGCCGCGCGTCCCGTTTCTGCTGCTACCAAGTAGCCTTCGATATAAACATATTCAGATTCACGGATTGCAATCTCATCAACCTCTTTGGTTGACAGTGTTGAAGTTATGCCCAAAAAGCTATTCATCGTTCGTTCAGCGTCATCCGTAATCATCACCAGACATTTACCGGTAATCCCCTTCTCCTGCTGCTGTCGCTCATAATTGGTATCGATGCCAGCCTCACTCATGTCTTTCAAATAGGCATCCCCAAACCGGTCGTCGGCTACCTTACAAGAATAAAAGGCTTTGCCCCCGAATTGACTTACGGCAAAAATGGTATTCGCTGCCGAACCGCCCGGTTTAAAATCAGCTTCATGATGATCGATGGCATCCATAAGCCTGGATTGCGTTTCTTCATCAACCAGCGTCATCACTCCTTTATTGACCTTATGTTTTTTCAGAAAATTTTCGTCAACTCTGTATTCGATATCGACCAGGGCATTGCCAATACCGTAAACGTGATATTTTTTACTCATTTATATTGATCCTAATTAATTCTGACATTCAAGCGACTAAAAGTACGAACTATGAATGGGCTAAAAAAGGATCCGATAAAATAAAAAAAGCACCTGCCTTTAACAGCAGGTGCTTAAAAAATAGAATCATTTATCTAGTTATGAGCAATAGGATCAGGATCGCCATCGGGATCTGAACTGGCATGACCATCCGTTGTGGGATTTCCCCCTGTAACCAGCAACAATCCAGCCAGATGCGGTGTAGCCATGGAAGTGCCACTTATCGTATTCGTACCTCCGTCTTTCCATAAGGATAGCACCGAAACACCGGGAGCGGCGAACTCAACAGGAGGGGCGCTGGGCCCTGAATAATTTGAGAACGATGCAAAAGCATCATTATCGTCAATAGCGGAAACAGTCCATACATTCTTATGCTCGACCCTTGCAGGAGAATAATTATTGGCATCGTCACTGTCGTTACCGGCTGCAATGGCAAACATAACGCCGGCATCGGCAGCGTTACGTACCGCATCATCCAAAGCTTGTGACGTGGGACCGCCCAAACTCATATTCGCTACATCGCCGGGAGAAGCATTGGCCGCTACATAATCAATTCCGGAAATTACATCTGAATAGGATCCGCTACCGCGATGATCCAACACCTTAACGGCTACTACAGTTGCACCTGCGGCGACCCCGACAACGTCGATATTGTTATTTATTGCTGCTATTGTGCCTGCAACGTGCGTTCCGTGACCATTGCCGTCATCCGCACTTTTAGAATCTTTGCCTTTGGAAACAAAGGTAGCGCTTCTTGAAACATCAACATTTAAATCCGGGTGATTTAGATCGATACCCGTATCTATAATCCAGGCCGTTCCGTTGCTTGCCGTTGGCCCTCCAACACGTGTTACCCCCCAGGGAGTGGTCTGACCGGTAGTTCCACCTCCGCCGCCATCACACGGATTAGTAGGAGTACCGCAGGGCGGCGACAATGTTAAAATCCTATCCTTCTCCAGATAAGCAATTCTTGAATCTTTACGAAGAGATGCCACCGTCGCATTGTCAAGTTGTGCGGCAAATCCCTTAAGCGCCACATTGTATCTTCCCAGTACCGAACTGCCGGCAATATTGTAATCGGTGAGCACTTTGTTTCGAAGTGCCTTTACTTTATCGACATTTTCAGCACCGGCTTTAGCTTTAAAATCCTGATCTTTAAAAACTACGATATATTGACCGTTTATAACCTGGCCGGGCTCAGGTGCAATCTCTTTATTTGATTTATTAGCATTTATATTTGTTGTTGGCTGATCACAGGCATATAATCCCATTATAGCCAATGATATTACCAGCATTAATTTACCAAGTGCATTTCGCATAAATAACCCTTATTTAATTAATATTGATCCATTTGATATGGAGATGCGCGTATTGTAAAGAGACAGATAAATCACCGATGGACGATTAACGATAGCTTTAAGAACACCGGGAATACCTGCCCAATCCCCTTTGTTATAAGAGCTAAGAAATTGGAAATGTTACAAATAACACCTCTTCTCAACAATTAAACTTTTATATTTACTCGCTGGTTTTTATTTGGTACTACATTTTAACTTTCCGAACTGAGAGTTTTAGCTTAGCCAAGCCGTAAGCCAATAAATTCATCCTACATCGGCCTGCATAACAGAAAAACAAATTTTGCTTAATTTAAAACGTTATAATAAGGATCTATTTATGTTGTTGTCTAATATTTACAGATGGTTAACCTTATAACATATTTAAGTAACAGGCTGGACAAGCATCTGCCCGGGCAGAAGTCACAACTGAAAATGGCACCTCAGCCCGTATCAGGTGGTAAGACACGCCAAATGGCTGCCCCTGTAGGGGCACATCAGAGTAGTGTTTTGGTACTGTTATTCCCTAATGATAAAAATAAAACTGAGCTGGCACTGACATTACGAAGCAGTGACATTAATCATGGCGGACAGATCAGTTTTCCGGGAGGACGGGCCGAAAAAGGGGAAACGGCTCAAGAGACAGCTTTACGGGAAGCCCACGAAGAAATTGGCATATGTCCCGAAGATGTCACTATTGTCGGAGAACTTAGCGAACTCTATGTAAGTCACTCCAATAATCGAGTAACTCCTGTAGTAGGATTTATGGATCAAAGTCCTGAATTTTGCTTAAATCCTTCGGAGGTCGAGGAAATTTTTACCGTCGAGTTGGACTCCCTTTTATTAAAAAAGAACCTCACCGTCGAGGATTGGGATTTGCGTTCTCATACCTACAAGGTTCCTTACTGGGATGTTCACCGCGTGCCCCTTTGGGGAGCAACGGCCATGATGCTCAGCGAACTGCTTGATTTGTATAGGGAGTTTAAGGAGTACTGAATCTTTACTTGCCGTTTAAGTTTTACAAGTTCCACAGTTACTTCATACTCAGCAAGTCTACGGCCATGTTTGCTACTTCCATTCCTATTGCAATCCCCATTCCACTTAAACCGGCTGCAATATATCGGCTTCGATCCAAACGTTGTACTACAGGCGTCTTGGTGCTGGTAAAACCCATAATCCCCGACCACTCGCGATGAATCTGCCAGCCCGCAGGCAGTTTTAACACGTCCGATGCAAATCCGACCAGGTGATTTTTGATCTTTTCGTTTGTTCCGAATTGGTCGGTCTGTTCCCCGTCAACATCCAAATTCCGGGCTCCTCCGATCAGCAACCGATTACCCACATTCCGAAAATAGATATAACCTCGATCATGGTGAAAAATACCTTTCCACGGGAGATTCTCCAACTCATCGGTTACCAACACAAATCCCCGAGCCGGCTTTATATCAATTTCCGAAAGCAACTGCGGGATAAATCCATTAGCGGCAAAAAGTACTTTTTCGGATCGCAAGCGGGGTCCGTCGGTAATGCTCACGACCCCATCTTCCGTAACCCTTTCAACACTACTATTCCACTTAATTTCAACGCCCGCCTCACTGACTTTCTGTGACAGGGCTTGCATCATTCTGCCGGGATGTAGCGCCCCTTCCAGCCGGTTATATATTACGGGATAACCTTCCAGCACATCCGCTTTATAAACCTCCTTCTCATTAATCATCTCCCGCATCCATCCATTAAATCGATCGATTTCATCAGCTGATCGCTCAAATTTTTCGTGTGAGGTAAAAAGCTCGTAGCCACCGGTATGCCTATACCCGATAGCTTCTTCTCCGAGCGTCTTTTTTAACAATTCCAACCCATTAAACCTGCGGAAGAGACGCTTTTTGATATTCTCTTCGGACTCCTTGCCCATATCCGCCAAATGCTCGCTAATCGATCCCACACAAGCAAAACCGGCATTTCGGGTACTCGCTCCCCGGGGTAAAAATCCCCGTTCCAAGACTGCAACCCTTGCTTCGGGATGCTGACGTTTGTAAAAGAGTGCGCTCGACAATCCCACAATACCGGCACCGACAATAATTAAGTCGTATGGCTGCAGAAAAGAATCCTGTTCCCAATATGAGGATTGATAATTGGTATCCATAAAATAATCCGGTTTTAAACGTTTTCGGGTATAGCTTGAAATACAAGCGAGGTCATCAGGGCTATACCCGTCTTAAAGCAGTCCTCATCGATATTGTATTTGGGATGGTGCCACGTGTAAGTTGATCCCGCTTTTTCACTGCCACTTCCCAAAAAGAAAAATACCCCCGGGAAGTGCTGCTGATAAAAAGCAAAATCCTCACCCGCCATGATAGGATCATCCATCAGCTCAACATTACCCTCCCCGAGCACATCATTAGCAGCATCGATAACCAGATCCGTGGCCCAGTCGGTATTGATCACAGCCGGATAGCCATAATCAAAATCATAAGTGTAGCGGCCCCCGTGAGCTTCGGTAACACCTTTAACAATTTTTTCAATTCGATCTTTGATTAAGTCGGCATTCTCAGACGAAAATGTCCGTACGGTACCTATAAGGTCTACTTTTTCCGGAATGATATTATGAGCAGATCCCCCCATAATTTTCCCTACCGTTACCACTGCTGGATCGGTGGGATTAATACTTCGGCTCACAATTGTTTGCAACTGACTTACAACTTCCGCCGCCATCACGATTGGATCAACGGCTTTATGGGGATAGGCCGCGTGCCCGCCCTGGCCGAAAATTTCGATATTAAATTCATCGGGACGCGCCATCATAGGCCCTTTGCGGATGGCAATCTTGCCCGGTGCCAAATTCGGATTCGAATGGAGACCGTATATTACATCCACACCTTTCTTCTGCAGATATCCCGTCTCACAGAGTAACCGCCCCCCACCGGGCAACTTTTCTTCACCCGGCTGAAAAATCAGCAACACCGTCCCCTCGATTTCTTCTTTTAATTGCGACAAAACCTTTGCAACTCCCAATAAATTTGCGGTATGGCTATCATGCCCACAGCAATGAGCAATGCCTGCTTTCTGCGAAATAAAATCTTTTTTATGATCACCTACCTCCAGTATGGGCAGCGCATCAATATCCGCACGCAACGCCACAACCCGATCGGAAGCTTTGCCACCCTCTATAATACCCACACAACCTGTCTCAAGAGGACGATCAACAGCAATTCCCAATTCTTCCAGTTTTTCAATAATAAATTCTGTTGTCTCAAATTCCTGGTAACTCAACTCAGGATGCTGGTGCAAATGACGACGAATTTCAACAACCTCTTTATATTGGTGTTTCGCCTTTTCCTCAATTTTGCTTAATTCCATATCAGTATCGGCTATAATTGACATAAACCTCTTTTAATGACTGAAAATAGTAATTTTATCCCGGACTTCTCATTGATAATCCGGGTTGAGGAAGTCTGTGAGTTTAATTTGCAACATTTATATCCCTAAGCCGTAAAGTACACAAGCATTAATGCGGATTCTGAAATCATCCTGAAAAAACTATGAGCTCACCAAAAATTTCCTGGGAAATAGTGTTAGCCGGCCTCACCTTTGCAGGCATCGGTATTTATCTTCTTAATCACAATTCTTCTACCCGGCGTCATCACACTGAAGCCAAAGTTTGGCACAGCAAACACAAAACCCCGAATGCGCCCGATGAGCCTTCACTTCCCGGAGCCATCGTTATTGATTTGAAAAATCTCGACAACCTTAAAAATCTGGAAGACCTTAAGAAGCTAAAAAACCTGGATCAACTGAAGGATATTGAAATTAAGCTGAAGAATTTGGACAAGGTCATTAATGAACAATCATCCCAAAAAGCACAGATTAAAGAGAATGTAGATCAAAGCCTGCAACAGCTGGAATCGCAGCTCCAAAAAATTGGCGGAGCCGATTATAATGTGAAGCTGCAAAATCAGAAGGTCTATATTAACAAAAAATACAATGTGGACGAGGGCAAATGGTCGGAGGTAAGTGCCGGCATCTATGTTTTCAGGGAATCATTTCCCGTGGCTGACATTAAGTCGATAAATCTCGATCTGGGATTTGGCAATGTTAATATTGTCGGAGGCGACAGTAAAAATGCTGAAATAACACTACGGGCAACCGGCAATGTCGATGATCCTGCAACCTTATCAAAAGAAATGGTCGTTCAAAAAAACATGGATGCCCCTAATGCCTCGTTTAAGATTCATCCATCCGGAAGCATCAATCTATCGGATAAAATCAATATGGAAGCCACCCTTACATTGCCAAAAAACATTCAGATAAACGCACAAACTTCAGGCGGACATATTACTGCCGAAAATCTCAGCAATAACCAGGTACTTAGAACCTCCGGCGGACATATCTCTCTCGATGAGATCCAGGGAAAAACGGTTGCCCGAACCGAGGGCGGACATATTACCGGCGACCGGCTATCAGGCAATATATTGTTATCGACCGGCGGGGGGCATATCCAGGTTGATAAATTCCAGGGATCACTGTCAGCCAAAACGGCTGGCGGCCACATCGAAATTCAGGATGGGGAAGGGACAGTTAATGCCAAAACAGCCG
The DNA here is from genome assembly GCA_035267805.1 of Balneolaceae bacterium. Classification (GTDB taxonomy): domain Bacteria; phylum Bacteroidota; class Rhodothermia; order Balneolales; family Balneolaceae; genus Fodinibius. The sequence continues at coordinate 6,965 of DATFLI010000472.1, read as the reverse complement.
GTGGGAATATCTCTGTATCTATGTCGAAAGTTGACGGACCGTTACGGTTTTCGACCTCCGCCGGAAATATCAATTTGTACCTGCCGCAAGATCTTGCAGCTAGCCTCAATGCTTCAGGCACAACCGTAACTCTGTCCGATGCCTTTAATTTTAAAGGCACTAAGGCAAAGGGACACATTACCGGCAAAATAAACGATGGAAGTTTACCACTCGTTGTTGATTGCGAATACGGTAATGTGTATATCAATCCCAAACAGTAATGCCTGAACAAACCGAAAATGAAGCCGAACTCATCGTCACCCGTGATGGTTCGCACACGGTCTATTCTTCCCGTTTCGATCAGCACTACCACAATCCCAACGGGGCTGTCGCAGAAAGTCGTTACGTCTTTTTCGAGCAAACCGGCCTTTTGGATGCCCTTGATGAGCGCTCCCAAATAACCATTCTGGAAATAGGGTTCGGCACCGGACTTAATTTGCTTTTGCTGTTAGATTATTATCTCGATCACAATTCTCAGGCAAAGATAAATTATTATTCTATCGAGGGGTTCCCTCTTTTGACCGGAAAAGCACAAAATTTAAATTTCGGCAACCATATCAATCATCCGAAACTGGCCTCTGAAGTTATTTCTGTTTTCAATAATCTTTCGGAGGGAATAAATCATTTCTCAATCTCTGGCATCTCCGTGCAGCTTTTTAACGGGATGTTTGAAGACTTCAATTTCAACGGAATAGATGCCAATTACATCTTCCATGACGCTTTTTCGCCGGAGGTAAACCCCGATTTATGGACAGGCAGTGTTTTCAAAAAACTCACCCGACTGTCAGCGGATGATGTAATCCTTTCGACTTACTGTGCTGCCTCCAAAGCTCGTGGTGCCATGGCTTCTGCAGACTGGAAAATAGCCCGGGCCCGGGGTGCACTCGGCAAACGGGAGATGACTTTGGCGGCACTCGATACCAACCGGCTGGGAAATCTGAAACGGGTCAATGAAGAACGGCTGGCTCGTCGATATGAAGAAGACGATTTCTAGTATAATTAGTCACGAGTAGTGAGTCTTGAGTCCTGAGAAACTCCATTTTATTTCAGATCTCCCCCCTAAACATCCGGCAAGTTTATAACTTGTAGGTAAGCTACGCATCATCACTCCTGCTCCTGAAAACGTCGCAGCAATTGACCCAAAAACTTATTTCCATACACTTTATTGATATGATTCATATCCGCCAGAATTACCAAGCGGTCCCGGCTGCGTGAAAAGGCCACATTTAGTAAACGCGGCACAGCCAGCCCATTCTTCTCCTCATCAAAAGGACGAACTGAATAATGCCGCCGACGCCCGTATTGCTCCTCCCCGCTCATCACCGTATCAAATACAATAACATTCTTTTCACGTCCCTGAAATGTGTGAATAGTCCCCACTTCAATCATGCCTAATTCTTCATCATAAAGCTCGCGCCGGATATCATACACCGTACTGCGAAACGGCACAATAATCCCAATCTCATCTACCGGGACATTATTTTTCAAAATCAGGCGCTTCAATATCTTGATCAGGATAAAAGTATGAACTTCATTAACGGGACTGAAACCTTTGCCTTCATCTTTCTGCGCCAACACCGGACCATATTTCCAACTGTCTATCACATTCACCGTGGGATCTTTTTCCTTTTCATTCGAAAATCCTTGCCCTATTTCCTCGTCCGACTGCGCCGTCTTAAGTCGCCCCTCATAAAATACCGAACTTAACACCTCTGCCAGGTCTTCGTTCAGACGATATTGGGTATCAAAAAAGGTGGTTAGCGGTCGATTTTGGTCATGCCATGCAAATAAATCTTCGGTGGTATCCGCCTTCGAAACAAAGGTAAAAATATCCTCTTCCAAAAAATTGCGTGCATGAATATCATCGGTTAACGCAATAGGCGGCAACTGCATGGGATCACCTACTACGATAATATGCGATTTAGCTTTCGCTGCCAGCACCATCAGGTACGGCAGATTAGCCATTGAGGCCTCGTCAATGACTACTGCATCAAACTCTTGTCCGTCGAATAAATCCGATGTACACACCTTAGCCAGGGTTGTAGCCACCAGCTGCATTCGCTCCAGTTCGATACGCTCGTTAATCGTAATCATGCGATCGATCTTATCCTCCAACGCCGCCTCTCCGCCGTGTTCATCAATGCGTTCTCCAAGCATGTTGATGCGCTCGTCCAGCTCTTCGGGCACCGACTCACCGTATTCCATCAAGTTGTCAATCTCTTTCTGGAGCTTCTGATATTCACCGAGCAAGTTGGAAAGATTCCCGGCTCTTTCCTTTTGCCTTCGTTCTTTCTCAGCTACATGCTGCTCAAAAAGTACTTGTTCCAACCGCTCACTTTCAAGCGCCATTTCTCCAAAACGAGTCACCTCCTTTTCAAGATGCTCTTTTTCCACCGAGGTCAGTGCCTGCAGCGCACTCAACAATCCAACATCCACTGCACGATTCGTATTCGCAGCAAACAGTACTCGTTCGCCCTTAACGAGGTAATTCGCAATCATAAATCCAAGTGTTGAGGTCTTGCCCGTACCCGGCGGCCCCCAAACATACAGCACTTCATTTTGCAGACATTTTACCAGCGACTCATGTTGTGCCTGATTTCTCCGGCTGTCATCCAACACGCGTGTATCTTCATCAGCTATATGATGCTTTTCGGGGTCGGGATAAAAAAGTCGCCCCATCTTTTTTCGGGTATCCTTATCATCGGGATCCAATAACTTTTCCAACTCATTCCGAAGTTTTCGGAGCACAAAATCATTCTCCCATTCTACATGCACTTTCTGAAGCTTTTCACCAAAATTATGCGGGAAGTGCAAAACCACCTTTTTGTCATCCACCTCTACCGGATAAAGTTCAAGGTCCTCTTCATATCCATCCATCTCACCTGTGATGGTCTCCGCAAAACGCAGTGAGGTGTTCTGCGATTCAAATTCGTAATAATAGGTATTTGGGGGGTGGTTTTCGCGCCTTTTCCCCTCAAATAACACATCCTGAGCCGGCTTTTGGCGCACCGTTTCAATCTCGGCCTTCACGGCTTCCAACGCCCTGTCGATGAGTTTTCTAATCTTCTTATCTGTCAAACTATTTCGTTGTATTTGGTAGTTTACTGCCTACTGCTTACTGCCAGGATTTCAATTTTTAAAATATTGATGCCGAATTTATTTTACGTCTCGTATTTCACATCCGCCGTCTCCCCTTCGCCCTCATTCATACAGATCATTGATATCCGCGTTAGCCAATTCAATCATCAACTGGCTCACCTTCTTCGTCACAGCCTCAAAATAAGCTTTCCCTTTCTCAGCCGTGGCTTCTTTGGGATTTCCTACGCCGGTATCTTCCGTAACTTCCGACCATTTTCGCTCGGCCCAGGCCCAGGTTTCGTTGAGGGCTTCCAGCTTAAACTTTCTAGCCCTGCCATCACCTGCTTCATCCAAGGGACGTACCAAGTCGGGACGCAGATGCATAACCAGACTGGTTTCCATCTCATCAGCATGATCTCCGTTGGGATGATCAAAGAATTTGCTCTTGTCCAGCGATTGAAACCAGCTACAAAAGCTGATAAACATGTCCGGATATTTGCCCCCAAGCTCGCGAATAATCGGTTTAAAATTATTGCCTCCGTGACTGTTTAAAATAAATAGCTTATAAATCCCCTGTCGATCCAATACTTCAATAATATCATTCAATACAGCATACTGTGTACTCGGATACATATTAATGTCCAGCGCTATATCAGTCTGACCCGTATTTACTCCAAAAGGAATGGTTGGCAAAATCATAATTTTTGCCTCGGCTTCCCAAGCCAATCTTCCGGCTTCTTCTGCAATGGATCTACCTTCGATTACATCCGTGGCATACGGCAAGTGATAGTTATGCGCCTCGGTCGCTCCCCAGGGTAGCACGGCAAGCTCTACTTCCTGCTCTTTAATTGATTTCCAGTTGCTTTCCGCCAGAATGTATGGTCGCATCATTATCAATTCATAATTCTAAATTTCTACTGATCCCAAAGTTCCGCCCGAATAGTATCCGCGCTACGCTCCGAAATTCGGTATTCCAGCTTTATTCGACGGCGTTCCGGTATTTTTTGCTCTACCAGTTTTGCACTTTCCGACGTATAAAGAATTAAATCGGTTTCACGAACAAACAATGGCAATGAGCTCCCGTACGTTGCCCCAGCCACAAACGATCCGCCGAATTTGATGCTCACTTTCAGCTCATCAATAATCTTCGGAATTGTCTTATCCTCAGCCGTCACCAGTCCGATAGTATCAATAGCCGCGCGATCTACAATTGACAACAACGTATCGGGATTCACACTATAAACGATGGGCAACAGGCGTCCCTTCTCGGCAAAATCGCGAAACTTGTTTACCAGCTGAACGGGTACGAAAAGTGCATCGTATTTTACGGTCTCATTATACTGGTTTGCATTTAGAACTTTGCTGCGAACACCGACTTCTTTTTTAATGGCCTCTGAGATCATCTTGCCCAGCTCATCGGTCTCCCCAATACTGGCACACGTCTCAATACGATCAGGCCACTCCATATAACTCAACTGCTCTTGGAAAAGCTCATCGATTTCAGATTCATCCAATCCGTAACCGATCAGTTCTTCCAACAGCTTCCGCATCTTATCGGCACCAACTTCCAGGCGGTCGCCCTTATCCAGATTGGTATTCTGCCGTTCGACAATAAACCCTTTGCCCTGCTCGCCACGAATTAATCCTTCGTCCGACAAAATATGATAGGCCTTACGCACCGTATGAAAACTTGACTCCAGTTGACGTCCCAACTCACGCGTAGAAGGCAGCATCTCTCCTACCTGAAACTGCTTGGTGGCAATCATCAGTCGGATCCTATCGGCAATATATTTGGCGGAATTTTTCAACGATCTATTACACAATTCAGATTTGAGTGTTCAAAAGATAGGTGTTTCAACACTCATTCTCATTGTATTTTTGGAATAAAAAAAAGCCTGCCCCGATAGTAGGAACAGGCTTTTATGAGGCTGGGAAATCCTAAAAACGGAAACCGTTAAATTTATATTTGATCGAAAGCCAAAAGGTACGGCCGATTGGCGGAGTACCGAGCAAATCCACCCTTTGGGTATCAAAAACATTATTTACGCTGGCCTGTAAAGAAAGTCCGGAATCCGAAATATCAAATCCTGCAGAAGCATCCATTTTAAATTTAGACGGCAATTCCTCTTTGTCATTCAGATTCCCGTCATCATCCAACAACACGTTGGAATTCCAGTAACCCGAAATATATTGATAACTATCCTGCCAGCGACCGTTAACTTTTAAAAATGGATTTTTTATCGTCTCCGTCTGAAATAGTTTCTTGGCTGTAAACCCACCCTTGATTTTCAAAGGAGGCGTATTTAATGGCAGGTTCGTATCATTCGTTTCGTTAGTGAAGTTTACCAGTTTAATCGTGGAGGCACTGGCAGAAACATTAAATCGATTGCTGAAATAATAATTGAGTCCGAAGTCAATTCCTTCCACTTCCGCCTTACCAAAGTTGATGAAGGTTTGCACCATCGTATTGCTGCTACCCGGCGCCAGCACCTCATTACCGTTTTGGTAAGCCATTGTTTGAAATCCATCGGCAATTACCGAACTGCCAATGAAATTCTTATACCAGGAATAATACCCGACGACGTCCAGGTATAGTTTTTTGCCAAAGACTCCTTTATAACCTACCTCCATGGAATTGACTTGTTCGGGATCCGTGGGAGCTATTGTGCTAACTACATTATTGTTGGCATCGCGCACGGTAAAGCCTTCGGTGTTTCCTTTCAGAAGCAATGCATAACCCGGAGCAACTACACTCAAATCCACCGGGATATAAATGTGGCTTTGCAAAATGGTGGGGGTCGTATAAGCCCTATTGTAAGTAGCCCGGATATTATGTCCCGGTGCAACGGTATAAACCAGTGATCCTTTGGGACTGAACTGCGTATTGTAATCACTGTTTCCGTCCAGCCGGGCAGCGGCTACTGCGCGCAGACGATCCGGAACCAAATCATAATCCAGCTGAGCATACCCGCCGATTAAACTGCGACTGATATCCTGTCCGTTTCCGTCTTCCAGGTAGGTTCCTGCCGAATACGGCTGATAATTCCGGTATTGGATTCCTGAAACCAATTTCAATCCCCCGAAATTATTATTGTATTGAATTTCAGAATCATAGATATCGGTATCATCCACAAATGCCAGACTTTTTCGAATAGCTGGAAGATTGAACTGATTGACAGGAGTGCCTGCATTGTACAAAGCCTGCACAGCGGGTACCACCTGATTCAGCTGATAACTACCGGCTTTATTTCCTGTGCGCGTAACCTGTGCATACCAATGGCTGCTACTTAGTTGCAGCGTCTGGTAATCGACTTCCCAGCCCTTGATGCGGTTACGTCCGTTAGAGGTCAATGAAAATTGATCCGTGGATGACCAGCCATAGGTTCCGGTCAGTTTCCAGTCGCCCATTTGATAGTAGAGCGAACCATTAACTTTGGTAGCACCTACATCGTAATTATCCACTACATCCGTCTCAAAAACCGTATTGGCAGATGTCGGCTTCGTGCCCGCCGGCTGGTAGAAATGCAAACTGTCTTTACGTTTCGGCTTGAAATCGACCGCTTTCATAAACTGACCAGTAATTTTCCAGCCAAACTTATCATTCACCGTTCCGGCTGCCCGATAGGTAAAATCGCGCAGTTGCTGATTACCCACTCTGGTTTGGAGTTGTATACCCGATTCATCCCACGGATCTTTCGTCTTCACGTTAATCACACCGGACCCGGCATTGGGACCATATAATGCAGCAGCCGGTCCCAGGACGACTTCAATACTTTTGATATCAATTTTGCTGGATGGCAGGAAATTGCCCTGTGGAAGTCCAGTACCGCCCAGCGTTGCCAGGCGAC
>DATFLI010000471.1:0-8477 GCA_035267805.1 Balneolaceae bacterium | reverse complement strand
TTTTCAAATCCTCAGACCATCGTACAAAATATCTCTCTGGAATGGCCGGCAATTACGGATATCAATGAGGATGGACGGGCGGATTTTGTCTTTGTAAACAAGGAAACTCACCGTTTGGAAGCGCATAATTCGCAGGGTGCCATGCTGTCCCATTTCCCCATATCACCCGCAAAAGGAACATCATTTGTGGGCACACCATTGATTACAACTTCCACTTCAGGAGCAACCGATATTTATGTCGTATCTCAAGACAGTTTGTCTATGAATATTATGGGTTATTCCGCTGACGGCAGTAAGTTAGACGGGTTTCCACTTTTTGTAGGAAGTGTATCCCGGCAGCAAAATGAGCCTATTCACCCGGTATTTGCCGGTAAAACACTATTTGCAGTCAGTCATGACGGAGAACTCAAAGCCTGGAAACTGGATAACATCAAGAAGGTGCTCTGGGCCAGTCGATATGGCAACAATTTCTTTAATAAACCGACCGGAATTCTTAAAACAAACAACGCCCGGGAACCGTCGACCCCCGCTGAAATATTGGTGAAAAAAGAAACTTATAACTGGCCGAACCCCGCTCATGATTTTACGACCCTGCGCTACCAAACGAGCAGGGCCGGCGACGTTTCGGTCAAGATTATTACCACCGGCGGTACGATTGTTTACAGCAAACAGGTTCAGGCACACGGCGGCGTGCCCGAAGAATTTCGCATATCCACTCAAAACTGGAGCAGCGGGCTTTACCTTGGGATGGTCACAGCCACTGTAGATGGACAAAAAGAGCATCAAATGATAAAAATTGTAGTGGTACATTAATGCGTTTGGCCCGCCTCCATATCGCTCTGCTGTTGGTGTTGGGGGCTCTTTGCCTGCCGTCAATCGCTTTCGGACAACTTTCTCCATCGCAGTACGACTATCCCCACAATCGACTGCCCTGGTACACTGTCGAGACGGAGCATTTCAATATTCATTTCCAGGAAGGCAACAGCTGGTCGGCTGAAACCACCGCTCGCATTGCCGAAGAAATTTATCCCGGCATTACCTCACTATATCATTATGAGCCGGATTCCAAGGTTAACATTGTGTTGAAAGATCGTCAGGACTATTCCAATGGAGCTTCTTACTTTTTTGATAACCGAATCGATATTTGGGTGCCGGCACTGAATACCTCATTGCGCGGAACCCACAACTGGCTGTGGGATGTCATCACCCACGAGTTTACGCATATCATCCAGCTGCAGGTAGCCATGAAACGAAACCGCCAAATTCCCGCGATCTACCTGCAATGGTTATCCTATTCAAAAGTGCGTCGCCCGGATGTATTGTACGGATATCCCAAAGGGATCATCTCCTATCCTTTTGCTTCCGTCAATGTACCGGCTTGGCTGGCCGAGGGAACGGCCCAATACCAGCGCCGCAACTACCGATTTGACTACTGGGACTCCCAACGCGATATGCTGCTGCGTACGGCACTGCTTTTCAACAAGCCTATCGGCTTCGAATCAATGGGGATTTTTTCCTCCAAAAACAGTTTGCAGCGCGAACGTATTTATAACCAAGGCTTTGCCTTTACCTCGTACCTGGCCCATAAATATGGCGAAGATATCCTGCCCGATATCACGGAAGCGCTCAGCAAAAAAGGGGTTTTTACCGTCGATAAAGCCATCAAAAACGCAACCGGAACTTCCGGAAAAAAACTTTTCCACAGGTTTATTAATGAGACCCAGCGGGCATACCAGAATGCTACGAAAGATCTGGCTTTCGCACAAACAACCACCGTTCAGAATAAAGGTTTCTTCAACTTTTATCCCAAGACCTCCCAAAACGGCAAGAGACTGGCTTATCTGTCCAACCGTAAATCAAGATCGAGCACACTCCAATTATTTATTCAGGATGAGGATAAATCAGGAAACCGTCACCACTATCAAACCATAAATCTCGGTCAGTCTTATTCAAATTATCCAGATACTTTTGGGGATGCACTTACCAACAAAATCCATTCGGCCTACGCATTTTCGCCGGGCGGAGACTCGTTGGTATTCAGTCGTCAAAAGCTGAATAGCTATGGCGAACAATACGACGATCTGTTTATCTATGATTTTACGAATCACCAAGAAAAGCGACTAACACATAGCCAGCGGCTGTCGTCACCGGCGTGGCATCCATCCCGGCAAAAGATTGTAGCTGTTAAACAGACCGGCGGCAGCACCAACCTGGTATTGATAGATTTACAAAACGACACCACCAGGCAGCTTACAAATTTTAAGGACGGCCAACAGGTCTTTACGCCCAGCTGGAATGCAGCCGGCACTGTCATCTACTTTGCCTACTCTGACCCGGATAATCGGAACATCTATAGATTGGATCCCGGCACGGGAAAAATGTCGGCAGTGCTTCAAAATCCCGACCACAGTTACCGCGATCCTTTCATAGATCAAAAGGGGCAATATCTCTACTATGCAGCCGATCCCGATGGCATATTTAATATCTACCGGATTCCCTTGCAGGCAACCCAATCCCACCCTCAAAAACTAAGCAGCGTTCCGGGCGGTGCTTTTATGCCGTTTGCGCACGGCAACATTCTTTATTTTTCCGAATTTAAAGAAAACGGATACAAGATTTCCTCTATTGATCTTTCCAAGAGTACAAAAGATACCCTGAACGGTCGCTACAAGGCACACTATCTGAATACATTTAAATTAGCCTCAAAAGGGACACACACCATACAAGCACATACTTTTAATGTCGATGCGATCCCGCCCTCCGAATTAAATAATCTTACTCCGACCGATTCCCTGACACTCAACTTGTCGATGCCCGGCAATGAGCCGCACCCGATTCTGCATCCCTACACAAATACCTACACCAGTTTCAGCTTTTACCCGGTCATTCGTTTTGATAATTACTCAAAGAAAAACGGCAGCAACGGTCATCTTTTGACGGCCGGTAAATTTGGAGACCTTGGTGAAAATTTACTTCGCGATCTGAAACTCGGTACTTACTTTTCCTCAAGGGATGTAACCGACAAGCTCAGTATCTATGGCGGCGCTTTGTTTGGATTGGCTTCGCAGCCGGCCGGCGGTATCGGCCATTTCTTTTCCCCCGCCCGGCTTACCGATCTGGATCGCGATCTCTTGCTATCCGCCGAATACCGGGGACTGCCATTCATCAAAAAACGCTGGTCACCGACGATTACCATTGAACTGAATAATTTACGGCGTAATGTATCCGACGGACTGGCGATCGAGGAATTTCCCTGCACCGCCTGCCTGCCCGATACTACCCATGCCGATATCGCTTATAACATCTGGGAGGCTGATCTTTACCTGAGGAGCAAAATCAATGCACATAACCTCGTAGAACTCGGTGCCGGCTATAGTCCCTATAGAGTACAAACTGATGGATTCTTTTCGGAAGAATTACAGCAGTATATCCCCTCTTCTTCTTCCGAATATTTCAGGGGCACCACGTTTACAGCGGCCTATGTCTATGAAAATTTTGTTACCTATCCCGATGCGGACGTCGCACCCGTGGGATTACGCGCATCCCTGCGATATAATTACGAACCCAATAAACTATTGGATGATTACGCAATCGAGGGCGGTACCTTATCCCCGATGTACAAAACGAGCAGAAATCACTCCCTGGAGGCCACTGTGCGATATGGTTACGCAACAGATCGTCATTCGGCATTTGACCTTTATATGCGCGGGTTCAGCTATTTAAATCAACCCAATGATTATTTCTATCTCGATTATATTGGCGGTTTTACCGGGATGCGCAGCTATCCCTATTTCGCGGTTGGTGGCAATACCACGGCGATGGCCCAGCTTTCGTATACTTTTCCCCTGCTGCAGGACATCCATCAACAAGTCGGCCGCTACACCCTCGACAAACTCTTTTTGCGCCTGTTTGCAGAAACCGGGAATGGCTGGGGCGGCCCGTTAAAGATCGGTGACAGCTTAAAAACAGGTATAGGTACAGAACTTCGTTTTGCCTTCAACAGTTACTATCTTTTTCCGCTAAAGCTTTTTATCAGCGGCGCTTATGGATTCAACAAATTTGATGTTACCTTACCGGAAGCATTCATCACCGGATCGAAGGGAAATAGCGTAACCTACGGTCACGAGTTACTTTTCCACTTCGGGTTAACGTTCGATTTCGATGTACTAAACCATGATTAAAAAAGGGATACTTTTATTTTTTCTACTGACCGGTACCGTAAGCCATCTTATGGGTCAGTCAGCCGGTATTTCGCAAAAGAACAAGATCACTATGCAGGATCTGAAGCCCCAAATAAACTATGCCGAATCCAGCCCATTTTATCAGCCTTTGCAAGAAAAACCCGGTTACGCGTTTCTCAGTTCGGCGATTTTGCCGGGTACCGGTCAGGCAGCAAATGGCAAATGGTTGCGCGCCGGTGCTTATTTCCTGGCTGAAGTCATACTGGCCGGAGTACATTTCAAAAGTTACCATGATGCCAAGGTCGAGCAACGCCGGTATCACCAATTTGCCAATCAAAACTGGAGTGTAGTAAACTACGCTCACTGGCTGGTTCAATATCATGATCAGAATAACCTGAATAATCCTTATATTGACCAGCTGAGGCAGGAGATTGCCGGAGCATCTGCTTCCTACGATCCCCAGCAGGATTGGAAAAAAGTTGACATCGCACTACTCCGTAAAGTGGAACAAAATACACCGTATGTATTTTCGGATAGCCAAGTGGGCAATATGTTTTCCCATGAGATGCCGGACTACGGATCGCAGCAGTATTACGAGCTGATCAGCAAATACTATCAATTCGGTGTAGGATGGCGGGATTTTGGGCAGGATCGCAATGGCAACAACTTAGACAGCAATTATCAACTGAGCTGGGATGGTTCGGATATGCCGTTTAACTTTTTCCATGGAGCCACGCTGGCCGAAGATTTTAACGACAGTTATCGTCTGGCCGGGAACATGTTGTCGTTTTTAATACTAAACCATCTTGTATCGGCGTTTGATGCATTCCTGACGGTTAAGATCAAAAATAACCGAATTGATACATCAAGTAACCTGTTGGACCCATACCGGGCATTTACCCTGCGATATCATTTTTAAAGTGAACTTTAAGTTTTGTTATTATTGAGACATGTGGCCATTGATTAAAAAAATACTACACAGTAGGAAATTCTATATCGCTGTCGGCGGACTTATCGTAGCATTTGCCCTGTTTTTGTTTATTATGAACAGCTACATTATGCCGGCCTACACCAATTACGATGAGGGGATTACGGTACCGGATGTATCGCGTCTTTCCCTCAAGGAGGCGGAACAACGTCTTCAATCGTGCAATCTGAGATACGAAGTGGCCGATCGACGGGCCAATTCCGCCTATCCCGCTAATTATGTGGTAGACCAAACCCCCTCCCCCACCGAAATCGTAAAACCGGAACGAAAAGTCTATCTGACGGTGAATACGGCAACGAATCCCAAGGTTAAAGTTCCGAATATTGTGCACCTTTCGAAGAGGAACGCCGAAATTCAACTACAAAATTATGGCCTTAAAGTAGGCACGATTAGCTTCGAATCATCGCGTTTTAAAAACAGTGTTTTACGTCAGTCAGTGAAAGCGGGCAAAGTGGTGCCTAAAGGGACGGTTGTCGATTTCGCAGTAAGTGACGGTTTGGGAGAAAAGATGGTGAAAATCCCCAATATACAGGGATTGCGACTATCCGAAGCCCAGCAAAAACTTCAAAAAGTGGGATTGCGGGTAGGACAAATCGAATTTCAACCCAGCAAGAAAGTCGCCCCCAATGTGATTCTGGACTATCAGCCACATAAAGATCAAATTGTAGAAGGAAAGTCACTGAAGCTTATCGTCTCTGAACGTTATAACATGAAAGAGGAAAATGAATCCGGGGCTATCATCGATACCACCAATATCTCTGCTCCCGATACAACGAATAACCAATAGCATAATGGAATACGAACTCCCGATTTTAGCTCCGTCAATACTCGCTTCCGATTACAGTAAACTGGGAGAACAAATCCAGGAATGCATGCAGGCCGACATACAATGGCTGCACTGCGATATAATGGATGGTCATTTCGTGCCTAATATTAGCTTCGGGCCCAAGTTCGTGGAAGCCGCCGGAAGCTGTACGGATGCCCTCCTGGATGTCCACCTGATGATTGAAGAACCCGATCGCTACATCGAAGCCTTTGCCGATGCGGGAGCCGATCAGATCACCGTTCACCAGGAAGCCTGCCCGCACCTGCATCGAACCATTCAGAATATTCATCAGCAAGGGTTAACAGCAGGTGTTGCCCTAAATCCGGCAACTTCGTTGCTTAATATCAAACCCATCCTCATGGATATTGATCTTGTATTGGTAATGAGCGTGAATCCCGGTTTCGGAGGACAATCATTTATAGAATCCAGCCACCAGCGACTGCAACAACTGCGACAGATGCGCGAAGAGACGGGAGCAAACTTCCTGATAGAAGTAGACGGCGGCATAAATCTCGAAAATATTGAACAGGTTGTGCGTTCCGGGGCCGATGTGCTGGTCACCGGAAGCACCGTTTTCAAGGCTAAAAACATCCCTGAACGCATTAAAAACCTTACTAAAAATGCGAAACTGGGCAAAGGAACCATGGTTTAACCCTAATTTAAGCATCTGTTCGCGTATATCTTCCTTTACAATATTTTCACACAATTTCCTTATTTTCCAGTTTAAGTAATGAAATAAATAGAGGTTTTTATCGCAGACCAATCAACTATAAGCGACGATACGTATCAAATCGAGGATGTGGAACCGGTGCTCATCCTAGGTTTCCGGGACGAGCATCTTAAAAAACTGGATGAGGCCTATCCTGATACCAAGCTTACCGCGCGGGGAAATTCGATCAAGATATCGGGACCGGAAAAAGACCGGCATGAGCTTATCGAGATCTTCAGTGAACTCGAAAAAATGGCTGATCGTAACGGCGATCTTACCGATAGTGATGTGGATACTGTGTTAGCTCTCAAACAGAGCGATCGGGAAGCCAAAAAACCGAATCCCCTGCGGGACACCTCAGTTAGTGGGGATTTTATCCTCAATACCCATACCGGAGAAGCAATCACTGCCAAGACCCCCGGCCAGAAACAAATTGTCAAAGCTTCAGCCACCAATGATATCGTATTCACCATAGGTCCCGCCGGTACAGGTAAAACCTATACATCGGTAGCCCTGGCGGTAAAGGCGTTAAAAGATCGCAAAGTTAAAAAGATTATACTGGCACGTCCGGCCGTCGAAGCTGGAGAAACACTCGGATTCCTGCCCGGAGATCTGCGCGAAAAAATCGATCCCTACCTACGGCCGCTGTACGATGCCCTGGAAGATATGATCGAGCACGATCGCCTGGAGCTTTTGCTCACCAAGAATGTGATCGAAATTGCCCCACTGGCCTACATGCGCGGACGTACGCTTAATAACGCTTTTGTGATTTTGGATGAAGCCCAGAATGCCACCAATATGCAGATGAAGATGTTCCTTACACGCATCGGGTTTAACAGCCGGGCCATCATCACCGGAGATATCACCCAAACCGACCTGCCCCGCAAACAGCAATCAGGACTGATATCCATCCAGCAGATTTTACAGGAAATCGACGGTATTTCTTTCGTCTATCTTGATGAAAATGATGTTGTCCGTCATAAGTTGGTCCGGGATATCATCGAAGCCTACGACAAGTACGAGCAAAAAAATAAGTAGTAATTTTGAGAGACCGGCACCTGTTACTTATCCGGTTATACTGTCTCAACTTTAAATAATTTTGGAATGGCTACGAAGACAATCATGGCAAAGCCCCTTTACGAAGGCACCTTCAGTGTTGGCCTTGACAAAAAATTTAATCGTATCGGCCGGGATGATCCTCCCGCCAAAGGAGCACTGAAGATTTCACTTAATCCTTTCCTTATCCAGTCGGACGATAAAAATATACTGTTTGATGTGGGGATTGGTGACTTTGGAGAAGATACGAGTACCGAAACCATTCGAAAGAACCTGGAAAAATATTCCCTCAGTGAATACGAGATCACCGATATTTTTGCCAGTCACTTGCATTACGATCATATCGGCGGACTGGCGGGACGTTCATCGGGATTTTGGGAGCTGACGTTTCCCGAAGCCAAAATATGGGTCTCCCGTAAAGGCTGGGAAAAAGTAATGGGCAAAGATGAATATTATGATGAGGAAAAGACGGAATTTGCCCATTTTTTGGATGCCAAAGCTGACCTCCATTTCCTGGAGGAAGAAGCCCAACCCTATCCTGAAATCAGGGTCAAGAAAATTGGGGGGCATACCGAATTTTCACAGGTATTATTGTATGACGACGGGGATCAAAAATACCTGATGGCCGGAGATGTGCTGGCCACGCGGGGTGAAGTGATCCGCAACTTTGCTGCCAAGTACGACTTTGACGCTAAAACGAGCATGAAAGTCCGCAGG
>DATFLI010000470.1:0-17398 GCA_035267805.1 Balneolaceae bacterium | reverse complement strand
CCGCCCTGCGGGCCAAAGATCTGCATCATAGGTGATCTGTTGGATTTGACCTCGATTTCGATTTCACGGTCTTCCAATTCTCCTTTTTGCAGTTTCTCGCGGAATTTTTCTCGCGTCCGCTTATTCAGTTCCTGGTCCGAGGCATTATCGGGATCGAAATCGTTATCACCAGAAGTTTGGAAGCCGGTTGAATTATTACCCGAATTCTTCTTGACGGGAGGGATGAGGATATCTAGAATGCGTTCTTCAACAATCTTCTGTGCTTCCTCTTTTACCCGTTCCTGCATTTCTGTTTTTACCATGTTGATGGCAATATCCGTCAGGTCGCGAATCATCGATTCCACATCCCGACCGACGTATCCGACTTCGGTGAATTTACTGGCTTCCACTTTGATAAAGGGTGCCTCTGCCAGTTTTGCCAGTCGCCGGGCAATTTCTGTTTTACCGACACCGGTGGGACCGATCAGCAGGATGTTGTTGGGCAGAATTTCATCCCGTATTTCTTCATCGGCATTCATCCGGCGCCAGCGGTTTCTTAAGGCTATTGCAACGGAACGCTTGGCTTCGTTCTGGCCAATGATATACTTATTCAGTTCCGAAACAACCTGCCGCGGTGTTAAATTCTTTTGTTGTATCGTGGGTTGTAAAGTGTTCATCAATCTTCAATATCTAAAATACTCAAATTATGATTCGTATAGATGCAAATATCTGCAGCGATGTCCAGTGACTTTTTAACGATTTCGCGGGCAGATAATTCCGGTGCGTTTGCTTTCAGTGCCCGGGCCGCTGCAAGGGCATACGAACCGCCGCTGCCAATAGCCAAAATTTGATCATCAGGCTCGATAACATCGCCTTGACCAGAAATTAGCAGGGCTTCATCTTTGTTCATAACAACGAGCAAGGCTTCAAGTTTGCGAAGGAACTTATCGCTCCGCCACTCTTTTGCCATCTCAACAGCGGCGCGCTGTAAATTTCCATTATACTGTTTCAATTTCTCTTCATATTTTTCAAAGAGAGTAAAAGCGTCGGCCGTAGACCCGGCAAAACCGGCGGCAATCTTTCCTTCATATAAGCGGCGAACTTTTTTGACCGTTGCCTTCATTACTGTTTTGTCCATCGTTGCCTGGCCGTCACCCCCCAGTGCCGCTTCGCCGTTGTGGATGATGCCCAGGACTGTGGTTGCCTTTAAATCAGGTAAACTCATTCAAATACTTTCTGTTTCAAATTCAATTTGTTGGTTCTAATGAACGATCAATCAGGAGTCAGATTGTTTATAATATTTTGATTTCCCTCGTCCCGAGTGAGTAGGGCGCGGCTTGCGGTCGTCTCGTTCTTTTCGACCTCCTGATTTGGAGCCATCTTTTTTATAATAATCGAGATTATTCTTTTCACTCCGTTCAGCGCTTAATTCCTGGAGTTCACCTTCTTCATTCGCGATAAGCTCATCAATGTTCTTCTCCTGCATCACCACATCAGTGATGTCAATATCGGAACCGGCGATAGTGGCTTTATATTCGTTCAGGGAAATGGTTTCATCCGCAATTAAGCTAATTCGCAACCAATAGCGGAACATCCATCGTCTTCTTATGCTTAAAAATCCTTTTTCAAGATAAGACTTCAGATAAGGGTTAATATATATGTCTACAGCCCTGTAATCTGTGGTAGAATGAAACTTGCTTAACCAGGCGTCAATGTCTGCAAGAATAGTATTCTGTGTAACTACGCTTCCGGAACCTCCGCAAGTGGGGCAGACTTTAGAAACCGAGTTGACCACGCTGGGACGAATACGCTGACGGGTAATCTGTACAAGTCCGAAATCGCTCATTCCAATCACATTGGTCTTCGCGGGATCTTTCTTGAACTCTTTTTTGAGTTCGTCGTAGATTTTCTTTCGATTTTTATCAATACGTAAATCGATAAAATCTACCACAATTATTCCACCGATATCCCGCAGTCGGAGTTGCTTTGCAACCTCACGGGCAGCTTCGAGGTTCGTTTTCAGAGAATTGTCTTCCTGTTTCTCTTTGGCGGCATATGGTCCGGAGTTCACATCCACCACATACATTGCTTCGGTCTGTTCAAATATCAGGTAACCACCGGAAGGCATACGTACACGCGGACTGAAAATGGAATCCACATCTTTGGCAATTTTCATAAAATCAAAGATGTGCTCCCGGCCCTTGTAAAGCTCCACATTAGGTATCATTTGCGGGGCTACATGGCTTACATACGATTTGATTTTCTTATGCATCTTGGGATCATCAACCAGCACGCGGTCGTACTGCTTGGCGAACAGATCTCGGATCAGGCTCTCAGTCATATCCAGATCCTTGTAAAGCAGGGAAGGGGGTTTGGCCGACTCGAGCCGCTCCAGGATGCGCTCCCATTTCTTCAAGACGTTACGCATGTCGTCTTCGATCGACTTCTCATCCTGTCCCTCGGCCACGGTGCGAATAATCACACCAAAACCATCCGGCAGCATCGATCCTACCAGGCTTTTCAGACGGCGACGTTCTTTATAGTTGTTAATTTTACGGGATACAGCGATGTATTCGCCCATGGGAATGAGCACCAAAAAACGACCTGCGACCGTAATATCAGTAGAAATACGCGGTCCTTTGGATCCTATAGGTTCCTTAATAATTTGGACCAGCAATTTCTGCCTGGGTTGCAGTATTTTACCCGCCCAGTTTTGCTTTTCGTAGTTCGATATTTTATTAAAGTTGGTCTTCTTTAGCTCATCTCTGACGTGCTTGTGGATAGCATCCCTGCCATTGAGCATCTGAACGTATTCTTTCAGGTGATCCCCGGCATCAGAGAAGTGTAAAAAAGCATCTTTAGGGGTACCCATGTCTATAAAAGCTGCACGGATCCCGCTCATGACTTTGTGAACTTTTGCTACATAGATGTTTCCAACAGTGCGCTGGTTCTCATCAGATTCTATAAATAGCTGGGCAAGTTCGCCATTTTCCAGCAGCGCTATGCGGGTCTGTTTGCCCGAAGCGTGGATAATGATTTGATTCTTCATTGAAATACTCGTCTTTCACGCAGCTGCTGCCCTCCGTTTTTTTAATCCTGATCAAAGAGTCTAAAAGTATCATCATAGATAAAACAGTCTTAAAATTCATTAGGTCTAGCGGAGGTCCAGCAACCGCTACATTAAAATTCCTGTTAGGAGAAAAATTTGTTTGTGTAAACGGAAAATATTCAGAGATGGGTGTGTCTTGCAGAGACTGATCACAAGAGTTCAGCGCATTCATAAATTTCGCTGAATCATACAAAGAGAAATATATTTTCTTTACTAAAGCTAATAAAATGATTAATGATGCTCGTGATTTAAACAATTGCTGCAAATATAAACCTTCAAAAAATTTGTTTCGCTCTGAACACTGTTTACAAATACCACATTAATATACAAGGAGTTTTTCTATAATGTAAACGCCAAAAAATTAGTTCGTTATTTTAATTTCCGGAAGATACAGGAATCAAATAAGTGATTATCTTTCGGGGAGCCGAGATAACCTCCGGTCGGTAGTAAGAATCCTGCCTTTTGTATGCCTCCCACAGCAAAAACAGCCAAAAAATGCGAAAGGAAAGCTTAAAATTCTAAATTCTGTTTACCGTCCGAAATCATCCTGTACGCGCACGATATCATCTTCATCAGAGGGATTCTGCTGGTCGGTATGTCTCCATATTTCGGCCACGATCCCCCATTTATCCAGACCAACAAGCCGGTGACGTTCGCCTTGTTCGAGCGTCACAAGATCAGAAGTTCTATAGCTTTTCAAGGGTCCTTCTTTATCGGTATCGCTTTTGATAATGCCTACAGGGCCTTTTACCACTTTCCAGATTTCGGCCCGTCGGTGATGATATTGCCAGGACAAGCGTTTGTCCGGCTCTACAATTAGAATTTTGGGACTTAGTTTAGAAGAGATTTTGAGATCCTCCACATTGATACTGTCGAAATAGGTATTGGCAAATTTTTGAGCTTGTGCTTCATCAATTACAAAAAAACCGCCCCAGGGACGTTCCCGATCCTGGTCGACAATATGAAATCCGTTTGCCTTAATCTTTTTTTCAGTAGCATTGAACAATTCTTGCTTTTCCTGGCTGGAACTCATGTGGTGTCAATTATTATTGATAAATAAAGTGTGTTTTTAGCAATTTTTTAAAAAACCAATAGGTCATCCCGAATTTATTTCAGAATTCAACTGCAAGTGCTTTTGGCATTAAAGAATTATTGTTGCTCATGCATCTTGGTCAATACGCTTGATGCTTGCGCCAACGTTGTTGAGTTTCTGCTCTAAATCTTCATATCCGCGGTCAAGATGATAAATTCTTAGCACATCAGTTGTACCTTCGGCAGCCATGCCGGCAAGTACAAGGCTTACGCTAGCCCGCAGGTCGGTGCTCATTACCGAGGCGCCTTTTAATGTTGCCTTGCCTTCAATGTGTACGGTATTCTTTTTTACATTCATTTCGCCGCCGAGCCGAACCATTTCGGGCACATAACTGAATCGATCTGAATAAATAGTATCGGTAACTGCGGATGCGCCTTCTGCCTGGGTCATCATTGTTGACCATTGAGCCTGAAGATCAGTCGGGAATCCGGGATATATTGCTGTCTTTATGGACGTGGGATTGATCTTTGCCGGTGCTTTCACATGAATGGAGCCATCCGTTATGGTAAATTCCGCACCTGTTTTTCTAAATTCCTCCGGGAACTGTCCCAGATCCTCGATTGCGGCATTGGTAAGCGTTACCTCGGATGCAGGATGCATGGCTGCTGCTATCATAAAAGTACCTGTTTCGATACGATCGGGGGCATTATTGATGGTTACTCCTTCCAGGCGATCAACACCGTAAACAGTAAGCGTATCCGTCCCAATGCCTTGGATATCAGCCCCCATTTTTTCAAGACTCTTACATAATAGTACAACATCCGGCTCTTTGGCGGCATTCTTAATGGTGAATTTTTCAGCTCTCAAGACTGATGCCAGCAGCAAGTTGACCGTGGCTCCCACGCTGCTGGGCTGCAACGTAAAGGTACCTCCCTCCATTTTTTCAGGGGCCTTGGCAATTACGTAGCCTTGGTCAAGTTTGATTTCTGCACCCATCTCGCGCATGCCCGCCAGATGCAGGTCAACGGGACGAGGTCCCCACGCACAGCCGCCGGGTAATGAAACCTTGGCTTTGCCGAATTTACCCAGTAATGCACCGAGCATATAAAAAGAAGCACGCATTTTACGTACCAGCTCATAAGGTGCCTCCAAATGGGAGAGATGTTGGGAATCGATGGTCAACGTGCCTTCGTCTTCATCGAAATCAACACGGGTACCTGTTACACGAATAACATTATTGAATGTATAAATGTCGCGAAGCTTGGGCACGTTTGTGATTGTCGTTGGCGTATCCCCCAGGATGGCCGCTGCCATCAGGGGCAAAGCTGCATTTTTTGATCCGCTAATTGGAATGGTTCCTTTGAGAGGGGTAGGTCCTTCTATGACAAATTTATCCACTTGCTTTAATTTCTAAGATTGCTGCATTTTTTTCTAGTGAATCTCCCTTGGCAGCGAAGATGGATTCCACTACGCCACTGATGGGAGCTTTAAGTTCGTTTTCCATTTTCATGGCTTCCAGGATGGCCACGGGCTGTCCGAGTTCTACTTCGTCACCTTCGTTAACCAGGATTTCGAGAATTTTTCCGGGCATGGGAGCATTCAGTTCACCTTCTCCAATTTCGGCGGCCGTCTTAAATCCCAGCCGGTCGAGCAGCAAATCCTGCTCGTCTCGAACATCCACAGAATACCAATGCCCGTTAAGCGTAAAAGTAACGGTATGTTTATCGTATTCTACATTATCGATTTTGTAGAGTTTTGTTCCCAATCGAAGGAGGTACCGTCCGTTTTCC
This sequence comes from Balneolaceae bacterium, assembly GCA_035267805.1. Lineage (GTDB taxonomy): Bacteria > Bacteroidota > Rhodothermia > Balneolales > Balneolaceae > Fodinibius. The sequence goes on along the minus strand of DATFLI010000470.1, from coordinate 11,487 downwards.
TGACGATGAAAAAAATATGATTGTTTGGAATCCCCAAACGAAACTTCATTAGAGTTTTCCGGCAATTCAAGTTCCACGGTATTTTCGCCAACAAGAGCCTCAAATTTCATAGTCAGGATGATTTAATTTCTGATAATCCTTTACTGGTAGCACGAAAGGTAAAATTTTGCAGGTTGTCGGAATCATAGAAGCTGGTTAATGCGATTTTCGATCCGCTTCGTTCGTAGGCTTCGACAAAGCCAAAACTTAGCAGGTTGATCAGATCATCCCGCAGTTCACCGTACAAAAGGCCGGTTTCTTCCAGGATATCCTGAAACTTCTCCGGGAAAATGAGTTTCTCCAAGACCCGGCGTTCGGTTTTTGTAATCTTTCGTTTTGCCATAAAAATTCTAAGCGCTTTTTGGAAGCTTGAAAATAGGAGGCACAATACTTTTAAACAACTTATTGGATTTCAATATCTCCGTAGGTAATCATATTCTGATTTCCATCGTAGATTAAAAGGCGATATAGGCCGCTTGCGCTGCTTCCCTGGCCAATGGCGATATTTTTAGCCTGAATAGTGATCGTATTGAAAGTGCTTAGTTCGTTCTGATCAAGAAATTTTATCCGTGGAAATTGATTTTCGTTCGGATATCGAAATGAACGAATTTCTATTGCATCAACAGGATCAGTAACATTAAATGTCAACTGAACAGTTAAATTCGAATTATAATTAACCGGGTTGGGATAGGGCGGTTGGTTATCTCCCAAACCAACAGAAATAAGACCGTGATACATTGGGCTGATTCGCCAGTCGTCGGGATCGGTACTTGTGGTGTCGATATCCCCATTGGCACTGGTCTTAGTAATTCCTTTTGGGGCAGTCAGAGCTTCGTTCTCGAATTTACGCTGGTCATCACTTTTAGAACAGCCCGCAACTAGGAGACATCCCCATATGAAAAACAAGAGATATGAGGTGGTTTTTTTTGTCATGAACGATTTTCTTGTGTGATTGCTTCAAAAATATTTCAAATTCAATGTTATAATATCGAACTTTGAGCACTCATATAAAACTAATTTTCATTGATTAAACCGACGCTCTTGCAACGCTTTATTAAAAATAGACTTTTTTTGGGGATTTTGTTTCTAGCCGTCTTTTCATTAAACGGCCTTGCTCAAGATACACAGATCACTTACGAGCATCCTGATCATCCGCCCACCATGAACGAATTGCTAAAATGGAAAGAAGTATTTACGTACGAGGTTAAGTTCGGTTTTTTTAAACTGGGCAAAGTTCAAACCCAGATTTTGCGAGATACGACCTACCGGGGACAGAAGGTTTGGTGGTTGCGCACAAAAATAACGTCAAATCCGTCGATCCCTTTTGTGGGGCATGAAGAGAATCATTACAATACTTTTTTCGTAAAAACCGACAGTTTACCTTATACGGCACTTTACTGGCGCGACGATATCGACGATCGGAAATTTAAGGCCGAGCGCTACCGGTTTGATTATGATAATAAAAAAGTATATTACTCGGAACAGGGCAAGGCGGTAGATACACTGTCTGTTACCGAGCCCTCGAGTTCGGGACAACTGATATTTTATTATTCCCGCCTCTTTGCCGGTACGAACAAACCGTATCGATTACCGGTATATTTGGAAGATAAGATGGGATATATCAACGGCCGGAATACCACCAATACCGAGATGCGGAAGTATGATGCTTTTGACCAACCGGTAAAGACTTATTACAGCTATGGTGATGCTGATATTGATGGTCCGTTCGGCTTCAAGGGGAAATACAAGGCCTGGTATCTGGCGGATGATCTCCGTGTCCCGGTAGAGGCGCACGCCAAAGTTTGGCTCGGAAATGTGAAAGTGAAACTTATTGACTATAAGAAGGAACCCAGAAAAGAATGAAAATAGAGTTTAAAAAATTACCGCATGCCGGGGATTTGCCATTACCATCATACGAATCAGAATTTGCCGCCGGTATGGACGTGCGTGCCGCTGTGCAGGAACCAATAGAATTAAAGCCGGGCAAGCGTAAGCTTATTCCAACCGGACTTAAAATGGCGCTTCCAAAAGGATACGAAGCTCAAATACGTCCCCGGAGCGGGCTCGCTTATCGCAATGGCGTTACCATGCTAAATACGCCCGGTACGATTGATGCGGACTATCGCGGGGAGTTGAAGGTATTAGCCGTTAATTTGGGGGACGAGTCTTTTATCATTAATCACGGAGATCGTCTGGCCCAGATGGTGATTGCCCCTGTCATACAGGCTGAAGTCAGGGAAGTCGATACCCTTTCCGAAACCGAACGGGGGGATGGAGGCTTTGGTAGTACCGGTGTGAAATAATGTTGGTTACTGCTTGGTTGTGACCGGCTTATAAGAAATATCGAAGAATTTTGATAAACGGATTTAGGAGGTTTTGCATAGCCACTCTGTGTCTTTCCTGACTTGTTTCAACATCTCCTGTCAGCTTAGTTATCTTAAAATGCAGGTCCTCATGAATTCAGCTTGATAATTTTTCGCAAAAACCTTCTGATAATTAATATATAATTCATTGTTCAATAGAGTTCGTCCCTACATTGATCTCGTATCCCAAAACGAAAACTATCGCCGGCTGTGGCTGAGCCAGGTGGTCTCCAATTTTGGGGATTGGTTTGGCATTTTAGCCGTTTACGCGCTCATTACCCAATATTCCCAATCCGAATTTTTATTGGGATTGATCATCGTCGTAAAGATGATGAGTCTGGCCAGTTTTTCGCCATTTGCGGGTTATATTACTGATCGTTTTAACCGGCGTCGCATCATGATTATGTGCGACATTTCCAGAGCGGTTTTGGTTTCCGGTCTTTTATTGGTTGGCTCGTATGATACCCTTTGGTTGGCCTACGTGTTGACGGCCGTTCAGATGATGCTTTCGGCCATCTTTGAGCCCGCCAAAACTTCTTCTATCCCGAATGTAACAACTCATGATGAGCTTGTGGATGCAAACGTGCTTTCCTCTGCCAGCTGGAGTTTTATTTTCACGATGGGAATGGGTATCGGAGGTTTGGCAACATCCTGGCTGGGCACAAATTTGGTTTTCATCATTGATGCCATTACATACCTGTTATCGGCATGGTTTATTTTCAGGACGGTCATTCCCCAAAAGGAAATGGATGAAGCCGAATTCCGCCGCACCCGAAATCCGATAACCGGAATCAAAGAAGGTTTTCAATATCTTTTAAATAATCACCAGGTGTTGCGTCCCATGCTGGCAAAGGGATCCTTTACTATGTTCTTGGGGGCGCTTACCTATATGCTGATTTTGGTTTCAAATAAAGTATTGCTGATGGGAAGTTTTGGCCTCGGGCTCTTGTATTCTGCCCGGGGAGTGGGTACCGGTATCGGTCCCGTAATAGGCCGACGAATTTTTATCCGGGAAAGAGACTGGGTTCGCGCTATGGGATTTTGCATGATTTTTGGTGGGCTGATGTACTTCGTCGTGGGATTGACGTCGAGCCTGACCATTATGATGATATTCGTGTTTACAGCACATACTGCTTCGGGAGCCAATTGGGTGATGAGTACCGTGCTTCTCCAGCGTCGGACGCCCGATATGTATCGAGGCCGGGTCTTCAGCAGCGAATGGCTATTCTATACGGTTGCCCAATCTGTTTCTGTACTGGTAGCTTCATGGATACTGGACAATAAGTTTCTCAGCATCCAGCAGGCAATTATGATTTTTGCGCTCCTACTGTCTCTGGCAGGCATCATTTGGCATCTCACCGTCACAGCCCGTGAGAATAAATATCAGCAGGAAAAAATAGTGGAACACGGATAGAAGTACTCACAATTGGAGCTCTCCGTGTTCCATTATGTATTTAATTGACTTCCAAGACGACTCTGAAACGAGCTTCATTGTTGATCATGCGATCATAAGCTTTATTTGCTTTTTCCAGAGGGTAGGTTTCAATTTTCGGCGCGATATCTGTAAGTGCACTAAACTCCAACGTGTCTTCCGAATCTTTGGCATCGCCGCTTGGCCAACCGGAAATTGATTTTCGACCGGTAATTAGCTGAAAGGGTGTGACTTCAATGGGATTTGCCGTTGCGGCAACTACTTTTAATTCCCCGTTACGCGCAAGTCCGTCGATTACCGAAGTAATAGCTTCACTGTTTGGAGCGGTTGCTAAAATGACATCAGCTCCACCCATTTCTTGCAAGGCTTCGGCCGGATTGTCCTTTTCAGTGTCAATAAAGTGATGGGCACCTAATCCGAAAGCCAACTCTTGTTTATCGGTCCCTCGGGACAAAGCTACCACTTCGCATCCAAACTTATTTGCATATTGAAGAGCCAAATGGCCAAGGCCGCCGACTCCTTGAACGGCTACAACATCACCGGGACCAAGATCACTGTTGCGAAGCGCATTGAATGTGGTGATTCCGGCGCATAGCAGGGGAGCCGCTTCAGCAGAATCCAGGGATTCAGGAATGTCGGCGATTGCCGTTTCCGGAGCAACCATATATTCTGCATATCCGCCATCAAAGTGGATTCCCGTAACCTTGGCATTTTTGCAGTTGATGAAGTCGCCGTTTCGGCAGGCTTCACACTGGTGACAATGTCCCCCATGCCATCCGACGCCAACGCGTTGTCCTTCATCCCATAGATTTACATTAGCACCCGTCTTTTCGATCGTCCCAATAACCTCATGACCGGGTATTTGTGGGTATTCGATACCGGGCATCAGTCCATCTTTTACAAAAGCATCGCTGTGACAGATACCACAGGCCTGAACCTTGATTAACACCTCGTTTTCTGCCGGTGTAGGTATTTCTTTGTCTACCAGTTCAAACTTTTCGCCTGCGGCAGGTACTTGCATCGCTTTCATTGTACTCATGAAGAAAAATTTAGTTTTATGTTAAACTTATCACATAAGCAACAGAAATGATGATACTATCATTTGATTAATGTAGAATTAACAAGATGAGTTAAGATGAGTGTGTAAAATAGATTGCAAGGAACAATTGGATTGAGGATCACTTATATTTACCTAAAGGATAAGACTCCTTATATTCTCGCGTTCTCATAGAAAGTACAGAACAGGAAGTGGCTTTAACAAAATATTTACTCTTCATGAGCGGATTAAAAAATTATTTTCCTGCAAACAAGGTGAGCGTTTTTTCAATATTATTCATTCTTTTTCTGTTACCGGCATATTCCTTGCAGGCTCAGTCTTTTGATTATATATCACATCCAAAGCTGGATTTCAATTTCAATCGATTGGAGTTGGACCTTGGTGTCCAGCCGCAAAATTTGCGGATCGATGGGGCTGCGCATTACCAATTGACGGCAAATGTCAGTGAAGCCGATACGGTCATCCTTTATGCTGCTCATTTGGATATCAGTTCGGCTTCGGTGAATGGTAAAGAAGCAGATTTTATGTTGCATAATGATTCTCTGTTTGTACCGCTCCAGAATCCAACCCAGGCCGGTGACACACTTGCCGTAGATATTCGCTATTCGGGAAGCACAAGCTTTGGCCTGTTGAAAGATGCCCATGAAACGGTCTGGACCTCACTGTTACCCAAATCCCAGCGACATTGGATACCTATAGTCGATAATCCAAACGTCGAGTTGAAAACAAAATTCAACATCTCGGTACCCGCCGGTTTCAGTGTTTGGGCCACGGGCAAAAAAACAGGACAGGAAGCGGCTTCAGTCGATGCGGTGACCTATCATTTTGAGAGTTCCAAACCAGTGCCCGCTTCGAGTCTTTCTTTTGCGATAGGACAGTTTAATCAAGCCACGGCCAACATGGGAGATACGAAGGTAAATGTTGTAACAGAAAAAGCGGCCCGGGATAGTTTGGATGCCCGGCGATTGGCCCAAAACGCTTCCCAATATGTATCACAGCTTCAGGACAGTTTGCAGGTTTCATATCCTTTTGATCAGTTGAGTGTGATTGTCCTGCCCGATCACCATTGGGAAACCAAATCGTGGGGCGCTTCTACCGTCTTTATTTATAAGAACCGTGGAGACCTTGAAACTCAATTGCTGCGTGGGGTCATCGGTCAGTGGTTTGGGGTTAATCAGCGTGAGGCCGGGTGGAGCCAGTCGGATGCTATTAATCTTTATCAAACAATTTTGTATCAGATCTTTCAGAATAAAGTTTCAAAGCTGAAAGAAGAGGATGTACCCGATTCGACGATCGAAACGGTTTACAGTGGGTTTGGCGTGCAGCGATGGAACCAGTGGCAACGAAGCTGGACGCAGTGGGATAATCAGCCGGTAAAAAAAGTAATTTCAGGAGCTGTGGCTGATATTTTAAAAGATCTCCCGCATGCCATCAGCTGGAATGATTATGCGCAGTACTGGTACCGCGAAAGCGGTCAGCCGTTGTTTGATATGCCGGGCTTTCCGATGATTTCCGATACTGCCAAGACAAGCAAACAGACATCAGATTCGGTCGCTTATAAAGTGATTTACAGCCTGAATCAAAAAGAAAATAAGCTGAAATTACATTTTACCGCTACGCACGGTGTTTATAAGCAGTTAACAACACTCAAAGCTTACGAGATCTATCCCAACAAAATTGACACTTCGGAAGTAACCTTTACCGGGGCACAGGATTCGGTTATGTTGCAGATTGATCCGACGATTAATACGCTTCGTCTTGAGACTTCCGGTCATCCCAATCTTTATTTGGACGAATACAAATCGGCCTCATTTTTAATTTATGAATTACGAAATGCCAAATCGGTGGATCAAAAAGCCGAAGCGGCGCGAAAGTTGGGCTATTATTCCAAGGATCCGGATTTACAGTTGGCCATCGAGGATTTCATGAATAAACAGCCCGATCCCAAAGTGAAAGCGGCACTTCTAAGCTCGTTGGGAGATATTACACATGGTGCATCCGGCACTGAAGATACCTTTTTGAAGGCACTAAACAGTGATAACAAGGATGTTCGGGATGCGGCACTAATGGCACTGCAGCATTTTAAGAATAACACAACGGTTAAAGCCAAGGTAGAGGATGTGGCCACAAATGCACAAACTTCAGATCTTTTTCAGAAGGCTACTAAAGTACTGACCAGTATAGAATCTCCCGATCAGTTTACTCATTTCGCCAGTACAATCACACAGCAGGATTCCGTGGGACAACGTTCTATATTTGTAATCCAGCAACTGGCCAATATGGGAGAAGTTGGTGAAGCTGTCAAAAAAGCGAGCTTATTTACCGAAGATCAATTTAGTTATACGATTAGAAGCCGGGCACTGGGAATCCTTATTCAGCATGATCATACTCCTTCGGATTGGCTTTCACGGGCCAAAGAGTTACTTGGCGCTGCCGATCCGCGAATTCGCTACCTGGTAGTCCGGGGACTCAAGCGTAATCTGAATAGTGATATAAAGGATTACCTGAATGCTCATATTCAGGATGAGTATGATGCCCGGGTTTACCATGAGATGAACACTTTGATCTCTGATTGATACTAAATATCGCAAGTCTGAGACTGGCGACAGGCTGGGGAGCAATATTACTGATATTTGGTTTGGTCGTGGGTAGATACAACGATTCAATTATCTGATTTCTGGGTTGATAACGCATGGATTGCGTCTCTATGCCTTTCTCTTTTTCCCGGCTCTCGCGAAGAAGAATGACCAGTCGGGCAAGGAATCTAAGACTCATGACTCACTGCTAATAGCTACTATTCTTTAATCCATTTGATTAGTTCTTTGAAGCTGGCACTTTTGCCATAACTGAGGATTCCCACGCTATAGATTTTTGCACTGAGCCACATCGTACCGACAAATGTGCCAATCATGAGGAGGATAGAAGTAAGTATTTCCCAGATAGGTACATCGGTAATGGCAATGCGTGTAATCATCACGATAGGAGCGCAAAAAGGAATCAGGGAACCGACGACTGCCAGTGTGCTGTCGGGATTAGCCATTGCCCGGAACATGATGAAATAGCCGATCATGATAGGCAGCATAATTGGAAACATAAATTGTTGCGTATCGGTCTCCGAATCCACTGCGGATCCTACTGCTGCAAATAAAGAGCTGTAAATCAAGTAACCCAAGATGAAGAAGATCACAAAAAGGATGATCAGTGAGGGTTCGATTTTAGGAATCGTAAATACGGCGGGATTCATGCCCGGTGCCGATGGAGCAGCCTGTGCAGCTTGGTCAGGTATTTTATTCACCATAAATGAATTTGCTATGGGACCTGCAACGGAAGCCAATCCCAGGATTGAGACGATCCAGATGGCAATTTGAGTTAGTGCCAAGGCCCCGACTCCCGCCATCTTGCCAAGCAATAATTCTATAGGTTTGACAGATGAAGCAATGACTTCGATGATTCGGTTTGTCTTTTCTTCGATAACGCTGCGGGTGATCAGTCCTCCATATCCGAGTACCGACATAAAGATGATAACTCCCATAACTACACCGACAATGGTCAGGAAGCCGGTATCATCTTCGGTTTCTTTACCTTCTTTGGTCAGTTTTCGGGTCTTTAGTTCAATTTTTGATTCGTAGATGTTCTGAATGTTTTGGGATACATCTGCCCGATCCAGCCTCACTTTACGAATGGCCTCCCGCAAATCAGATTGAACGGTAGATTGTAAACTCAGTCCGCCGGCACCGCTGGAAACGAATTCGGGGGCTTTTTGTTGGTTAATATTGGCTTCATCCAAAAAGATGTATCCATCGATTTTTTCATTCAAAACAAGAGAACGCAACGAGTCCTCCGAAACAGAGGAGAAATCCTTATAACGGTCGGGAGCAATTTTTTTCAGCTGGGGATAGATGCTGTTTGTCTGATCAATGATTCCAATCGTATGTACCGGCTGAGAGTCCCAAACAGCAATACCTACTCCGATGCCCATAAAGGCAACTAGTCCCAGGGGAATCAAGATAGTTGCAATGATAAATGCTTTCGAGCGAATACGGGTAATATATTCGCGTTTAAGGACCAGTAAAATTTGTTGGAAGTTCATAGCTCAAGCGAGTTCATTTGGATTAATATTGTCTTCGCCGACAGTGGAAATAAAAATTTCGGTGAGGGAGGGTTCAATTCGTTCGAACTTGTAAATTTCGGCGTGTTCAATAGCTGTTTTCAATATATCCTGCATATTTTGTCCATTGAGGACCCGAATTTCAGCAAAATTGGTAGAACGGTTATTGATCCGCACATTTTCCAGTTTGTCAAGGAAGGTATGATCACCCTGAAATTCCAGGTTAATGGTATTTTTACCGAAACTATTTTTGATCTCGCGGAGGTTTCCCTTGAGCACTGCCTTCCCTTTATTAAACAAACAAATTTCGTCGCACATCTGCTCGACCTGTTCCATGCGATGTGTAGAGAAAAGAACCGTTTTCCCGCGTTCTCTCAATTCAATTACGATATTTTTTAACATTTCACTATTAATAGGGTCCAGGCCGCTGAATGGTTCGTCAAAGATATAAATATCCGGGTCGTGGGCGATCGTAGCAATGAACTGGATTTTTTGGGACATCCCTTTTGATAATTCGCCCACTTTCTTGCTGTACCAGTCGGCGGCCTCAAATCGGTCCAGCCAGTATTTGATCGATTTTTTTGCCTCGTTATAACTCAATCCCTTAAGCTGTGCCAGGTAAATGAGTTGTTCTCCCACTTTCATCTTTTTATAAAGTCCGCGTTCTTCCGGCATATACCCAATCATGTGCTGCGTGTTAGAGCTTACCCGTTCACCGTTGACCGTTACTGAGCCATTGTCGGCGATTAGTATATGGTTGATAATACGGATGGAAGTAGTTTTGCCGGCTCCGTTTGGACCAAGAAGTCCAAATATGCAACCCTCCGGAACCTCAAAGCTAACGTCACTGACTGCTTTAGTATCACCAAACGATTTGCTAATGTTTTTAACCTGAATAACTGACATGTGAATTCGCGCTTTTCTCTGAAGTTAGTAGAAAGAAATTTATCATCAAATACATTGATTCAAGGATAAAGTTTTAATTACTTCTATTTAACATCAATTTATTAAGTTGTTGCCCCAAAAAGGGTTATTATTACGAATAAATTTTCAAATTTGTTGCATCCATGAATATAATTCATATCAGTGCTGAATGTTATCCCGTAGCCAAGGTTGGGGGACTGGCCGATGTAGTCGGGGCGTTGCCCAAATATCTGAACAAACAGGCCGACCGTGCTTCAGTGGTGATTCCCAAATATGCCAATACCTGGATGGGAGATCATAAGTTTGAAACAGTATTTGAAGCTGAAGCTCCTCTTGGCGAGCAGTTTTTTAAGTTTCGTATTCAGCGCGAGATGGATGATGCGCTTGGTTTCCCGTTTTATGTGGTAGATATTCCCGGTCGTTTTGATCGACCCGGAATTTATATTGATTCGAGTTCAGGGAGCGGTTATTGGGATGAGTTCGAGCGTTTCTTGTGTTTTCAGATTGCCGTTCTTGATTGGTTTAATTCGATGAAGCAGAAACCGGATATCATCCATTGTCACGATCACCATACGGGACTCGTTCCTTTTATGCTTACCCACTGTTATCGCTATGAAGAACTGAAGTCCACTCCCACGGTGATGACCGTACACAATGGGGAATACCAGGGAACGGCCGATCGTGGCAAGGCTTACTTTTTGCCGGAATTTGATCCCAAAACCATCGGGCTGCTGGATTGGGATGGCAAGCTGAACAGCTTGGCGGCGGGTTTAAAAACCTGCTGGCAGATCACCACGGTTTCTCATTCATATATGGAAGAGCTCGCGCACAGCAGTCATGGTCTGGAATACCTGTTCCAGCAAGAAAAACAAAAATCACAAGGGATCATAAATGGCATCGATACCAAGGTATGGAACCCCAGCACAGACCCGATGATTCCATATCATTTTACGGCCCGCAAGATGGCGGAAGGCAAACGCAAAAATAAGCAGGCTTTGTGCGAAAGATTCGGATTGGATCCGCAGCATCCAACCATTTCGTTTATCGGGCGACTGGTATATGAGAAAGGGGCCGATTTATTGCCGGATGTGTTTCGAACGTTTCTTTCTTCCTGGCAGACTGTAAATTTCATTGTTTTAGGGACGGGAGATCGTAATTTGCATAATCAGTTTGAAGCCATGAGCGATCAGTTCGTCGGTTATTTTGATGCCTCTCTAAGTTATAATGAAGCATTGGCTCACCAGATTTACGCCGGGAGTGATTTTATGATCATGCCTTCTCGCGTGGAACCCTGCGGACTTAATCAAATGTATTCCATGCGTTATGGAACAATTCCCATCGTGCGTAATGTTGGGGGATTGAAAGATACGGTCGTTGATCTTGGAAATCCGAATGGATACGGTTTTGTCTTCAATGAATTTAGTTTACAGGCAGCCAGTGATGCGGTACAAAGAGCCGTCAATTTATTCCAGGATGGACGCAAAATGGCGGCACTTCGCAAGAAAATTATGCGATTGGATTTTTCTTGGAATGCTTCAGCCAAAGAGTATATTAAAATGTATAA
>DATFLI010000469.1:0-3258 GCA_035267805.1 Balneolaceae bacterium | reverse complement strand
TGTTCTGGTTCTACAGTCACCCTGCTGTATATATTATGATTCTTCCGGGTTTCGGAGTTGTATCCGAGGTTATTACTACATTCTCTAAAAAACATATTTTTGGATACTGGGCTATTGCCCTTTCATCGCTATCTATCGCCTTTATTGGCTTCCTTGTTTGGGGGCACCACATGTTCGTATCAGGTCAGGCCCCCATGGCTTCAATGGTATTTTCATTCCTGACTTTCCTTGTTGGTATCCCGACAGGTATTAAAATGTTTAACTGGGCAGCCACGCTCTACAAAGGCTCAATCAAATTGGAATCGCCCCTTTTATACATTTTTGGTTTCTTTTTCCTATTCCTGGTGGGCGGAATTACCGGTATTGTACTTGGCTCCGTAGCACTGGACGTGCATTTACACGACACCTATTATGTAGTGGCCCACTTCCACTTTGTAATGGTTGGCGGAATGGTGATGGCCTTCCTGGCCGGTTTGCACTACTGGTGGCCCAAAATCACCGGAAAAATGTATAACGAGAAATTGGCCAAATTTACCTGTGGCTTAATCTTCATTGGTTTTAATGTAACCTTCCTCCCCCAATTTGTGATGGGAGCACAAGGTATGCCGAGACGTTATTTCAATTACATTGAGCAGTTTCAACCATTTCACCAGGTATCAACCGTAGGTGCATATATGTTGGGACTAGGCTTTTTTATCGTCTTTCTTTACATGATAAAATCAATTTTCTCCGGTGAAAAAGCGCCCGCTAATCCCTGGGGAAGCCGCGGTCTCGAATTTCAAATTTCATCACCGGCACCGGCCCATAATTTTGACCACATTCCGGTTATTGTTCACGGACCTTACGACTATCATAAACCGATGGATGAGTTTCAGCTGGGCCTTGCCAATTCCGGCAATGGGCACGGTACAACTACCGATACCAAGTTAACAACCAACGGTAAAGAAATTGAAGCTGAATAAATTAGTATTAACCAATAAAATAGTAGAACACGATCATGGCTAATAATTCAACAGCCACATCTCATGCCGATTTTGTTCAGCATCATTTTGTTGATGCCGAGCAACAATTTGATTCGGCCAAAATGGGAATGTGGGTATTTCTGGTAACTGAGATCTTATTTTTTGGCGGTCTTTTTGCAGCATATACCGTCTTCCGGATAACACATCCCACCGTTTTTGCCGAAGGCTCTAAAGAATTAGATGTACTTTGGGGCACCGTTAACACCCTCGTACTGATAGGTAGTAGTTTAACAGTAGCGATGGCTATTAAATCGGCACAGTTGAATCAAACAAGAAATGTTACCATCAATCTTTGTATTACGATTGCATTGGCCTTCATATTTCTGATGATTAAGTATTTCAACTGGATGCATCACTTCAGCTTGGGTATTTATCCCGGGGCGGCGTATTCATTCACCGGAATCGATAATCCGAATGCCAGCATATTTTTTAGTTTCTACTATCTTATGACCGGCCTACACGGTATCCACGTTATCGTAGGTATCGGTGTTATGATCTGGCTTCTTATCAAAAACCAAAAAGGGGAGTTTAACAGCGAATATTATACCCCGCTTGAAATCGGAGGCCTTTATTGGCACTTGGTGGATATCATCTGGATCTTCCTCTATCCCCTCTTCTACCTCATACATTGATAACTAAAAAAATTTCTACTCATGAGTGCATCACACCATATTTCCTCTGATAAAACATTATTATCCGTCGCCGGAGCTTTATTCATTCTGACACTGCTTACGGCTGGCGTTCACTTCATGGAATTACCACAACCATGGTCTATTATTGCAGCTATGGCCATCGCATTACTCAAAGGGAGCTTAGTCGCATTATTTTTTATGGGTCTCTTTTGGGATAAACGATTCAATTCGATGCTACTAGTAGCCTCGCTTGCCTTCTTCGGACTTTTAGTAGGCTATACGCTATTGGATACCCTATTTCGACCTCTTATCACCCCTGGTTTCTAAATACCGAGTATCATTTATGAGATTCTAAAGCCGATCACTTTTGGTCGGCTTTTTTATTTTATATTAATTCACTTTAATCAACCCAACGAAGAGGCCCGAGAAGAGCATATTGTTTAAGATCTGCAGTCTCCGAGAGAAATTTCTGGATGGAGGCTGTATTTTAATCCACTATGAGTTAAAAATCACGTTGATCACAACCTGCTTACGAACGAATATATTTTATCTCAAACTTAGGCATCTTTGACAAAGAGACCCGATTCTTATGCGGATTGTATAAAGAGATCCCTATGTCACTCATAACGTAGGTAAATCTTTTTGGGAATGCATAACCATCAAAAACAACAAAAACTCAAAAGCTATCAGGAACGCCACCCCGGTAAGATGGATAACTTGGTAGGTTGGCGGTACCCCCAGATAATAAATTCCCACTCCTGTTATGATCTGTAATACAATCAAGCAAAAAATAGTAATCCCCACTTTACGAACGGGCTTCGATCTGCTCCTCCATCCCGAGAAATAAAAAACTACACCACCTGATAGCAGTACAGTCCAGGCAAAACTGCGATGGATTTCACCAATAAGATCTATATGAGAAATCCAGGTTTCTCTTGGTGGTGAATTCACCATATCTTTTATCGTATCTATAGCTTCACGAACCTGGGTACCGAGGATTAACTGGGCAAAGGTAAATACGATCAGTAAAATTACTGCCCCCAGCAGCCATCGGCTCGTTTCCTCAGTGAGCGTAATAGTTATCTGCTCCTCAGAGGCTTTAAAAACGGCGTAAATCAGTGTCACCATGATTAGCATCGCCAACAACATGTGCAAAGTAATCAGCCAAACATTAAGGCCGGTCTCAACCACACGCCCCCCCAACCATCCCTGGATAATAACAAGTAAAAAAGCAGCGACGGAACTGTATAAAACTCGCGGTTTAGTTTTACGATAACGAAAGGATAACACGCAAGTAGCCGTAATCAACAAACCGATGCTAACGCCGATTAGTCGATTGATATATTCTGTCCAAGTTTTGAAGACATTAAACTGTGAAATATCATAGCCGGCAGGCAATTGGGAGGCAGAAGTAGGCGGCACCCAGTTCCCAAAACATTTTGGCCAATCCGGGCACCCGAGTCCTGATCCTGAAGCACGAACCAACGCTCCCACAAAAATAAGAAATATCGTTGCTCCTACCGTTGTCAAGGCTACCTTCTGATACGTATTTAACTTCATATCTCGATCGTAAGTCTATTTTTACCAGTCATTTCATAATGATC
>DATFLI010000468.1:0-7771 GCA_035267805.1 Balneolaceae bacterium | reverse complement strand
CCTGATTTCTGTTTCTCGTTGGATCGTCCTGAACTGTCAACTGTCATTAAATCCCCTATAATATGAAACCGGACATAATGCGGCTGATACAAGGCAATGAAGCCTGTGCTTTAGGGGCGCTAAGGGCTGGTTGCACTTTTTTTGCAGGTTATCCTATAACTCCTGCGTCAGAGATTATGGAGACCATGGCCAGGGAATTACCGAAAAAGGACGGCAAATTTATCCAAATGGAGGATGAAATCGGGTCACTGGCTGCTGTTATCGGGGCATCCTGGGCCGGTGCGAAAGCTATGACAGCCACATCGGGACCCGGATTTTCACTGATGCAGGAACATGTGGGTTATGCCTCTATGACTGAGACACCTTGCGTAATTGTCAATTCTCAGCGCGGGGGGCCGAGTACCGGTTTGCCGACCCTGCCTTCACAAGGAGATGTGATGCAGGCCCGTTGGGGAACCCATGGTGATCATCCTGTCATTGTGTTGACGGCTTCTTCTGTACAAACTACGTATGAAATGACAATAGAGGCTTTCAATATGAGTGAGAAGTTCCGAGTACCGGTTATTCTATTGCTTGATGCGGTTATTTCGCATATGCGTGAAAATATAACCTTTCCTGAAATTGAGATAGCAGATCGAAAAAAACCTGTTTCCACAGATAATTTTACGCCGTTTTCCGATGAGACCTTTCTTGCTTTTGGAAAAGGTCCCAGAAAACTGGTTACCGGCTTGGGACATGATGAGAGGGGATATCCCAAGACTACCGACGGTACCATTGCCGAGGAACGACTTAAAAAATCATTTGAGCGAATCGATCAGCATTTGGATACGATTTTACGTTATAAGAGCTACTTTTTGGGCGATGCCGAATGGTTAATCATAAGCTATGGTATTACATCCCGGGCGGCTAAAGCTGCAGTTGATAAATTACAGGGCGTGGGCATTGCTACAGGTCTGGTTGATTTGCAAACTCTCTGGCCTTTGCCCGAGAAGCTTATCAGGGATTTATCTGAACGTGTGGAAGGTATATTGGTACCTGAAATGAACCTCGGACAAATGATTATGCCAATTCGCATGGTTGTAGAAGGAAGGGCTACTGTACAAGCGTTGAACAGGGCTGACGGAAGACTGTTTCAACCGGACCAGATTATTAATGCAGTACAAAAAATGCAGCAGAAAAATGGTCAATCAATTTCAAAACCGACAAATATATTCCGTTGAGGAGGCTTTGCTATGCCTAAAACCGGTATAAACCTGGAGAAATATTTGCGTCGCGATATAATGCCCAGTCCCTGGTGTCCGGGATGCGGACATGGGAATATTTTACGGGGGATACTTGAATCATTCGATCGATTGAAGCTTGATCTGGATAAAGTAGTGGTCGTGGGAGGAATTGGCTGTTCCGGACGCACGCCCTATTTTACAAATACCAATTCAATGCATACTACGCATGGTAGGGCTCTTGCATTTTCTACCGGTGTAAAAATGACGAATCCTGAATTAACCGTACTTACTGTTATGGGAGATGGCGACAGTGTGGGGATTGGGGGAAATCATTTTATTCATGCTTGTCGACGGAACATCGATTTAAATGCCATTATATTCAACAACAGTATTTATGGTATGACCGGCGGGCAAACGGCCCCGACAACCCCTACGGGAAAAAAATCTACAACCAGTTTTGCAGGTAGTATAGAAGCTCCGTTTGATATTGTTGAACTTGCTCTGGCCGCTGGTGCAACTTTTGTAGCCCGAACAACGACCTTTGATTTTCAGGATATGCCGGATTTGATAACCCGTGCAATTGAGCATCCTGGATTTTCTGTTGTAGAAATACTTTCACAATGCCCTACTTATTTCGGTAGAATTAACAAGTTGGGGGATGCAACTGAAATGCTGGATTATGAGAAAGATTTGACCATTCCGGGCGAATTGATATCACGTGAGGAGATGATAGGTGAAATGCCGATAGGGGTGTTTCGGGAAGAAATAAAACCGGAATTTACGGATCAATACAGAAAGGTTTATTCTAAGACGGAGGACGTAAATGCTTCCTAAAGATCCTTTTAATATTCGGTTGTCCGGACGGGGCGGCCAAGGCATTCTGCTGGCCGGTATTATTTTAGCTGAGGCCGGGATGAAGGAGGGCCTTAACGTGGTACAAACTCAAAGTTATGGACCGCAGGCTAGATTGGGCGCAAGCAAGAGCGAGGTAATTTTAAGTGGCAGTGAAATTGCTTTTCCCGAGATTGAGATTCCCGATGTATTGCTGTGCCTGACTATCGATTCCTATGTGAAATATGGGAGCACGCTTTCCGAGGATGGCATACGAATCGTTGAAAAGATGGTGACTCTCGAAGAAAAGGTTGAAGATGCTGTTATTCTGCCCATAATCGAAACGGCCCGTGTATTAGGTAATGAAATTGCCGCAAACATGGTGGCCCTGGGATCGGTTATGGCACTTTCCGGAGCCGTATCCAAAGAGCATATTATAAGCACGATGGGCAATCGTATTAAACCCGATTACCTTGAACTTAATCAACGGGCTTTTCAAAAAGGGATAGAATTGATATCGGAGTCGAATAGATTACACCAGAGATATCAACAGGAATACAATTCGGTTCAAAAAAGTGATTGAGCATGGCTGGGGCTACTCGTTAACAGAGATTGAAATCCGAACATGGGTGCTGACTAATTACCGCCATTCTTTTATAAAACTTTTTTGGGAAGCTGTGATTAATACGTTGATTAAATTAATTATATTTATTTTCAGGCTAATGATGAACTTAAGAATAGTTTAATGGTCAGTAGGAGCTACAAAGCAGCTGTCATTCAGATGAATAGTCAGCAGGATCTCGAAGCCAATCTGGAGATCGCCTATGAGTATATTTCTAAAGCAAGCGCTCAAGGGTCATTAGTTGTTGGCGTACCCGAAAATTTTGCCTTTCTCGGCGGACTTAGGATGCGAATGAAGCAGGCAGATAAAATTGCTGAGCGGGTCCCTGGATTTTTATCGAGGACAGCATCGGAGTTTCAAATTTACCTTTTGGGGGGGAGCTATCCCGTCCCGGCACCGGGAGGCAAGGTCTATAACCATGCTACGCTGTATGGTCCCAATGGTGATGAACTTATAAGCTATAATAAAGTACATCTGTTCGACGTGGATTTGAGCGATGATGAGGCATACCGCGAATCAGATTATGTGATGCCGGGCGAACTTATCCCCGCTAATTATGAAGATGAGACGATTGGTAATTGGGGATTATCGGTTTGCTACGATCTTAGATTTCCGGAATACTATCGCAAATTGATCGGAAATGGGGCGGAGGTTGTATCCGTCCCTTCCGCTTTTACCTATACTACGGGGCAGGACCATTGGGAAACGTTGCTAAAAGCGCGAGCCATAGAAAATACGGCCTATGTGTTTGCTCCGGCGCAAACAGGACTTCACGGTAAAAATCGAAAAACCTGGGGACATGCAATGATTGTTGATCCCTGGGGTAAAGTAATTGCCGATGCCGGACAAGAGCCCGGGGTTGCTTATGCCGAGATAAATCCCCGGCGAATTCGGGAAGTCAGGCAACAGATACCATCCCTGAAACATCGCCGCTGGTGAGTCGGCTTTAGAATGACCGATAATTCAACCGATTTAATTGAAGAGTCCGATAACTGAGCCGGCATATAGATAGAGACAAGCTGAGGGTTATTCTCTATAAAACCGTTGGTACAACAATTGGTCCAGTCCTAAAACAAGTGCCGACAGTCCGCCTAAAACGATAATGCTGAGTACCGGCTCCCATATGATCAGCCCGCCGATAAATCCTAAAACCGCACCAAGATATTGAATGTATCGAAGCTGTTCGTTGGTAGCATTTTTGATTATTTGGGAGATATGTTGCTCGTCGTAGCTGCGTAAATTCTCTTCAACCAGTTTGTGTACGTCCAACTGATTGATAAGCTTGTAGAGAAGCGTTGTAACAATATTTTCTATAGCATCGCTGTGTTCATCAATTTTCTTCGGCAATTCATCCAGCAGGTCATCCATCTTGTCAAGCCCACTTTCTACGGTGGTGGGGATTTGGACCAGCGCTTCTTCAATGATATGCTGCATTTCCTGTCCCTTCACGTACGAGTAGGCTCGCAAGGCTACTTTTTCGAAGGATTTATCCTGTAGTGCCTCTTCAATTTGCCGGAGAATACGATCCGCTAATGCACCGCGTATATCAGGATCGGCTATCATTTCGTCAAGATAGGTTACAACCCATTGCTTGAGGTCATTTCGAAAAGCGGGATCATCGATAATGCCTTTAATATATTTGGTTGATTGTTCTCTGTAACGTCCGATGGCATTCGATTCGGTGATTTTCTTTTTAATGATCTCGGGGTTTATCAAATCTTCCGAAACCGCCTGGGCCAACCGGTAGGCAATGCGATCTTTTTGGGCCGGGATGAGTCCGTGTCCCAGTATAGGACGCTTTTTAGCCGGCTTAAACAGCATATTGATAGCAATCCAGTTGGTTGAAAACCCAATTAGGCCGCTCACGCTTGTTATCTTAAGCAATCCCTGCAAATGAAGGGTGTATCCCCAAATCGTAACTGCGATCTGGTTCAAATCCCAAAAAAAAGATGCTCCGAAAAGTATAACCAGCATGTACGGAAACACCATAAGGATATTAAGCAGGGTAGAACTGTATAATTTCCTTTTGGTCGGCTGTATCTTTGGGGAAATGACCGTTTGGGCTAGTTCTTCAACACGGCTGTGCCTGGCCAAAAGCTGCCACAGGTGTTGGGCATGTTCCCGTGTCTTCTTTTTGGCTACATCGAGAGCCGAATCGGAATGTTCGGTACTGATTGGATTTTCACTCATCGTACTTTTATTGAACGCCGTTTCTGATCACAGGGATCTATACGTAAATATCACGAAGTAGTTGAGCAGGGGCAAGCTTTTCTTTTAGCTGTCGGTTTGCCGGCCCATCAGCTCCAGGTAAGTATTTTCTTTAGCTGTCATTTGTTGTTTTTGGGGATCTGTTTTATCCTCATAGCCTACCAAGTGTAACAGCCCGTGAATGTAAATACGCAAAAATTCTTTTTCGGGCGTTTCTCCCAGCTCATCCGCCTGTTCAAAAATACGGGGTGCGCAGCAAAAAAGTGTGCCTTCTACTTCACCGTCATCGGGATCGTCATAACGGAAGGTAATAATATCGGTGACATAGTCCCGCTTCAGGTGCTCTTTATTTATGCGGACAATTTCGTCCTCATCCACATAAACCACTTCCAACAGAATGAATTCCCGATTCTCATATTTTCCGACAATTGAAGCTGTTTTACGGAATGTGGAGTCGGATACCGGAAGGGTAAGATGGGTCTGATTGAAGATCTGTATATCAGCCTTCGTTTCTGCCATTGCTGCTAATCTTCATCAAATGAGAAATCATCAAGATCAACGGATTCGGTAAGAGAAAGGGCAATGGCACACATCATGAGATCTTCCGGCAGTTGGGTAAAATCGCTATTGAGGATCGTTTCGCTCACATTGGAATATAGGCTGCAACCGGCACCCTGTTCTACAATAAGGCCCGAAGTGCGTTCATTTTGACGCCCAAAAAAAGTGACTTGCTTCAGCATGTCACTGGCTATAAAAGCAGTACAATTATGTAACTGTAGAAAGGTATTCTGGGCATAAACCGAAACCATATTCATGTTCTCTCCATTCACCTCAAGCCCCAGATGGATCTCCAGGGCCAGTTTACGGCCTTCTTCCTCATTACGAACTTCCAGCCGATAGACATCATTTCCCAAAGGTTTAGCCTTTGTTTCTAAAACCTTCGCAATAGCATCAATATTTTCTTTCGTGAATTGATGGACCATTAATCAGCAACCTTTAACAATCAAAATTTTGATTCTGTGAAATATACTATTACCAGCTAAGAATTAGAAATTTAACATTGTGAATTATTCAATGCCTTGCCAAGTCTCCAGACTGTTCCGGATTGAGGATTACCGCATTACAATCCGAATTTATCAACTTGTTCTTTATTCTTTTCCTTTGTGTCGGGAATCGAAATACGCGAGCTGCTGATGCTATCCACCTGTTGGGCCAGCGATTTCGCCTGCTCGTCTTTACCGGCCATAAAATATATGCGTTGAATAATGATCATAAAATATCGTTCATAGGAGATATTCCGGGTCAGATTCTGACGCTGACTCATAATATTTTGAGCCTTGCTCGACAGTTCTTGCCGTTCTTCCATGTCCGCATTTTCCTGGGCCTGTTTCATTTTTTGTCGCAGGTTACTCACTTGTGCCACGATATCATCGAAGTCCGACATGTTGTACTTCAGATTATTCAGCAGCGTACTTCGCACTTTATCGGCCAAGTCGAGGGCATCTTCATTATTACCGGCCTTGGCAAAATCATAAGCATATAAGGCGATTGGACGTACATCATTCTCTGTGACAGTAAAGGGCAGGTTCTTCTTACCCCATTTTAGCCACTTGTTGGCACTGTCCGGCATGTTTTTTTCCAAATATTTATCGGCTAGTTCTGTGATACTAAAGCGATAATTGCCTAACATCCGGCGAATATTCTCATCAAAATAATTGCCGGGCTCGCTCCACTTGCGGAAACGGAATTTGCTCAGCCGGTCGGCTTGAATCTTAGCATTTAACCAGCCATAGTCCTTGGCGTTGTGCCGCTGGGGAACTACCCGGAAGGCCTTTCCCTCAAAACGGAAATAGGGCTGCAGGTTCAGCTGGCTTTGTGTGGATACGGTATTGGCAAAGTAAACCGGCCGCAGCCAGTGGTTGTTGCGCAGGATGTTCAGGATCACCTGGTCCTGGATCTGGGTGTAATACTGCTTGTTGCCCTGGCGGTCCTGGCCGGCCGGGCGTCCCTGGAAGTACCAGCGGACCTGCTGGTTCAGGGAGTCTACGGGGATATCAAAGTCGATCTTGTCCAGGGGAAAGCTGACGGCGGTGTCCGGGCGCACTCCGATCATCTGCTTGTACTCCCGCTCGCTGGAAAATGCTTTTTGCAGGGAGCTGTGGTCTACCGGGATGGACAGGGTGTCCGGTTGGTACAGCTCGGGGGCAATATTGTCGATCTGTTTGTCGGTAAGCGTGATCGGCAATGGCGGTGAGTTGTGGGACCACTCGTGTTTGAGCTGCTTGATATACCAGGAGGTGTTCAGCAGGCTCAGGCAAACAACGCGCACGTCGGTGCGTACGCCCTCGACTTCCTGGGCGTACCACAGCGGGAAGGTGTCATTGTCACCGTTGGTAAACAGGATAGCATTGGGAGCCACCGACTGCAGTAGGTTGTAGGCATAGTCGGAGGCCACGTAGCGGTCACTGCGGTCATGGTCGTTAAAGTTCTGGGTGCCCATCAGCAGCGGAGAGGCCGCCAGCAGCACCGCCAGGGTGCCCCCGGCGATAAATTTATTTTCCCCAAGGTACTGCTTGACCAGCTCTATGATACCGGAGGCGCCCACCCCGATCCACAGCGAAAAGGCAAAGAATGAGCCCACGTAGGCATAGTCGCGCTCGCGGGGCTGCTGTGGGGTCTGGTTGAGGAATACGATGATCGCCACTCCGGTGAGCAGGAATAGCGCCAGTACCGATAGCGCACGCTTCCAGTCCTTCTGGAAATGAAACAGCATCCCGAACAATCCGAGCAGGAAGGGGATATAGTAGTAGCTGTTGTGGGCCGGATTATCCGCATGACGGCTTTTGGTGAAGCCGGCCTGCCAACCGGCATCCTGGATGTCGGAGTC
>DATFLI010000467.1:0-18851 GCA_035267805.1 Balneolaceae bacterium | reverse complement strand
AGTTTTCCTGATTTTTGAGTACCAGTCTCGACGAATCCCGTTTGGGAGTTTACGGAGGCAGGATCAACAGTCAGTGGATTTTGTGAGAGGGGATAATGCGTCACCTCATCCCCTTTTCCATCAAGCATAATGAGTGACAGGTTGAGTTTGAATGGCAACCCGTTTGTGTAGTTTATAGTAATTGTTGCCTGCGACAGCTGTTGCTCGTCTCCCTTGCCCGGAAGATCACTGAGATCAGCATTCAGCGTATCCCTAAAGGTCGCATTATTTGCAGAAAAGTTAAGCGGAATATTTACACTTAAGCTGGGATCAAACGTTACCGGGTTAACAATCAATCCTTCATTTTTATTTTCATTGATTTTAGCAATGCCTATAAAACGAATATTCGTGGGCAGGTTACTGAAAAAATCTGAAGCATTAGTTCGGGTAGTATCAAATTTTGCAGTCCCGTTGATGGTTGTTCCATCCGGCGAAGTATCAATCTTGAATTTAATCAGTTGATCGGGATTCAATGTCTGACCATTGGCCTCCAGCTCCGAATGGATACTCGGTACCCGGTAATCGGTATTGGCATTGCCCGAAAGATAAATGGTCTTTCCATTGGCATTAACCCCGGCAATAGCCGCATAAATGGTGGCATCAACCCCCATATTTGTTTTGTAAAGTGCATTCAAGGTGGGATTGGTAAATGTGATATCCGAAATACGCTTCGATATATCATTAATGCCATCAATGTTTACCACCTCGGCCTCATTATCATTAAACACGTCAAGCTTGTTTTTGCCATTTGAGGCTGCATCATTATTAAGCAGAACTGTCTCAGGCTGAATAATACCTTTAGCACGACTGATTTGAAGGTTATTCAATGCTATCGTAGCCTGTAAGTCATCATTTTCAGCAACTGTACGAATCGAGTCGGACGCCTGCTGTGTGTTTTCGGTCGTCGCATCGATATCGTAGGAAAGTGTATTATTCAAAGCATAGATCCGGTATCCACTAAGATCAAAACTGTTGGAATAGTTGCCTCCCGCACTGCTTCTGGGGATGCCCGACAAATTCAACACCAATGGGGTATCGGTTGACTTATCCCGAATGTCGGGAAAACTAATCTTCAGATCCCGTATCCCAATATCAATGTTATTTGTGATATTAAGCGACAAATTCCCGCTGCTTAATTCCACAAAATGATCCGGCTGGGTAAATTTAAAACTACTACTGTCAACACCGGAAGTGCCTGCATCGATAAATGTTTGCGAATCGATGGCGGCTGTCAGCTGGGATGCAACCAGGTTCTGCCCCGTGACGTCATTTATGACCAAATTGTTTGCATCTGCCTGCATTGTTTGTGCAGACCAACTGGCATTGATATCCACATTTAAATCGTGCAACTGAGTAGACGCAGGAATCGTAATGGTTGTTGTTTTGGTATCACCATAATTAAAACTATTACTTGAGTTATTAGCCTGGCCGATAGTTGCCGTGCCAACGATACCGGAACCGGCATTTAAAGTAAGCGTCAACTGATCGATATTGAACCCGATATTATTGGTTATGGTAACTTTTAAACCGCCATCCCTTTTTATGACTGCGCTCTTAAAATAATTCGTAGAAAAGCTGATATTTATAGCTCCCGGTGTAGACCCGGGCGGTACCGGATCTCCCTTCTGGTAGGAACCGGAGTAGCCTGTTACCGCCTGAAAATTGGCTGTACCTATCGGACTGGCGGAAGAAAAGTTATTCAGACCGATTTCACCTACCTGCGCATTAACCGTTGCAGGAGTAACGCTGACATTGGGAATGGCATTGTTAAGATTACCAAAATTAAAAGCCTTTTGCTTTGTCAGTCGCACCAATCCATTGCTGCTATTTGTGCTAAAAAGACTGTCAAAATTACTTGAAGTTGTATCGATAATTGACTCACTGCCTCCCAAAAAGGGATAAGTTTTAGAGACAGCAAGCGGTGCCTGTACCTTTCGATCCAGTTTAAAATTGGGGGATTTGGGGCGTTCGCATGCCCACACAGAAAATAAAAGGCCAAGGCATGCTATGAAATGCAGCGTTTTCTTCATTATTGATAAGTTACCGTCTGTTTTTTATAAACGTATATTCGATTTTCAAACAGAACATACTGATCGGCTGGGAATTATCCTGATATAGTCCAGGAACTACATGCACCCCTCACCCACGTACCCTCTTATGTCAGTGTCTGTTTTAGATATTTAAGATTTAACGAAAAAAACAGCCTATTTCTGAAAATAACAAATTAGAAAACAGCAAAGAATGTAATTGGAATACAGACCATTCATCTATTCATCGGCTTTTTTTAGACAAGTCACCGACATCTTAAGCCGTCCAAAAGAACTATTCTAAAGAATTGAAATAAAAAAAGGCACAGCCGATTTTCACCCGCTATGCCCATGGCGGAGAGAGGGGGATTCGAACCCCCGGTATCCTTGTGGGATACACACGCTTTCCAAGCGTGCGCCTTCGACCGCTCGGCCACCTCTCCAATTAAGAGCGCAAAATATAGATGAAATTTCACCTCATATCAATGATTAAATCCGTAAGTAAAAATCTGCGTAGAATAAGCCTTGACCGGTTTACCATTGTTTTTGGCCGGACGAAATTGCCATTCCAGTGCTGCTTCGAGCGTAGCTTCGGTTAATCCGTACCCGATACTTTGCACAATCTGCGATTTTCCGGTCTTACGATTAAAAATATTTATCTTTGATATATTCGCATCCTCGACCCTTCCCTCCTTATTTACCAGGAAATTTACCCATATTTCCGCCTTAATATTCGCTTCCCTGGCGGCATCCGGTTCGGTGGGCTCTACAATCCTGATGACCTGCGGTGAGGTTTCAGGATTGCCTACTACACGATCGGAATTGCCATTCTCTCCTACCGTCTGCATTGATAAAGAATCAGAAAAATCAGAATTATTGACTATGTCCAGGTTAACGATCTTGTCTTCAATAACCTTATCATTGGGCACGGGAACCGGTGCCTGTGGACGGGGCGGTGGTGGCGGACGACTTTCTTGCCGTGTCATTACCACATCATTAATATCCACCGCTTTCTCAGAAAAAGAGACATCCTGATGCGAATTGTTCGAGGCTTTGGTTAATGGCCACAGGTTGAAAATCCCCAGAAAAATAAGCTCTGCAACTGCCAAACAAGCTAGTATTCGAACCCGGTAAGCCGATCCCTTGAGTTCAATATATTTATTTTCATTTGCCAAATGTCATTCTCTTTGAATGGAATTGCCGGACCTTAAAGCCGTCAGTTCTTCTTGTATTAACGAATGAACGGTGTTCTTCAATTCCGTAACAGATTCAAATTTGTTACTGTCCACCGGTTCAAGGACAGAAAGTATAAAATGTTGTCGGGATGCGACTCTCCAGCTTCCCGATGGCATAGCCTCATATCCGCCTTCTAAAACGATGGGGAGAACCTGAAAATTATATCGCTTTGCAAGCTTGAATGCACCATTTTTAAACGGCCGCAGATCCCCGTCGATAGTACGGGTACCTTCCGGAAATATCATTGCCGGGATCCCCGCTTTGATCGGCGCTACCAGATCATCCAATTTCTTAAGCGAACTGCTGCTCTTGCGATCTATTCCCAGATGACCACTCATTTTAATAATCCAACCGAAAATAGGTATACCGAATAAGGCTCTTTTAGCCACCCATTTCATTGTCCATGGTAGCATATAAGAAAGCGGCATATCCAAGAAACTCTGGTGATTGGCAACTACAATCGTCGGCTGCGATAACTTGGCGGCATCAGCTCCTTTAACTTCGAATGTCCAGCCAGGATTTACTTTCATCATCGTCCAGGCTAATGCTTTCACCGCTTTGTTGGGGATGCGATTATAGCGATCAAACGGCCATGTAAGCATGTATAACAGCAAGACCACAAAGAAACATGAGATAATACAAACAGCCCAGTAAAGCCAGAGAACGATGCTAAATATGGTCTCCATGATTCAAGTTTTATGCCTTAATTTCCTGCAAAGCTTTTCGAATAAATCCGTTGTTTTCCGCCAGTTTTTTCTGCGCCTCTTCTTTATTTAGATTTCCAAGCGTCATTAATAGCGCTGTTTTAACATGTCCTTCGGCGACTTTTAGCAGCCCTTCGGCCTGTTCATAATCCAAATCGGTAAACATCATGATGATTCGCTTGGAACGTTCTTTCAGCTTTTGATTGGTTAATTGAAGATCCACCATCACATTTTCATAAACTTTACCCAGCCGGATCATTGCCCCTGTTGTCAACATATTGAGCACCATCTTCTGGGCGGTGGCGCTTTTCATCCTCGTACTGCCCATAATCACTTCCGGACCAACGGGAATATCAATCAGCACATCAACATCAATCGTGATTTGGGAACCCGGAACGGTCGTCACAAAAATGGTATGGCACCCTTTTTCACGGGCCTCTTTAAGTGCCCCGTGCACATAGGGAGTACGGCCGCTGGCAGCCAATCCGCATACAATATCATCAGACTTCAGATCAATCTCACGCAAGGCGTTCCTGCCGTTTTCTTCGAAATCCTCAGCTCCCTCCTGTGCCTCAAAAACGGCTTCCTTTCCGCCTGCAATCAGCCCCACGACCCGGTCCGCATCGGATCCAAAAGTAGGCGGACATTCCGCGGCATCTAAAATTCCAAGCCGTCCGCTGGTTCCCGCCCCGGCATAAAGCAAACGCCCGTCTGCTTCAAAAGCTTCTTTAATTAAATCGATAGCTTTTGCAATTTCGGGCAGTTTATTTTCTACTTGTAAGGCTACTTTTTTATCCTCGTTATTAATTAAACGAGCAATTTCCAGCGAATTGGCTAAATCTATCTCTTTGGTGGATTGGTTTCGTTGCTCGGTGTCCAGTTTTTTAAGTTGACTAAAAAGGGGTTGCTCGTTCTTTTTCAAAATCTAGGCTTTAAATAAATTACGTTAACACTTAAAGTAAAAAAATAGCCCGGTTATCTCACAAGTAATTTCGAATGTATCTTTCGACTTGATTCAGCTTGGGGATATAGAAGGGCCCGAATAGCTCACAATGGCAAAGTAACGAGTCCTTAATACCATTCGGCCCCTATCGTTGATCCTTTAACAAACGTTAAACAGGATATCGGATAAAATCAGAAACCTTTTTTTACTACTTGCGTTGCTTCCACCATTTGGAATATACGCCATTGGTCGGTGACCGTTTAAGTGATTGGTTTTCTTCTCCCGAATCATACGCCGCCTTTAGCAATGAAGCTGCCAGCGCTTTTATCTCATCAGGGTCATTAATAGTGGCATCGAGTTTTTCAGCACTAAAGTAATCGGGTACGAAATGAGTATCATAATCCCCCGATGTAAAAGATTCGTGCTGTAGCACATATTTACAAAAAGGAATCGTCGTTTGGCATCCGGCAATTTCATATTCATCCAGTGCCCGAAGCATCCTTCGGATAGCATGATCCCGGTCTCGTCCGTAGGCGCAAAGCTTAGAAATCATCGGATCATAATCGATGGTGATGGCCTGCCCTTCTTCTACCCCGGCATCCACGCGGATACCGTTGCCGGAAGGGATCCGGTGTTTGGTTAATGTGCCGGTGCTCGGGAGGAAATTTTCGCGGGAATTTTCTGCATAAATTCGACACTCGATCGCGTGACCGGTCTGGGTAACATCCTCTTGCGAAAAAGGCAATTCCTTTCCCTCGGCCACTAAAATCTGTAGGGCCACCAGATCCAACCCTGTTGTGAGCTCTGTTACCGGATGCTCCACTTGCAGGCGTGTATTCATTTCGAGGAAATAAAAATTACGATCGGCATCCACCAAAAATTCAATGGTTCCGGCACTTACATAATCAACCGCTTTCGCTGCTGATGTCGCTGCTTCTGCCATTTCCCTGCGCAGTTCGGGCGTCATTATAGGACAAGGAGCCTCTTCAATTACTTTCTGGTGGCGACGCTGAATCGAGCATTCCCGATCATAAATGTGATATACATGGCCATGCTCATCCGCCATAATCTGAAACTCGACATGATGTGGCTCAACCAAATATTTCTCGATATATACCCGATCATCACCAAAAGCATTTCTTGCTTCGGATTTGGCCCCTTTAATACCGGACTTAAAGTCTTCTTTCTTTTCGATGATCCGCATTCCCTTGCCTCCGCCGCCGGCCGCGGCCTTGACCAGCACCGGGTATCCAATATCATCCGCGATTTTTTCGGCTTCCTCAATATCCTCCAGTTCCTTTTTGGTACCGGGTGGAAATGGCACATTCGCCTTACTCATTAATTCTCGGGCAGCGGTTTTATCCCCCATCAGGCGAATAGCCTTTGCTTTAGGACCGATAAAGATGATCCCCTCTTCCTCGCAACGCTCCGCAAAATCACCATTTTCGCTCAGAAATCCGTAGCCCGGATGAATAGCATCGGCGCCCGTATCCTTAGCTGCCTGTATAATCTTATCGATTACCAGGTAACTTTCGGAGGAGACTGCAGGCCCGATATGCACCGACTCATCGGCATGCAACACATGCGGGGCATCGGCATCAGGAGTGGAATACACGGCAACCGTCTGCTTGCCCAGTTCTTTGCACGTTCGAATTACGCGTAATGCAATTTCACCACGGTTAGCAACTAATACTTTCTTTATTTCTGGCATAAATAACGGTTAAATGATATGAGTCTTTAACATTTGGGGCCACAGATCCCATTCTTCTTTGCCGTCCATGCCCCAGATATCAAGCTTGTGCTGTATAAATTTCATTCTAAGAACGGTACTCATTCGCCGGGATTGTTCTCTCCGCGCGTCATTTTGATAGCTGACCAACCGGAAATCCACGTCGCGAATGTTATCAAGCGTAGTCTGTTTGTTTAGGTTCGGTACAAAATCCACGGGATTACAATAATATACGTTGTCATCATAAAATCCATTCATAAACTGCTTGATATCGTAGATACCACTTATTCCGATAGCTTTGTCAAAAGCAGCGGGGTGTTTTAGGGCCGATGTAATGGCATGATAACCTCCTAAATCGATGCCTGCAATGATAACATAATCAATTTTATTATGATCGTGAACGTACGATACTACCTCATCAACTAAATACGATTCGTACTGCTTTTGCCGAACTAATCGCTGCCTGGGCGTACTTTTTTCATTTAAGAAACTTTCTTTATCCACTGACGATACGCAATAAAGCTGATTAAATTCATTCTCCAGCTGAAATTCTATCCCTTCGGTCATTCCGAATTCTTCCCATTGATGACAAGTAGCTCCCCTCGTTGGAAGTCCGATAATGGGTGTGCCCGACGACCCGTAAACAGTTAGCTCCATATCTTTTCCCAGACTTGGACTCCGCCATTTTTTCGTTTTCTTTTTCATTTAGTCTCCTTTTGATGTTGATGCTGCCAAATAATTTAAATGGAATATAACAGTTCGGAAGGTTTAGTGTAAATGCTGAAATGAGAAGAGCTTATTTTGGCTATATCCCTAAGGGATAAAGGGACTTTTCCTGAAAAAGGAGAATTTTATAGTAATCTTTGGTTATGGTTGCCGGGAAAGATGAAACAGCTTGTCATCTATTATCCTTATGGAACGGTATATTTTAAAAGAAATTAACTATATGAATAAGCTATTGTCCCGGATCAGTTTGATAAGCTTTACGATCGGGCTATACGGGTCTGATAATAAACACGGGGAAGGATAAAAAACTTTTCGGTAGCATTAAGATATGCCCGGACATTGAAAACATCGTAATCATTTTCTTCAATCTTATCGAGGATACGGCTATAATTCTGACGGGCTAAATAGACAGGCAGTCGGCTGTCAGAGGAAAGTAACGATATCCCTTTCTCCGATCGTCTATAATAGGTACGGGCCCGCTGAATTTGAAAATCCAACAGGGCTTTTACATTCCTATTCAACTTATGCTCAAATAAATCCTGTTCGGTAACGCCAAAACTATCCAGATCCTCTTTCGGTAGATAGATGCGATCCTTTCGCAGGTCCTCACCCACATCCCGCAAAATGTTGGTGAGTTGCATGGCAATTCCCAGATCCACCGCATATCCCAACGCCTCCCGGGATTCATAACCAAAAACCTGGCTGGTCATCAATCCCACAACAGAAGCCACCTTAAACGAGTAATCATAGACTTCTTCAAAGGTTTGATACCGGTTTTTGTAGAGATCCATGCAGACGCCTTCCATCAACTCGAAAGGCATCTCAATGGGAATATGATATTTCTTCAATACATCTGAAAAAGCGATCAGGATAGCATTCTCATGCGAAAATCCATCGTAGGTATCCTGCAATTTCTGCTTCCAGAGATCGAGTTTATTTTTGATGTCATCCTCGCTCAAATTCTTCCGCTCAATCAAATCTTCTGCCTCATCTACCAGATCATCGATATATCGACAGAGTGCATAGATAGCAAAGATTCCACGCTGCTTGTGGTTCGGGAGGAACCGCGTAGCCATATAAAAAGTCTTCGCATGATATCGGGTAATTGCCCGACACTCAGCATAGGCCCGCTTAAGACGTTCGTCTTCCACTTCCTCAATCACCGATCGATGAAATGAAGTCCGCTGATAAAACGGCTTGATAAGTGAATATGATATCTTGAGAATATCGCTCATGTACCCTTTGATTATTTATTTCAACTTATGCAATGTTAAATTCTTATCAAATAGTTCCGCTAAGAATCGGGTTTTCCACTACAATACGTAGTTCGCGCCAAATTCAGATTTCAATTCTTCTAAACTTTTTCTGATTTTCTACTGACATTAAAATCCACATAATCCCTCATTGTGAATAAAATGAACATCGATTCAAAAGCACTCGACAATTGCATTACCAAAACAAACGTATCCGGCCACGGCAAACCCTATCGCGGGAAAGTGCGCGATGTCTATACTATTGGGGAAGACAAGCTGGGGATTGTTGCCAGCGATCGTATTTCGGCTTTTGATCACATAATGAAACAGGCCATTCCCTACAAGGGACAAATCCTAAATTCACTTGCTGCATTCTCTTTTGACAAAGTGAAAGATCTGGCTGCCACCCACATAATTGATATTCCCCACCCTAATGTAACAATTGCCAAAAAGTGTGAACCTGTCCCCATCGAGGTCGTCATACGGGCTTGCCTTACGGGGCATGCGGCACGCGTTTATAAATCCGGTAAGCGTACATTATGCGGTGTGGAATTACCGGACGGGATGGTTGAAAATCAGAAATTCTGGCAACCAATACTAACGCCCGCTACTAAAGCCGAGGAAGGGCACGATGAGGATATTTCAGAAAAGGAAATTTTAAGACGGGGCATTGTTGATCCTGATATCTGGAAAGAAATTCGTGAAAAGGCCTTCAAAATATTTCAGCGTGGTCAAGAAATTGCGAACAAACAAGGTTTAATCCTGGTCGATACCAAATATGAATTTGGACTTCACGACGGTGAAGTTACACTCATTGACGAAGTGCACACCGCTGACTCTTCCCGTTATTTTTATGCGGATGAGTATGAGGAACGCCTCAAAAAAGGGAAACCACAGAAACAGCTTTCTAAGGAATTTTTGAGAGAATGGCTGATGGATCATGATTTCCAGGGAAAAGAAGGACAAACATTGCCCGACTTGCCGGACGAATTTCGCAAGAAAGTATATGAACGTTATACCGAATTGTATGAAAAACTGACCGACAAAATATTCGAGCCCAAACCGTTGGAAATTTCAAATTTCAACCATGAGTTGAAAGATATTTTCGATCGATATGTGTAAATCCCTGCTCTGAAATTCCGACCTTGATCCGGAATCCATTGATTTATTGAAGAATGATAAACTTTCCAGAGACCCGGGATGGAATAACTTAAAAGCAATTATAGAATATGCATCAAATCCGGCAAAAATACTACTAAGGCAAGGCTTCGTAGCGCAAAACTCAGGATGACATTTTTGAGTTTTTAAAACAGCTTATTTCCAACTATTGCTTAAGCTTCGACCGATGATTTGGAAATATCTTTCCGAAGACTAGCTAAACGGGATAATGCTCTTTTACCACGCAAAGCTTTGCGCGCAAAGGCTTTTTCATCTTGGTTCTGATCCAGATACTCCTCAAAAGAGCGTCGCTCTGCACGGCTCATATCTCCATCTAAATAATCTGATAAAAACTCCGTCAGTATCCTGTCACTATCAAATGCTGTAGTTTTCATGGTTCAAGGGTAATATATTAATGTACAAGTTCTTACCTATATCTATTACCCTCTTACCTGCTTAAGAAGAAATTGTTTCAGGATAGACGTAATTTTCCAATAATTCCTGAAGTTGAGCCCGTCCCCGGTTAATCCGAGACTTGACTGTTCCCATCGGGAGATCGGCGATTTCAGAAATTTCCTCATACGACAATTGCTGGATATCCCGCAGTACAACAACCTCACGGAAATCTTCGCTGAGCTCCATAAGTGCCCTTTCAAGCTCA
This sequence comes from Balneolaceae bacterium, assembly GCA_035267805.1. Classification (GTDB taxonomy): domain Bacteria; phylum Bacteroidota; class Rhodothermia; order Balneolales; family Balneolaceae; genus Fodinibius. The sequence goes on along the minus strand of DATFLI010000467.1, from coordinate 8,375 downwards.
TCAATGCACATTTTTTCGTGCAACGAATCATCGGGAAGGATATCCGTATCCTCCAATTTCATGGGGCGATCTTCAGAATCATTAGGATCTTCGTGGATCGTCACCTTTGTCATCCGTTTTTTCTTTTTATACAGACTTTTTGCCAGGTTGATGGCAATGGTATACATCCACGTGGAAAATTTAGCGATACGCTCGTAGGAATGGCGGCTGCGGAAAACCCTAAAAAATGTTTCCTGCACCAGGTCTTCGCAGTCCTGATGATTATGCGTGTATCGATATAAAAAATTATGTAAGCGATCCTGGTACCGATTTACTAATAGGTTAAATGCTTGTTCATAACCGGATTGAAATTTTTCCATTAAGTCTTCATCAGACATTTTCTGAAGTTCTGCTCTGGAAACAGCTTGCATAATATATGACCCCAAGTTTGTTGCTATTGATAATTTTAGGAGTCATCAACCTTCCGAAAATAAGTCTTACCGGTTGATGATCCTCTTAATCATCAGGAGAAGGATCGTTGAGGGGTCCATTGTTGAAAAGCCTTTGGAAGCTCGATCGGCATCCAACAGTGCTTCAAATATTCCGGGCATCTCAGACAGCTGAAAAGCCGATGCATCCTGCCAGAGTTTATTGAAATACCAACTATTGTTGATGCCCAAGGTATTTTGAACTTGTTTTTTGGAATTACCCTGTCCGGCCAGACGCCTAATTTGCCAGATGTTTGAAAACACATTGTAAAAGAACCCCACGGAACGAATAATTTCTCCCGTGTTCGCTTTAGAGTGTTGCAACATCTGTTCCGCAATAAACAGGGCTTCGTCCATGTTACGCGAAAAAAGGGCGTCTTTCAGCTCAAACACCGAATATTCACGATAAAGACCAATAATTTTTTTAATATCACTCTCTGTGACAGTATCAGAAGTGTCCACAAAAGTGCACACTTTATCTATTTCTGTGGACAGTAACTGCAGGCTGTTGCCTACGTATTGCGCCAGCATTTGGGCGGCCGGCGGCTCTATCTTTTTGTCATGGTGATTTTGTACCCAAGCGATGATCCAGTCGGGAAGGCGGTATTCGGGTACTTCCTCAAACTCATGAAAACCAACATGTTTGCTCTTTTTAAGAGTCTTGCCAAGTTTCGTACGACCGGAAGGTTTCTTTGTGTCTATACAAACAAAAAGTGTAGTAGGATTGGGCTGCTCGAAATAGGGAATTAGATCATTCACATCCCCCCCGTAACCGGCCGAATTTTCTGTATAGCCACTGAGCTCTTTAAAATCCCGGAGGATGACCACTCGCTGCTCGGCCATCATCGGAAAACTTCTGATAATAGACAGCACTTTCTCAGGCGTCACATCCCGGCCGTAGAGCAGGTCAAAATTAAAATCTTTTTGATCCCGGGGAACCAGCGACTCAACCGCATTTTGCAGCTTATCAAGGAAAAATTCTTCATCTCCATACAAAAAATATACGGGCCTCCTATCTCCTGACGTCAACTCGTTCAGGACTTCGGAATAAAGTTCTATGCTGGTTTTCTTAGCCATTTGAAGCTATCAGTTGTCAGCTAACAGCATTCAGCTCAAACCTCGGATAGCTGAATGCTGATTGCTGAAAGCTTTTAAGGTGTCAATCTTCCCATCATTCTAGGGAATGGAATAGTCTCACGAACGTGATCCAATCCACAGAGCCAGGCAACGGTTCGTTCCAGTCCCAAGCCAAAGCCCGAGTGCGGTACCGATCCATACTTCCGCAGATCCAGATACCAGCTAAAAACTTCTTCGGAGAGCCCATGTTCGTTCAAACGCTTCTTAAGCGTCTCCAGATCATCCTCACGCTCGCTGCCACCGATAATCTCACCATACCCTTCGGGCGCCAGCAGATCAACGGCCAGCGCCAATTTTTCGTCCTCCGGATCTCGTTTCATATAAAAAGCTTTGATCTCTGCCGGGTAACGGTGGACCAAAATAGGCGTATCATATTTCATCGTAAGCAATGTTTCGTCACTGCCACCGAAATCTTCGCCCCATTCAAAATTCAGAGCCGATTCTTTCCACTCGGGGATATTTCGCAGATCTTCCTCAATCTGGTCGAGTCGAGCGGCAATTTCTTTTACCCTCTGATCGATTTGCGCCTTTCGCCATTTCTTGGCTTGTCCCCGCTCCTTCTTAATTTCATCGCGCTCTTTCTTGAGATCCTTGGCTTCCTGCTTGCGATCTTTGATCATCTGATCAAGCATTTCAGCCATCTCATCACTTTTCAATTGCTCCACAGCTTCGGAATAAGAAACACGGGGGAAACTGTTCTCTGCTGTTTTCTTAAGTTTACTGGTATCTCGCTCAAGAATTTTAAGCTCCTTGGGACGACGTTCCAGTACGCGCTTCACAATGAACCGGATGAAATCTTCTGCCAGCTCCATATTCATTTCCAAATCATAGAAAGCCATCTCAGGCTCGATCATCCAAAATTCGGTCAGGTGTCGGCGGGTCTTACTTTTCTCAGCCCGAAATGTGGGACCAAAGGTATAGATGAGTCCATGCGCCATGGCCATGGCTTCGCCGTATAACTGTCCGGATTGCGTGAGATAGGCCTTGTCATCAAAATAATCAGTTTCAAAAAGATTCGTTGTGCCTTCGGCCGCATTGCCGGTAAAGATGGGGGCATCCATCTGCACAAAACCGCGTTCCTGGAAAAAAGTATGGATTGCATAAATAATCTCGTTACGAACACGCATTGCAGCCCATTGTTTCTGACTTCGTAACCACAGGTGGCGATTCTCCATCAAAAATTCGACGCCGTGCTCCTTGGGGGTAATAGGATAATCTTCGGCAACCTGGTACACCTCGATATTCGAAACCCGAATCTCGTAACCACCGACACTGCGTTCATCTTCAACCACCGTTCCGGTGACTTTCAATGAGCTTTCCTGGCGCAGTGAATCGGCGGAATCCCAGGTATCCTCGTCAACATCATCTTTTGCCACAACGCACTGACAAAGTCCGGAACCGTCACGCAATTCCAAGAAATAAAGATTTTTACTGCTTCTATAATTGTAAACCCATCCCTTGAGCGTTACTTCTTCATCTACATGATCAGACAGATTGCTGATATAAATCATTGCTTCTTTTAAAATTTTTTAGTGATCAATTACCGTCCGGCATTAGCAGCCCGACTTCTATTTCGATAAGCTAGAAAAATGTGTACCCAAGGATAGCAGTTATTGCAAATACAATCAAAAGAATTGAACAAGATTTCAAAGATCTCCGGAAATCTTTATTGGAACTCATTTTATTACCTGCCCCCATCCGAGGTAAGATGAACCAAGACCAACACGACCTTTTCAGAATTTAATTGTTTTAATAAAACATTGATATATAACTAATTATTATTTGTTTAAATATTATTTAACCTTATTTATTTAATATTAATTGGTTATAAATATATTTATTTAAGTTGATTTATAATTTATAGTAAAATATTTTAGGTATTGTTTTGTTAAATCAAAACATAATTAGGTTAACTTAAATAAATGACTAAATAAACAATTTGGTGATATGAAAATTACAAAATACTGCACACTCACCCTTGCTTTCATATTAATAGGAACAGCAAGCGCATTCGCAGTTGATCCGGCAACAGCTCAAAGTGCTGCTGTACAAACAAATCTTAATTTCGTATGGACTATTATGGCAGCGGTGCTAGTCTTTTTCATGCAAGCGGGTTTTGCGCTCCTTGAAACTGGACTAACACGTTCAAAAAACGCAGTCAATATTATTATGAAAAATCTGATGGACTGCGCCGCAGGTTGTCTGATCTTTTTTGCAATAGGTTTTGCAATCATGTTTGGTTCGAGTAACGGTTGGTTCGGAACCGATGGCTTCTTCCTGCTAAATATTCCGGGACAGGAATCGACCTGGACATGGGCGTTCTTCCTTTTTCAGGCTGTATTTGCCGCAACCGCAGCCACGATCGTTTCCGGTGCTGTGGCTGAGCGGGTTAAATTTTCGGGCTACATTATTTTCTCTTTGCTAATGACCGGCATTATTTATCCTGTTTTCGGCTCTTGGGCCTGGGGAGGTCTTTTCAATGGAGGCGGATGGCTGGGAAATCTCGGCTTTATAGACTTTGCTGGATCTACGGTCGTCCACTCGGTTGGCGGATGGGCTTCCCTTGCCGGTGCTATGGTTGTAGGGGCTCGTGTAGGTAAATATGATGAGGATGGAAATCCCCAGCATATCGCAGGACATAGTCTCCCCCTCGCCGCACTTGGAGTATTCATCCTGTGGTTTGGTTGGTTTGGATTCAATGCCGGATCTACCACTGCAGGTACGACCGACATCGCTCTTATTGCTATGAATACGTTCCTTGCTGCCGGAGCCGGGGGTACATTTGCTATGATGACCACCTGGATCAAAGACGGCAAACCCGACGCTCCTATGACTCTTAACGGTTTGCTCGGAGGTCTTGTAGCAATCACGGCCGGCTGTGCCAACTTATCGCCATTATCGGGGATATTGGATGGGGCCATTGCAGGAATCGTAGTCGTATTTGCAGCAGGATTTATCGAAAGATTTGTGGATGATCCCGTAGGTGCTGTTGCCGTTCATGGTGTTTGCGGCGCATGGGGAACCTTCGCAGCCGGACTTTTTGATATAACGCACGGCCTTTGGGGATCCGCGGGGTTTGCCCCATCCATTGTTGGCGTACAACTTGTAGGAATCCTGGCCGCTTTCGTCTGGACCTTTGGCATCAGCTATGGATTGTTCAGCTTTATCAGCGCAACCGTTGGATTACGTGTTAATGGTGAGCTTGAATCCAAGGGGCTTGATCTCCATGAACACGACAATCAAGCCTATCCCGAATTTGTCAATTTAGATGAGTTCGTCCCCGGGGAGGTATAAAACTAAAATAATCACCCACTTCAAATTAAAAAGGCTGACGGAAGCACTTTACGAGTAATTTCCGTCAGCCAAAATGTTTAAACATTTCAAATGAAATGCCAAACACGGATGGTAAATATGATGACTAACTTTACGAACCTCAATAGCAAGAAATATCTTTTAACACTTTCCTTCATTTTATTTTTGGGAATACAAACCCTGAAAGCCCAAAGCTTAAGCGGAGGCGTAGACTTGTACAGTACCTATGTCTGGCGCGGGGTCGCCTACTCGGGACCTTCTATCCAACCCAACGTCGAATTCGACGCCGGTGGTTTTTCCTTAGGTGCCTGGGGAGCCCAGGGATTCAACGGTTACCAGGAGATGGACCTTTATACCGGCTACAGCTTTGACTTTGGCTTAAACCTGGGAGTTACCGACTACTATTATCCCGGTCCGCCTACGTTCTTTCAGAAAGATGCACATGCCTTTGAACTTAATGGCGGTTATGGAATAGGGAACCTTTCCCTTTCCGGAAACTACATTTTTGCAGGTGGAGGATCTGTCGGCGATGATGTCTACTTTCAGCTGGGCTATGCAATCGGAGAAGCCAATCTGTTTATTGGAGGGGGCAATGGATGGCATACCACAGACGGTGAATTTGATATCGTCAATGTGGGGGTCGGTACCACTAAGCAAATCAAGATAACGGATACCTTTTCAATCCCGCTTCACGGATCGGTAATTCTAAATCCAAATACAGAAGAACTCTACATATTGGGAGGTATTTCCCTTTAATCTAAGTCTAAAGGATGTCGCAAGTCTTGATAAGGACTTGCGACATCAAAATTCATCACACAAAAAAACAAAGCTATGTCACGTTCAAGAATAAACTCATTTTCAAGCAGGAACCGTCAGCCCGGTAATTTTACTCTTGAGGAATTAATAATGCCTCCGAAAACTTCTCATTCTCGAAAAATCCCTGGGCAAAATCCTGAATATCGGACGCCTCCACGTCATCAATATTTTCAGTCAACTCCTCGATCGGCACGAAACGATTGAAGTAAATCTCGCTCTTTGCCAGGCGCGACATCCGGTTGCTCATGCTCTCCAGTGATAGCATAAGTTTTCCTTTGAGCTGGGACTTGGCCTCCGATAATTCTTTCTCGGGGATGGGATGCTGTTTCAACTTATCCAGTTCCTGGATGATAAGCTCGCGGACATGATCAACATATTCCTGATCGGTGCCCACGTAAATGCCGTACAAACCTGTATCCTGATACGACTGATTAAAACTCGTTATCGAATAACAGTACCCGTACTTCTCCCTTATATTTTGATGGAGACGTGAACTCATTCCTCCCCCGAGCACAGTATTGGCAAGCAATAGTATGTACTTGTCATCATGATTATAATCTAGTCCACGTCTGCCGGAGACAAAGTGAGTTTGTTCAATCGGTTTGCTAACCTCAACATTGCCCACTTCATATTTGGGCAAAGGAATATCATGTTCCACGGGATCCTTGGAAGTAACATCGCCAAAATAATCACTTACCAGGTTTACTACCTTCTCATGGTCAACATTTCCGGCAACCGAAATCAGTAAATTGGAAGGCTGATATCGCTCATCCATGTAATCATACAAATCCTGACGGCTAAAGGCAGAAACCGTATCCTCATAGCCAATCACCGGTCGGCCGAGCGGATGCCCCTTAAAAACGTGTCCACTAAATTGTTCAAATAAAAAATCATCCGGACTGTCACGATACATCTTCATCTCTTCGATAACCACCTTCTTTTCCTTCTCAATCTCATCATCCGGAAATGACGGGTGTAAAACCATATCCGAAAGTACATCCAGCGCACGTTCAAGCTGCGTGTTGAGGCACCGGGAATAATAGCAAGTATATTCGGATGAAGTAAATGCATTAAGATATCCACCAACCGATTCCATGCTCATGGCAATATCAAGTGAGGAGCGACTTTCCGTGCCTTTAAAAAGCATATGTTCCAAAAAGTGCGTTACGCCCGCCTGTTTCTTAGTTTCATTCCGACTTCCGGTCCTAGCCCAGATACCTACCGAAACACTTTGCACACTATCCACGTGCTCAGTCACTATTTTTAAACCATTCTCTAAAACAGTCTTCTGAATAAAGTCAATTTCTTTAGGTCGCTTCGTCGTTGTCATATATAATAATTTGAATTTGAGAGCCTAGGACTCTTAAAAACGTTGATTTAAAAGAAAACGCCACCCCGTTTAAACGAGATGGCGTTAATATAATGCGTAAATATGAATATGTAATTAGCTTATTTCTCGTTGCCTTCTTTATCAAGTAAGGCTTTTCGCGAAAGGCGAAGTTTACCGCCATGCTCAACCTTAAGCAGTTTAACATCCAGCTCATCCCCCACCGATAGCACATCGCTCACATTGTCAACATGCGTGTGGTTGATTTCAGATACGTGAAGCAAGCCATCTTTTCCGGGCACAATCTCAACAAAAGCGCCGTACTCCTTGATTGCCTTAACCGTCCCGTGGTAAGTAGCCCCCTCTTCGAGGTGACCCACAATACCCTGAATGCGTTTCTTAGCTTCTTCAGCTTTGGAAAGCTCATCAGCAGTAATGGTAATCTTACCTTTGCCTCGCTCCTCGTCTTCTTCAACCCAGATTTCTGTTCCGGTCTCTTTCTGAAGGGTTTGAATAACTTTGCCACCCGGACCTATAACAGAGCCAATATCATCAGCTTCAATTTCCATATTAAGGAATTGGGGAGCAAACTGAGAGATTTTTTCTCTCGGCTGGGAAATCGTCTCGGCCATTTTGCCAAGAATATGGCTGCGACCCTGACGTGCTTGTTCAAGCGCCTGTTCCAACACTTCGTAAGAAATACCGCTTACTTTCATATCCATCTGACAAGCTGTAATACCATCAGCGCTGCCGGCCGTTTTAAAGTCCATGTCGCCCATAAAATCTTCTTCACCACGGATATCGGAAAGAACAACCGTTTCATTTTCACCTACAATCATACCCATCGCTATTCCGGCAACCGGTTTCTTTAGGGGTACCCCGGCATCCATCAATGCCATTGAACCGCCGCAGACCGATGCCATGGAAGACGATCCGTTGGATTCGGTAATATCCGAAATCACTCGGATTACGTAACCGAATTCATCAAAGGATGGCATCAGCTTGGCAATTGCCATCTCTGCAAGGTGACCGTGACCAATCTCACGACGCCCGGGTCCGCGCAAATAACTGGCTTCACCCACACTGTACGGAGGAAAATTGTAATGGAGGTAGAAATATTTGTCTTCTTCCGTGAGAAGTGTATCTACCATTTGAGCATCTTTCTTGGTACCAAGCGTCACAGAAACAAGCGCTTGTGTTTCGCCGCGGGTAAAGATGGAAGAACCATGCGTACGGGCAAGATAGCCCGCTTGTGTCCAAATGTCGCGTACATCCTCGGGTGAACGTCCATCAATGCGGCGTTTCTTCTCGAGGAT
>DATFLI010000466.1:0-2402 GCA_035267805.1 Balneolaceae bacterium | reverse complement strand
AGAGCTATGAAGTGACAGGTGTTTTAAAAAAGATTCCCCCTAATTCCAGTATTGATTATGACCTATTGGTTTCGGCTTCAAATATCGGGACGCAAGAAATGGCTTCGATTGATAACTGGGAAAAACACGATATATATACCTACCTGTTTCTCAATGATAATGCTGACGCTGCCTCGATAGAACATCAATTGCCATCTTTTACAAAACGGTATGTCGGAGACCAGGCCGGAAAAGATTATGCTCCCAAACTTCAGTCGCTCACCGGAATGTATCTGGATACCGAACTACAGGGAGAACAAGGTGATACGCTGAATCCGGCTTATCTTTATATTTTTCTTTCTATCGGTTTTCTAATTCTGCTAATCTCTTGCATTAATTTTATCAATATTTCTACTGCGCGGGCTTCGGGGAGAAACCGGGAAGTAGGCATTCGCAAAGTTATTGGTGCATCCAGGGGGCAGTTGGTATTTCAATACCTGCTGGAGGTCGCCCTCATAACACTGGCAAGTCTGGCGATTGCAGTTGTGCTGGTTGAATGGACCCTACCGCTTTTCAATGCCCTTACCGGGGATTGGAAAGTGCACATTAATTATTCGGAAAATTTATTTTTCTGGGGGGCTGTTGCCGGTATTTTTATCTTCGTGACTTTGGTGGCTGGTGCATACCCGGCATTTTATCTTTCGGATTTCCAACCTGCGCATATCTTTAGAAGCAAATCGAGTGCCAGCACCCGGTCATGGTTGCGCAGCGGTTTGGTGGTTACACAATTTTCGCTGGCCGTATTCCTCTTATTCGCCTCTTTGGTTGTAAATAACCAGATTGATTACCTGCATCAAAAAGATTTGGGCTTCAATCAACAAAACCTGATTCGGATGTATATGTGGGAGGGGGTAGACTATCAAAAGGCGCAAGCTTACCGGGATCAGCTTCTCAGAAATCCGCAAATCAGGCAAGTGGCACTTTCATCGGATGGGCCGGTTTCGGATGGCACAATGGTGAAATATGTTATCCCGGGAAAGAATGCCGGGGACACCCAGAAAATACTGAATACGCTTTATGTAGACAGCCGGTTTGTCCCATTGATGGGACTGAATATGTTGAAAGGACGTAATTTTAATGCGAACCGTGCTTCTGACAGTACCTCGGCCGTTATCATCAATCAAACGGCCGTTAAACAATTTGGCTGGCAGGATGAGAATCCAACCGGGAAAGTATTACGGGTTGAATCGGGAGAGGGAACCAGCCGTGAGGTTTCTGTGATCGGGGTTATCAATGACTATAACTACCAAACGCTTAATCAGCCAATCAAACCGCTGGTGCTGCAGTATCGGCCTTCGGAATTAAGCAACCTGCTGATTCGCGTACAGTCGCCGGATCCCGACAAAGTAAATGCCTATATCCATAAGACCTGGAAAGAATATTTTCCGGGACATTTTTTCTTCTTTTATTATGTCAGTGATCTGGTATTTGAGTCTTACACTACAGAGGCGGTCATCTCCCGGCTGCTTAGCATGTTGACCTGGTTGACTATTTTTATTGCCGGGCTCGGACTACTGGGTTTGGCATCATACACCATCCTGCAGCGTACCAAAGAAATTGGCATCCGTAAAGTACTCGGCGCTTCGGTCAGCAAGATTATCGGGATGTTTTCTAAAGAGTTTTTACAGTTTGTATTATTGGGGATTATTGTGGGATTGCCGCTGGCCTGGTATGCCGTGAATCAGTGGTTGAATAGTTTTGCTTATCATGCCGACGTCCATCTTACTACTTTTTTGATTGCGGCGTCAGCAACGTTATTGGCCGGATGGTTGACAATAGCTTATCAGTCGATCCGGGCAGCGCTGGCGAATCCGGTGGAGAGTTTAAGAAGCGAATAACTACAGTGATCAATGAACAGTTAACAGTGTTCAGAAAGGCCGTTACTGTTAACCGATAACTGATAACTGATCACTGCTAATTGACATAACTATGCTCAAAAATTATATCAAGATTGCGTGGCGGAATCTGGTGAAAGGCAAAATATATTCCTTCATTAACATCACCGGGCTGGCGGTTGGCATTGCCTGCTGTTTGCTGATCGGGCTCTATGTCTTCCAGCAGCTGCGATTCGACCGATTCAATGAACATTCGAATCGTATTTATAGGGTGAATTATGTAAATAAGTACGGTAATGGTGTTACTAAGTTGGCTCAAACGCCCATTGCTTTAGCTGGGTTTTTAAAGAGAAATTTTTCGGAGGTGGAAAAGGCGGCAAAGATATTCAAACAACCCGGCGTCGTTCGTTTGGCATCTCATCAAATGTTTGATGAAAACTTCCTGGTGGCGGGTAAAGATTTTTTCAAGATATTCAGCTTTCATCTTAGAGGCGGAAATCCCGGAAGCGTGATGTCGTCTCGGGATCA
>DATFLI010000465.1:0-2639 GCA_035267805.1 Balneolaceae bacterium | reverse complement strand
TATAATAAAGTAAATGGCACCTATACCTCCCAGCGCTATGATCTGCTGACGACGGTGTTGCGGGACGAATGGGGATTCAAGGGGTTTGTGATGAGTGACTGGACCGGGGGCGACGATCCGGTGGCTCAAATGAAAGCTGGCAACGATCTGATCATGCCGGGAAACAAGAAAAAAATGAATGCTATAACTAATGCCGTGCAGTCGGGCAAGTTGGATGAATCAGTTTTGGATCAAAATGTAGGCCGAATTCTGAAGATCATCCTGAAGTCGCCTTCATTTAAAAAATATAACTATTCCAATGATCCCGATTTGCAGGCTCATGCGAAGGTAGCCCGAGAAGCGGCCGCCCAGGGAATGATTTTGCTTAAAAATGACAATGCTCTTCCCTTAAAGAAACAAAACGGAATTGTAGCTTTTGGCAATGCTTCCTATGATATTTATATCGGTGGTTTGGGCAGTGGCGAAGTCAATCAAGCGTATAAAGTACAACTCGATCAGGGACTCTCTGACGCCGGTTATGATGTGGATCAATATCTCAAAAAGGATTACTTGGAATATATTAACAACGCCAAAGCAAAGCGCCCGAAGCCCAAAAACCTTTTAGATTACCCGAAACCGATTTCCGAGATGCCGTTAAGTACAGACCGGGTTGAGGAAGAAGCCCAAAATAACGATATGGCTATTATCACAATCGGCCGAATTACCGGGGAAGGAGTCGACCGGGCTCAAAGTGACTTTTATCTGACTGATGCAGAGAAAACATTGATTAAAAATGTATCACAGGCCTTTCATGCGCAGAGGAAAAAAGTAATTGTGGTATTGAATATTGCCGGGGTAATGGACATAGCAAGCTGGCAGGATGAGGCGGATGCGATATTGTTGGCATGGCTGCCGGGACAGGAAGCCGGCCATGCGATTGCGGATATATTAAGCGGTAAAGTAAATCCATCCGGCCGCCTGGCTACGACTATTCCGGTCAAGTATTCGAATGTACCGTCTTCGAAATATTTCCCCGGCACGCCTGAAAAAGATCCTAAGCATGTCGTTTATACCGAAGGCATTTATAACGGCTATCGCTACTACGATACCTTCGGTGTAAAACCGGATTACGAATTCGGATATGGTCTGTCTTATACAACCTTTTCGTTTGATAACACGAAGTTAAGCTCTGCCAATTTTGACGGTAAGCTTACGGTTACCACTCAGGTTACGAACAGTGGTGATGTGGCCGGAAAAGAAGTCGTTCAGCTGTACCTGAGTGCGCCCTCCAAGACTTTGGATAAGCCGGCGCAGGAACTCAAGGGATTTGCCAAGACCAAGCTGCTGCAGCCCGGGGAGTCGCAGACGGTGTCCTTTACGCTGGCGCCGAAAGATTTGGCTTCCTTCGATACGCAAACCGCTTCGTGGGAAGCAGCCGCCGGAACCTACACGGTACGAATCGGGGCTTCTTCACGGGATATCCGCCAGACCCAATCGTTCAGGTTGAATAACAAGCTGACCGTAGAAAAGGATCATGATGTCCTTCATCCCGGTATTGATGAGATGAAACCGCCAACTAATTAATGTACCATCACCTATCCCCTCCATGTTGAGGAGGGGATTTTCTTAAATAGTTGGCTTTCAAACTGGGGTTATAATTCCTGTTGATTAGCAGTTTAACCTCAACAAGAGAGTTCTTAAAATTTACTTTAACAGTTTATGTGTTATCCCGGAGATATATGAGAGATTTTATTTGATGTGCATGGGTATAAATTGTTTAGTGCCAGATCACTTTTTGAGATTATTTTTTGGCCTGCAGTTGAAGACTCATCCGGATGACTTGTGGTGATGAAAATAGTTTCATTATTATCAAACGCATTAATAGTAATCAACCTTCAAATATGCTTTCTTCCAAAATCCCCAAAGCCCTTGTGTTGCTTGGATTAATTCTTGGGCTCTTTGCTGCGAAAAATTTAAAAGCGCAATCCTATCCGTTCAAAAAGAAAGATTCGATTTATAAAAATGGCTGGATTGATCTGAATAAAAATGGACAAATGGATCCTTATGAGAATCCCCAATTGTCAATCGATAAACGGGTTGATGATTTGATCAGTCGAATGACCGTGGAAGAGAAAACGGCGCAGATGGTCACGATTTATGGATACGGAGCCGTGCTTAAAGACGAGCAGCCAACGAAAAGCTGGTTGAAAGAGCCCTGGAAAAACGGTATGGGAAACATGGATGAACAACTGAACGGGCGCAAAGAATCCGACTTATTGTGGCCGCCTGCCAACCACGATGAATCCATGAATAACATCCAGCGATTTTTTATTGAACAGACCCGGCTGGGTATCCCGGTAGATTTTACCAACGAAGGTATTCATGGGCTTAAGGCGCGAAAGGCTACGAGCTTTCCCGTCGAAATCGGGATGGGCAGTACGTGGGATCCCGGACTTGAAAATCAAATTGCCCATGTTGAGGGCACGGAAGCCAAGGCGCTCGGCTATACCAACATTTATTCGCCGGTATTGGGACTTTCCCGCGATCCGCGCTGGGGACGTACGGTCGAGACGTTTGGCGAAGATCCGTACCTTGTTTCAACGATGGGTGTGGAAATGGTAAAGGGCTTGCAGGATGAAGGGGTCGCTTCCACACTCAAG
>DATFLI010000464.1:0-6253 GCA_035267805.1 Balneolaceae bacterium | reverse complement strand
GCGCATCAGCTTGCCTGATGAAAATATGTAGTAGGGTCTTTTCATGAATTCAGGTATTACTTAGTTCTGAAATTAATTAGGGATACGACTTAACTATAGCACAGTTCATTGTACGAACAGTATTTACAGACCTCCCACTCTACGGTCCGCGGAGGCTTTTCGCGATTCCTGATTTTTTTGATATTGGGGATGATCTTCTGCTCAATAGTCTCACGATCTTTGTTCGATAACACGATCCGCTTGGTCTTGCGCAATTTAGGATAATTTAATTCCCCTATATAACCACGCTTCTCAGCTCTATCTTCATACTCACTACCGCTCTTTTCATCGGCCACATCCATCCCTTTTTGCTCGAGATACCACATATAATATTTGAGCTGCCATTCGTGGGCCTCTTCCATACTGGCAGATTTTTTTACCTCGTGAATAACTTTTTTATCGTGATCAATCCAGTCAACGACGATAACACCGTCCACGCTCACCTCTTTTTTCTTGCGCTTGTAGCTGGTCTCGTGTATATGACGCCCCATGCGCACAGCATCACTCTCATGCTCACACTGGATATTATGGGCAAAAAACCAAAGTTTGCGAGCGCAGACAAAGTAATAAGCAACTTCAGTGCCGGTAATAGGTTTTTCTTTTTCAGTGTTCATAACTTTTAGTTTTCAACAAACCTTCCAGGTTTACTCATTTTAAATGATTCATCCATCAAATACCGATACTAAATTTGGGGGATTCAAATTCTTATGTACCTGCTTAAAGGCTTTTTTACCGCCAAACCACTTCAACCCTTCTTCCCTATTTATCTTCGTGCCCCTATTCAACACATACGCATGCCAGCTGGTATGAGGCCAGTTGTTAGTATGTTCTACAAAACCGTGATGTACCGGATTGTTATGGATATAGACAATTAGGCGGCTGAAATATTCTCTATTGGTAATTTTCTTTCGTTGAAATCCCCTTATAAATAAGGAGCCCATTCTATTATACTTCTTGTTATAAGCTTTCGTGTACGCATTGAAAAGGTTGCTAAATCTTTTAGAAACAAGACCTGACAGGTTTTGGAAACCTGTCAGGTCTAAGTCTCTTTTTAAAAGATCAGCTTCTTTTCTCACCCGCACCATTAGGTGCAGGTGATTGGGCATCAGACAATAAGCAAACGTCTCAACAATTGGATACACATAGTAGGCGTATTTCTCCAGGAAATAACGATAGTTTTCATCTTCCCGGAATAGATTTTCATCTCCATTAGCATGTGTCCAGATGTGGTATATCTGGCCCGGTTCAAGTGGGATGCGTTTCTGTGGCATAGGGCTCTTCCCAAACCTGACAGGTTTTTGAAACCTGTCAGGTTTAATTATTGCTTCATTATAAATCTCAACTGGCCGCGACCGACGTTTGGTTTTAATTCGTATTATAAAAACTGATCCCTATTTGATCGTTCTCTATTTTTATTCAAAATTAGACCTTCTGTAGGCGAATAATAAGTTGAACATGCTCTGACCACTTCTTCATCACCAACCATAAACTTACCTTCGGTCACCCTTTTTAGCCTTTTTCCAGTCTCAATCTGCCAAACTGGACACGATACCCCAAATTCAAGTTCAAACTCTCTATACTTATTAAAAGAATTAAAATCGTATGGCTCTTGAGTTAGGACCATTCGCTGGGATGGTATATCTCTACTTCGCCATTCTTGTGTTTCGAAGTCATTATCATCCGTTTCTGAGGCTGGATTTATTAACCAGTTATTGTAGAGCATCTTATCTAATTCATCTTTGTTTACAGACGCTCTACCTCCAAAGGGTTTATTTTCAGGATATAATTTATTAACTGTTTGCACAAAATCATTAGCAGAATATGCCCCATCCTTGAGCATGTCTTTAGTTTGTAATAATGCGTTACCAGGCACCCATTCTTTTTCTTCCCGATTATATTCTCCATAAGGAGCAGGATATATCTTTTCATCTTTTACGGGGGTTACAATATGAAGGTTTCCTGGTTCCATCTCTTCAAATCTACTTAGACGTCCCGCTCGTTGAGCTAATCGGTCCATTGGACATAAATCACTAACCATAACAGGGGCACTGATATTTAAACTCATTTCCCCAATTTGAGTCAAAATCGCTATACCTTTTGCATTTTCTCTATTCCAAGTATCTTTGCCTAAAGCACTAATAAGACCTTCTTCAATTCGTTTCTTATCTGGTTCTGTAAATCGCGAGTGATATAAAATAGGCTCAGCATTTCTCTCCAAAAACCAATCATAATATTCAAGAGCCCTGTTTACAGTATTAGCATAAATAATAGCAGTCGGTCTTTGCTGATCCAGAATCGAATGCAATACATCGCTTATATTCTCAATATTTTCTACGGTCCCTTCATTTATAATTTGACACCTTTTCTTTTTGGATACCTTTCGACCTTCCTTTGAATTTGAAGAAAAATAAGGATCAATGAGCTGATCGATTTCATATAATTCCTTGGCCGATTCTGGAACTGTTGCACTCATGATCAAAATTCGAATATTGAAAACCCGTAAAACTTCTAGAAGCTTCGTAATATTCGCCTGCACAAATTCATCATAAAAATCGGCCTCATCTATAACGACGCAAGAGTTCATAAGATTGAAAAAAATACTATGATGATCTTCCTGGGTTCCAGTCAAGGACATCAAAAGATGATCAATGGTTGATACTGTGGCTGGCATCATCAAAAGACGAGCCAATTTAAAAACCTCTAAAGCAAAACTTTTGTTTTGTTGTTGATCATTTCTGTAGCGTGCAAACCATGCACTGGAATGATAAAGCCCTGTTTCACTTACATTTTCCGAGACATCCATATCTAAAGATGTCGATGTAAAACGTGTTGGCATAGCAATTACCAAACGATCAGCATAGCCGTTTTCTATTTGATACTTCGCCCAAAGCAGAGCTGCATCTGTTTTTCCGCTACCGGTAGGGGCACGCAAAATCATTTCCTGCTTATCACTGTGTTCTACAACCGCTTTTTGTACAGGTCGTTTGGTTTTGTAAGCAAAGGAATAATCAAAGGATTGATTTATTGGTGGCAGCTTTCCACCGGCTTCCTTTCTGCTTGCTCTGTGATCAGCCAATTGCAATAGACTACGGACTCCGGCAATTTTATATCGATTTAACAGTACCTCTTTTAACTCATCTTTTTCCTCATTTAATCTATAGTCTACTTTTTGAAAATCCTTCCAAATGGCTTTAAATGCACCATCCCCATCATTCTCCCAACGATGGCTATGTTGGTATGATAACTTGCCATGATGCGCTGCAATTGCTGCTTTTTCAGCTAATGTTAAATCTTTGCCGTTGTTCTTAGCCCACCACAAAGAGGCAAACTCATGCCGTAATCCACATCGCCGTAGATATTCCCCCTCTTTAACACCCGTTTTCAGAAAGTGCTCTCTATCTTTTTGGCAGGCTGACTGCCAAATCTCATGTGCTTTTCCTTTATCATGAAATTCAGCAGCTCTGACTACTTGAGATTCCAGATCTTTACCAGTAATCCCATTGTACTTCTGCCCCCAAAATGGACGTGCCCTTAGCAAATTGCGCGCTTCTGAAACTACATGTTTGGTATGGGCTTCTAAGGTTATGGGCTTTCCCCCAAACGGTTTGGCCAGCAAATCATCCATCGACTTGTTCGGCAAATAATTCAAAAGAAACCGGTTCCTCACCTTCAGGAGTGGGATCGTATAGTGATTCTATAGATTGGGCAGCTTCTTCATACGCTTCAAACACTGTAAAACCTTCTTCCGTCGTATCGTCTCCTAAAAAGTACTCAGCTTCTCTGGCATCCAGTTCCTTAAACAAATTTTTCTGCTCAATTTCACTCATTTCGAAGAAACGCGCAGCCTTTCTTGAAAGCCGTGTATCCAGCACGATTAGTACTTTCTGGGGTTCCCCCGTAGTTGCATTCCGCGCTTGATTGGCATAATCCGTAAGATAGCGGGTGCTATCTAAAAACAGGTTAGCTCGCCGTAACCTTTCTTTTTCATTCACGTGCTTTACAAATTTAGTTTCTACATGCCGCTCATTTTCGTAATTAAATGCCTTGCTTATTGAAAGAGCGGACACATCAAGATGGAAACTACTTTGTATGGCATCATCCTGACTGAACTCATTTGTTGCTAACGCCTGCTTTTGTTCAGAATCATCATTGGGATTTTGTTTAATGCGAATGAGTAGATCACGACCAACATCACTTTCTTTAAGAGCAACAGCCATCGTAGCACTCATCGGTGCAGTTCTACGACCAGAATAATCACCTTGGGAAGGATGCATAAATCCACCCATATCCGCACGAAGATCTTTTTCAATTTTATTCGTCGTACCATCGCCATTGCTTACATACGTATTTCCACGATCAGAGCTTTCCAAATTTAAACGCTCAATAGCGCTAAATAATGCCTGTCGCTGCATCTGTCCGGATATATAAACTCTCCCATCCGGCCGTCGTTTAATGGAAGAAGCATTTCCAAGTAATTTTTCTCCTCCATTAGCGATATGATTATTCATTTGTGAAAGTAGTGTAACCGATATTCCTTTGATGTCTTTCATAAGAATTTTTTGTTTTATGTAAAGGTTCAGGTGAATGGATTTTTAATTCGTGGAAAAAGTCCCTTCTAGTGAAGTCTCGGAATCTTCGTGATTATTTTTTGCACTTCGCAAACGCATGTATGCTAAAATCAGATCGCGGGCTTGGTCTAGTGAAATTTCTCCAGAATTGGTTGCTTCAATAAATCGCGAAGATTCCGCAGGAACATCCATATTGGACATGCGCCCCGCTTGCACATTTAGCTGGGCAAATAGTGAAGTAGCACTCTTGCAGCTCATTGCAGTACTCTCAAGTTGAGCTAAAATATTAGCTTTGGCCTCATATAAGTCACGATTTGTATTCTTGTTTTCAGCCTCATCTTTCCCAATAATGAAAGCTACCTTGTTCAAGTAATTTCCATATTGCCGGGCAGACTGTACGATATCTTTAGATATATTTTTTTCGCTCATAAAATAATCCTCCAGTATTGTTGAAAATGAATGTGGATACTCTAACCGAAATGATAAAAAGTCCTGAAATGAAGAGGCGGTATAAAACTGCAAAAATCGGCTGGCCATCTCAAAGAACAGTTCTCTCGTTTTATTATCCCGTTTATTATGTTCAGGATTATAAAAATGGGCATGATAAAGATCATTAATAATCTTCGGCAGATTATATTTCTCTGCCAACCGCTTTACATGATGCCCCAAATGCACTTGTCGGAAAAGATTAGGATCGTAGCTTACTAAATAAATTGGCCGCGAGACCAACTTTTCCAAAACCTTCTCCATTCTCTCCCATATTTTGGCACGCTTGGCCCACTGGCCCATTGCACCTACCAAACCCACAGGACCAAATATTGGGGAAGGTGGAGCATAAGGATAATTTCCATTATAAATGGGCGGACGATAGTTCTTGTTACCGGCTTTTAATTTTCTCGTTAACAAATTTCCAGTTTCTTTGCTCTGCATCTGATCAAACAATCGAATGAATTCAATAAGATCTTCGAGCTGCAAATCAGGTATCATAACCTGATTACTTAAGTTTACCCATGTTGCCGGTTTATTTTTTGAAAGAGTAGCCGCTAAAATAAATCCTGCTTCAAAGATGGACCCCTTAGGATAACTCCGACTTTTGACTCCCTCATTAATTTTAGCTGTAAAAGGTGAAAAGGAGCGTTTTAATTCAAACGATTTCTCAAGTTCACCTTTCTCTCTCAGAAGAGTAGGTATTTTTCGAGAGTATTTTATCAAATAACGTGCTCCCATATCACTGGTTACTATATGGGGAGCAATATAAAATTTGTCTTTCGATCCTTGGCCTGATTCTTCAACTTCATTTTTCCCGATATACCTAAATCTTAACGTGCTATTAGTATCTTCTTGAGGTTTATCTTGTGTATGCATTCTAAATGAATGCATTGAAAACTCAATATAATTAGCAACTAATTCTGCCAATATTTCCTTTTCTGGGATTCCCTCTTCATCTTGAATGTCAACATCATTTTTAGCAAGAACAGAAGCTAGGCCGAAACGAGAATATGGGTGATCAAAATAATTCATGATAATTCCTCCCATTTTGCTTCTACCCAACCGTCATTTGTACCTAAATATGGAGGTGAAGCTGGTTCATTTAAAGCTTTAACAACCATTTTCTTTACAATTCGCGTTGTCTCAACAGGAAATAC
>DATFLI010000463.1:0-5976 GCA_035267805.1 Balneolaceae bacterium | reverse complement strand
CGGATTCCGTGATCACCACTGAATTTTCCGTCTGCAGCGCAGTATTGAGTGCACCATAGATCGGGGTAAATGTAAACATGGACAGGATCGACGGGTCGGCAGCCATAATGTGGTCTTCGCTGAAACTGTGGTCTCGGAAATGCATGGTGGTCTCCGCAAATTGATGGAGCCTGGCGGCATCCAGCACCTCTGGATATTCTTGTTTCAGGAGCGGTGCGAGAGGGGTCGGAGTGGCGGCGCCCAGTGATATCCCCTCGGGATTATGCATTTCGAGTTCCACGCGGAAAATGCGATCCGCATTCTCATGGATCCTTTCATAATGAAATTCGTGCAGAAGCCAGTGAGCCATCCAGAAGCATGCGGTCAATCCCAGCGCCATTCCTGACACTAGGATGATTGTCTGCATCTTTTGGTTCCGCATGCCCCGGAGTGCGGTGATCAGGTTGTGTTTGAACATAAGGAATCCTATCAGTTGGACGGTTATTCGTCAATTGTCAGCGGTCAATTGCGGCCTGGCAAAGCGCATGGCGCAGAGTGCATAGCGTTAGACCGGCAAACGGCAAAGGGCGAACGGCAGACGTAATCCCTTCGAATGGAAGGAAGAACCCGGTAGGCAGCAAGCAGTTGGCGGTTGGCAATGGGCAGTGAGCACTGGGTACTGTCGTGTAGCGTGAAAAGTGAAACGTAAAAAATAACATCAATGTCCTGAGCAAATAATTAATATTCATCGCGTATTTTAAGCCATTCGCGGCTAGAAGTTTTGTTGTTTTATCTGTGTATATCTGTTGTTTTTGCGTTTATCTGTGTGCCATTTACGGGGGACGGGGTGGTTGCGAACTGTCAACTGCTTACTGCCTACTGCAAACTGTCTTTTCCCGTCTCCGGATTCGGGTCTCCCTGTGAGCCCTGCGCTCTGCTATTCGTACCGTAGCGCATCGACAGGATTGGCCGTAGCCGCGCGAATGGCCAGCCAGCTGACCGTCATTAGAGCAATAGTCAGTGCTGCCGTCCCAGCGATTACAAACGGCCAGATCGTCATATCAATCCGATAGGCGAAATTCTGTAGCCATTTGTTCAAGGCATAGTAAGCAAAAGGCCAGGCAAACAGATTAGCTGCAAATATACATTTCGCAAACGGTTGAATCAGCCATGATATAATAGTAAATACTGAAGCGCCCAGGACTTTTCTGATGCCTATTTCCTTTACCGATTGCTCAATTGTGAACACTACCAGGCCCAACAGCCCGAGGCATGAAACGAAAATGGATATCATAGTAAAAAGCTCTAAATTAAAATGAACTTGTTTTTCAAATCTGTACAATTCCTCAACACTCTCATCCAGAAAAAAATATTGAACAGGAAAATCAGGAGATACGTCTTCTATGGTATATTTTATAAATTGAATCTGTTGAGAAATCCTTTCCGGGAGTATTTGAATAAACATATACCGCTTATCCATAAAATGAGCCATTGTAATGACTAATGGTTCAATTTCATTATGCAATGAGTTAAAATGAAAATCTTTCACCACACCGATAATTCTCCCCTGCTTATCATTCATAGTAAATCGTTTCCCTATTGGGGATTCGATTTGAAGTGTTTGTACTGCTTTCTCATTCAAAATATAATTTGATTCATCAAGCGCATACTGTTTCGAAAAATTTCTTCCGTCAACGAATTGGATATTAAATGTTTCAATATAATCATAATCAACAGATACGTAATACATCGGCCTATCTAGCGTTGTTTGCGAACTTTTCCCTTCCCAGGTGACCGGATTAAAATTGCCAATATTCACTGGAAGACTGGTTGCAGTCGTCACATTTTTGATTTGAGTATTCTGTATTAACTTATTTTTGATTGTGGTGTAATTCGCTCTGTACGAGCTATTCAATGGGATCACCAAAACCGGTTCTTCAATTATAGCACTGTTCATCTTTTGAATATATCGGACCTGTTTTGAAATTATGATGGTTGAAATGATCAAAAAAATTGAAATTGAAAACTGGATAATAATCAGTGAATTTCTTGTCCAGTTGCTTCTTTTCCTGAAGTCGAAGTGTTTTTTAAAAATCTGGATGGGGTGTAAATCGGCAAAAGAAAATGCCGGATATGCTCCGGCGGCAATCCCTGTAATGAATACAATCGCTAAAAGTCCACCTGTGGCTTTCAAATCCATATAATCATAAACGTGATATTTCCCGAGTGGAGTATCAAAGCAAAATATAACAATTTCTATTAATACCAGTGAAGAAATCAGCGCCATGAATACGTATAAAATGGATTCGGTTAAAAACTGCGTAATTATTTGAATTTTATCAGCGCCAATGACCTTTTTTAATCCGATCTCTTTTGTTCGTTTGGTAGATAATGCAGTAGATAAATTAATATAATTCAGACAGACGATTACCAGGATAAATAACGCGATTGAAGTGAATATGTACACATATATAATACGTCCTTTCTCTCCTAACTCCCGATATAGATGTATCTGATATAACGGTCGTAATGACATCTTATAACCAGAATCGGTTCGATAGTTCTTTAACACCTCATCAATTTTTTGTTCGATTATCTCAGGATTCGCTTGTTTTTGCATTAGTAAGAAACCTTCGCATTGCAAGAACCATCTATCTCGATTGTCAAAGTTTTGAATAGAGATAAAAAAATCACCCTTAATACTTGAGTTGTAAGGGATATTCTTCATGACACCACTGACTGTAAACATGTCATTATCATTGAATGTAAGAACCTTTCCTACCGGATTATCCCGGCCAAAATATTTTTGTGAAATTCTTTCTGAGATAACAATATTCTGTTTATTCGAGAGAATCTGATTTGGTTCACCGATTACTAAAGGAAAAGAGAAGATGGTAAAAAAAGATGGATCGACGAGATACAGTTTATCCTCATAATATTTTGTATCATTATATCTGACAAGACAATTTTCTCTATCGTACATCCTTACAGCGTTTAGAATTTCAGGAATATTTTGAACCAATACTGGGGTGGATGCATTTGGAATGTCTTCCTCGGCATAATCCGAATCTTTGGGATACCTCTTGTTTTCCTGGATAATTTGATATATTTGTTCACTATGCTTATGGAATCTGTCATAGCTTAATTCATCCAGCACCCAGAACATGATAATAATAACACAAGCCATACCAACAGCAAGGCCAATGATATTAATAAAGGAGTAAATCTTGTACTTCAATAAATTTCTAATAGCAATTTTTGCATAATTCTTAAACATAATTTCCCCTGAAGAGCCATGAGTCGTTCGGCATTATCATGACCAGTACTTCAGTAATTACTCATAACTAAAAATTGTTACTCATATCTCAATGCCTCAATCCGGCAGCGGCCGGATCTTCGCTCTTCGGTACTATTCGCACCGAAGAGCTTCGACAGGATTGGCCGTGGCCGCCCGGAGTGTGTGCCAACTCACCGTTGCCAGAGCGATGACCAGCGCCAGCAATCCCGCCAGGAGGAAAATCCACGGCCCCAGATTGATACGATATGCAAAATTTTCCAGCCAGCGGTGTGCGGCGTACCAGGCGATGGGCCAGGCGATGACACATCCGAAAATGACCAGGATTACGATTTCTCTGTACTGGATGTAAGTCAGGTCGCGGACGGAGGCGCCAAAAACCCGGCGGACACTGAACTCCTTTCGCTTAAGCCGGATCATAAACAGGGCCAGGCCGAACAATCCCATGGATGCAATGGCGATACTGAGCCCGGAAAAAATGGTGATGACGACGCCCAGACGCCTGTCCGATTCATACTGTCGATTGAGTTCCTCGTCAATAAACTGATAACTGAAAATTGCTTCAGGTGCGTAAGTGCTCCAAACGTCGGCCAGGTACCTAAGAGTTTCACCCATGTGCTCCGGACCGATTCGAATAATCATACTGCCGATTAAAGAATCGCCTAGACGGAAATAAAAGACAAGAGGCATGGCTTCATTGTAGAATGAAACAAGCCAGTCATCCACGATGCCAATGACTCTGGCAGGACCGTCTTGAAGCTCAATGATTGATCCAACCGGATTATCTAAACCCAGTGTATTCACCGCCATTTGATTGAGAACCACGGATTCAGATAAATCCGAGGGACGATCCGGTGAAAAGGTACGTCCCTTTACCACCGGAGTATTTAAAGTTTCGAAAAAATCGTTATCAACATAGCTGGCAAAATACCTGACACTCTGATCCGGATTGTCCGGGAGGTTCGCTTCCCGAAACATAACTCCGGTTCGCACCAGCGGCAGCGTGAGTCCCGCGGAGACGCCCTTGATATCAGGATTTCCCTGTATCTCGGTTTTAAAAGCGTTGTAATGTCGGCCGAAGTCACTGCTGCTCATATCTATGGCTATAAGCTGTTCTTCGTCGAATCCTAATTGAGTATGCTGGATGTAACGTAACTGTTGATATATGGTAAGGCTTGACACCATAAGAATGACGAACACTGTAAACTGAATAACAATGAGGGTTTTTCGGAGACGACTGCGAGAGTGACCGTTCAGCATTTTCTGCTTGATTGTCGTCACCGGCTGCATCGCAGTCAGATACAAGGCTACATATCCGCCCGACGCCAGCCCGACGAGAAGCGCTCCCCCCATCAGAATCAAAACAAATTGCCATACAGGGAAATAATTGGCATCAAGTTCCTTACCCATAAAGTTATTTACCCACGGCAAAAGCAAGTCAACCACCAGTCCGGCCAATATGAGAGATAACAATGAAAGCAATATGGACTCGCTCAGGAACTGCTTCACCAGATCGCTTCGGTGCGCGCCAACCACTTTTCGTACGCCGATTTCCCTGGCTCTTGCAGCGCCGGTAGCCGAAGACAAAACCACATAATTAATGCCGGCCACCAAAAGAATCAAAACGGCAATTGTTGCAAAGAGATAAATGGTCTGAATCCCACCGGCCGTCCTGTTGCCGTCGGATCCCGTTTGATACAGATGAATATCTGTTAAAGGCTGCAATTGTATGCCGCTGATATAGGTCTCAAAGGGGAGATCCCGGAAATAATTTTCGAGTTTGAGGCTCAGATCCTCAACATTGCTCGATGGCTCCAGAAGAACGTACGTGGACGTGCCGATCATACTCCAGGTATCCCTCGGATGTGGTTCGGTTTGGTCCCTGCCCGGCTGATCATATATTGCGTACTGGACTGCCCATGGAAGAATTAAATCCACATCGAAACTGGAATTTGATGGTATGTCGTCGAGGATGCCTGATACCTGAAGTTCAAACCATTGTGAGCGGATATTCGTGCGGAGGACCTGACCCATAGCGTTTTGATCCTCAAAATATTTCTCAGCCATATCCCGGCTGATAACGATGGAATTTGGGGCACTCAGCGCACTTGCTGCGTCACCCATTTGTAGCGGCAGCGTAAAAATCTCAAATACGGAATTATCGGCAAACAGGTCATTATCTTCTCCAATGAGTTCTTCGCCCATCTCAATATACACTTGTTCACCGGTAGACTCCTGAATTCTGGCTGCGGATTTGACTTCCGGGAACTCGTCTGTTAGAGTCTCTGCCAGCAGCCATGAAGTTCCGGGCCCATATCCCATATCGCTTGTTTTCTGTTGAATACGGTATATGTGCGCACTGTTGGCATGATACCGGTCGTAATTAAGTTCATCCATAATGAAGAGTACGATAAAGATGCAACACGAAAACGCGATGGCCAGTCCGGTAATATTAATAAATGCCGATGTTCTGTTTCGCCGCAAATTCCGGAGGGCAACGGTTAGGTAATTTTTTAACATGATAAATCTTTCATCTCAAGAACCTGGTTTCGTAAGATTTATAGATTATCCGATATTCCAGATTCCCGCAGCTATTCAGCACACAAAAGGTTAATCTTCTTGGCGGGTGATACGCAAATTCGCATAGGTTCCGTCGGAATAGTTTCCTGCCCAAAGCGCAATCCAGCCGCCGGTGCGGTCTG
>DATFLI010000462.1:0-3742 GCA_035267805.1 Balneolaceae bacterium | reverse complement strand
CGTGCCGAGATGCTGGCCGAGCTGATGCGCATGAAATATGGAGTTGGCGTAGCCGGTACACACGGTAAAACAACCACTACAACCATGATAGGTCACGTTATTCAGGATGGCAGTTTCGATCCGACCATCATTGTAGGCGGCAAAGTACACAGTTTTTCAAAGACCAATGCCGTAGTGGGTAAAGGCGATATAATTATAGTCGAAGCCGATGAATTTGACCGGACCTTCCTGCGGCTGACACCATCGCTTGCTGTCATCACAAATATCGAGGCAGAGCATCTGGATATTTATGATAATCTCGATGATGTAAAAGATGCTTTTATAGAATTTGCCAACAAAGTTCCATTTTATGGCGCAGTGGCGCTATGTTTGGATGATCCCACTGTCCGCAGTATCATCCCATCCATCGACCGGCGGACCATCACCTATGGACTGACCCCCCAAGCCCAGATTCGAGCTACAGACATTGAGATGGATCACTTTAACAGCAGTTTTACAGTTATCAGCGAAGGCAATCAGTTGGGCCGGATCTTGCTTAAAGCGCCCGGTGAACACAACGTAAAAAATGCATTGGCAGCCGTAGCAGTAGGACTTGAATTAGATATTGATTTCGACCACATAAAATCCGGTCTTGAACGATTTGAGGGCGTTTTCCGTCGATTTCAGCTTAAAGCCGATCAGGATGATGTCATGGTGATTGATGATTATGCCCACCATCCTACCGAAGTGCAGGCAACACTGAATGCCGCCCGTAAAGGGTGGAAGGATCGTCGTATTGTGGCTGTTTTTCAGCCACACTTGTACTCGCGAACACAGGATCTTTATAAAGAATTTGGACTCTCATTTTTCGATGCTGAAGTCTGTGTAATTACGGATGTTTATCCTTCCCGGGAAAAACCAATTGAGGGGGTAACCGGCAAGTTAATTGCAGATGCCGCCAAAGAGTACGGACATCGTAAGGTCCATTATGTTGAAAACAAGGAGGAATTACCCGGTCAGCTCAAAGAAATTGTTGAGCCCGGAGATGTGGTCATTACAATGGGAGCCGGAGACATTTATAAATATGGAGAACAGTTTGTAGAAGCACTGAAAACAGGAATTTCAAAACTAAAATCATAAGAAACGGCACGAGCGGACGCTCGGGCCAGAACTAATTTTATAATAAACGGTGTCGCAAGTGTCGTACTTACGATATCAGAAAAAATTATAATGACAGAAAGGGAATCACATAACGAGGAACCCAAAAGCACGGTAAAAACCGCTGCTAAAAACGGGAAAAATCCACTTCCCTGGATTGCAGGGGCGATATTAGTGCTCGGACTGGCTATTGTGGCGGGCTTCTATTGGAGCTCTACGATGACCGTGCACCAAATTCGGTTTAAAGGCAATCACTTTGTCTCTACGGCAAACCTAAAAAAGGTTGACGTCCCGCTGGGTATGAATCCCGATAGCATGGATTTTGGTCAAATTATGAAGCGCTTTGAACAAATCCCTTATGTAAAGCAGGCAGACATTAGCGTTGAGCCGAGTGGCAATTTGCTGATAAATATTAAAGAGCGACAGCCCATAGCCATGCTCGTAGACGGTAATCAAAAGATTTTTGTAGATGAAGACGGTGTTCGACTTCCCCTGAAGTTAAAAAGCTCAGTGGATGTACCAATCCTATACGGATTTAGTGCTAAACCGATCGGCGATACGATCAGCAGTAAAGGTTATAAAACAGTAGCAGAGTTCCTTAAAGAAGTTAAAGAAAGGCCTGTCAGTAATGCTACGATCAGTGAAGTGGCATGGACCAAAGACGAAGGTGTGGTAGCTGTCACAAATCAAAATAGTGTTAAGCTGATTTTTGGCAATGGCGGCTTTGATAAACGGCTCCGAAACTGGGAAGCCTTTTACGGACAGGTAGTCAAAGAAAAGGGAATTAAAAAAATGAGATCAATTGATCTGCGATTTGAAGGGCAGATCGTCACTCGCGAAAAATGAAAACTCACAACCAATACATAAAATATGTCAGCCTGAATTTATTTCAGAATCTCCCGAACCTAAAGAGATGCTGAAACAAGTTCAGCATGATATGAACTATGAGGTCGTATAAATCTAATAACTGCACGTGAATAACATTATGGAAGAACAAGAAGATAGAATTGTTGTTGGTCTGGATATTGGTACAACGAAAGTATGTGCCATTGTGGCTTCAATTGATCCACAAGATCGCATTCATATCCTTGGCGTAGGAAAAGCACCAAGTGACGGATTGAATCGGGGGGTGGTTGTCAACATTGACAAAACGGTAAATGCCATCCAGACAGCCATAGAACAAGCCCAATTGGCTTCGGGCATTGAAGTCAATTCCGTAAATGTGGGAATAGCCGGCGACCATATCCGCAGTATGCGCAGTAAGGGCGTCATCACTATTAACAACCGTGACAATGAGATTACAGTTGATGATGTAGAGCGCCTGTTAGAAGATTGCCAGCGTATCATGTTGCCGACCGACCAGCAAATTATTCATGTGATTCCACAGGAATTTGTCGTTGACGGGCAAGATGGCATCAGCGATCCGGTGGGCATGAGCGGCATGCGAATGGAAGCTGAAGTCCACATCATTACCGGACTTGTATCTGCGGCAAAGAACATCTACCGCTGCGTAGAACGTGCCGGCTACCAGGTAGCCGATATTATTCTGGAACCCCTGGCCTCTTCCTATTCCGTGCTGGATGATGAAGAAAAAGAAGCCGGTGTTGTTCTTGTGGATATCGGAGGAGGTACTACAGATGTCGCCATCTTCCAGGATAATACTATTCGTCATACAGCCGTCATTGCTATTGCCGGTAAAAAAGTGACGGATGATATCCGCATAGGGTTAAGCGTGTTGGATGATCAGGCCGAAAAACTCAAGCGCGAGCATGGGGAGGCATACATTGATCTGATTGAAGAAGATGAAGCCATTACCGTGCCGGGTATTGCCGGGCGTCCGCCGAAAGAAATTACAAAAAGCATTTTGGGCAAAATTATACAGGCACGCATGGAGGAGATTCTGGAGATTGTCGCCATAGAGGTAAAACGCAGCGGTTACGCGGATTCACTCAGTGCCGGAGTAGTATTAAGCGGAGGCGGATCGCTAATCAAGAACGTTTGTCCGCTGGCGAATGAGGTGCTCGGTATGGATGCCAAAATCGGTAAGCCGCTTGGACTTAGCGGCGGACTCATCGAGGAAGTTAACAACCCGATTTACGCTACCGGCGTGGGGTTGGTTATGCACGCCATCAAGACGGGCAGCGGTCCACAGAACCAGGCGATCATTCCATCCTCAACCAAAGGATCAAGCGTTGAGAAAGTGATGAACAGAATCGCGGACCGTATGAAAAGCTGGTTCAAGGAATTATAAATAGCAATCAAGTAGCAATAATAAACAGCACAAAGCAATCTAAATAAGGAGTACTATTATGTCTAACCTAAATTCTCGTTTCAGTTTTGACATCGACGGTCAAGACAATGCGAAGATAAAAGTCGTAGGAGTTGGAGGCGGCGGCGGAAATGCCGTTAACAACATGATTCACAAAGGGCTGACCAGTGTGGAGTATATCGCTCTGAACACCGATGCCCAGGCCCTGAAAAACAGCATGGCTGATATTACCATCCAGGTGGGGGCAAATCTCACCAACGGACTCGGAGCCGGCGCCCGCCCCGAAATTGGCCGGGAGGCGGTAGAAGAAAATCGACATGAAATTGAAGAAGCCAT
>DATFLI010000461.1:0-6699 GCA_035267805.1 Balneolaceae bacterium | reverse complement strand
CAGCCCGATAATGAAATCGTGAGCTTCGGCCATCCTGGCCGCCTCTTCGATCTGATTATCGCTGGCGTTAAATGTTCCGTAGCGAATATTTTCGGCCACCGTTCCGTGAAAAAGAAACACATCCTGGCTTACCAATCCCACGGAATTGACCAGATCATTGATTTTGTATTCCCGGAGATCACGGCCATCCAGTAAGATATGTCCGTCGGTAACGTCATAAAACCTTAACATGAGTTTGATAAGGCTGCTCTTCCCGGCTCCGGTGGCACCGACAATTCCCACGGTTTGACCGGCTTCGATTGTCAGATTCAGATCCTTCAGTACCGGTCCTCCCGTTCGATAAGAAAAATCAACATGATCGAATTTATATTCCCCGTCAACTTTTTTCGGATCAAGGGAAACAGTTCCGTCGTCCAGTTTTTCTTCGATATCCAGAAGGCCCATAACGCGTTGGGTGCTGGCCATAGCCCGCTGATAGAGATCAAAGGTTTCGCCCAGGCGGGTCAGCGGCCAAAGCAGGCGCTGGGTTACAAAAATTAGTAAACTATACAGCCCCACAGCCATATCGCCGCGCAGGGTTTTAAGGCCGGCAAAAATGAGGATGCCGATAAATCCTGAAAGAATCAGCATGCGTATAAGGGGCACAAAAGCCGAGCTCAGACGAATCACTTTTTGATTGGCTTTCTTGTAAATCTCGGAGAGACGAGCGATCCGCCGATTTTCGTATTCCTCGGTACCAAAGCTCTTAATGGTGGCAATACCGCCCAGGTTATTTGCGAGCTGGGCACTCAGATCTCCGGCGCGGTCGCGGACTATGCGGTAGCGTGGGCCGAGTTTCTTTTGAAACCAGACCGAGCCCCAGACGATAAACGGCATGGGCACCAGTGCCATCCAGCCGATCTCGGGTGCCGAGAACATAAATATAGAGCCAATCACCACAACCGTGACAATCACTTGTATGATATCGTTGGCCCCGTGATCTAAGAAACGTTCCAGCTGGTTGATGTCATCATTCAGGATAGCAATCAATCCGCCCGTGGATTGATCTTCGAAATAGGCCAGTTCCAGATCCTGCATGTGCGCGT
The DNA here is from genome assembly GCA_035267805.1 of Balneolaceae bacterium. Taxonomy (GTDB): domain Bacteria; phylum Bacteroidota; class Rhodothermia; order Balneolales; family Balneolaceae; genus Fodinibius. Next base: position 5,614 of record DATFLI010000461.1, on the reverse strand, counting down.
AGGTGTCCTTGCGAAGGCTGTCTTGGGTGATCTGGGCCAAATCCCTCCAGTATACTTCAAACAAATACTGAAAAGCCGACTCCAGAATCCATACGAGGGCGCTGAATCCCGCTAAAAATAATAGCTGATTCGCCGGTTCGGTAATACCAATGCGTCCCACCAGGCTATCCTTTCCTTTCACGACGATATCTACTGCAGCCCCGATGAGGGCAGGCGGTGCCAGATCAAAAAGCTTATTTAGTACTGAATAAACCGTGGCCAGGGTCACTTTCTTGCGGTACGGTTTTAAGTAATGCAACAGCTTTGCCAGCGGGCTTCTTTCGGAGGAGTCGCTCATGGTTAATATTGAATTTGGGGTTGGAAAACGGGTTGCAAAATATCTTCAGGCAGTCAAAAAGAGCGAATGGGAAAATACGCCAATCTGTGTTTAATGGCTAATGGATAAAATTGAATGGATTATTTATTCTCGTTAATAAGTCTTCTTGCGAAAGTTTATGCAGGGAAGAACTCTGATAAGAAACAAATTTTTAGCTAAAAGGGAACCGGCGGACCGCTTGAGACGTATTTTCCGACAACGAGTTTTTCTCCCTGCGGGTAGGGAGAAATCAAAAGAGGGTCAATACAGCGATGTGGATGAGTTAAATCAAAATTGAGTTTGACCCACCCTTGTTCCCTCCCTGCAAGCAAGGAGGGAGACTTTTAAAATGATTTGTAGCAATACCATAGAAATCAGAATACAGATCTGACCCGTAGAAATTGGGTTCTTATACAGGCGTATTTTCCGACAACGAGTTTTTCTCCCTGCGGGCAGGGAGAAATCAAAAGAAGGTCAATTACCGGATCGGTATTAATCCGAAAACATAGAATTCACAAACAGCTCGCGGTCGAATACCTGCAGATCTTCGATATCTTCGCCCACCCCGATATATTTTACCGGCACATCCAGCTCATTTGAAACACCAATTACGATGCCGCCTTTGGCTGTACCGTCCAGCTTGGTTAGAACCAGGCCGGTAACATCCACAAACTCGGTAAATTTTTTGGCTTGCTGCATCGCATTTTGCCCGGTTGAGGCATCCAATACCAGCAGTACCTCGTGGGGAGCGCCGTCCACCACCTTGCCCATCACGCGCTTGATTTTGGACAGCTCCTGCATAAGCGATTTCTTATTATGAAGACGTCCGGCGGTATCCACCAGTGCAATGTCGGCACCGCGAGCCTGGGCCGCAGAAACGGTGTCGTACGCTACGGCCGCGGGATCGGCATTCTGTCCCTGCTGAATGATGGGCACGTCGGCGCGTTCGCTCCAGATCTTAAGCTGATCCACAGCGGCAGCGCGAAAAGTGTCGGCGGCACCCAGCATCACATTCTTGCCGGCCATTTTGTAGAGATGTGCCAGTTTGCCAATCGTCGTCGTCTTACCCACGCCGTTGACGCCCACAATCATCACGATATGCGGCTTTTGGGGAAATTCAGCGTCGAATTCGGCAGGCTTGTCGGGTGCATGGTCTTTAAGTAGCGCGATAATTTCTTCGCGCAGGATTTTCTGAAGTTCACTGCTGTTCAGGTATTTGTCGTTGGCCACTCGGGCTTCGATCCGATCGATAATTTCCAGCGTTGTCTTGACGCCCACGTCAGAGGTAATCAGGATTTCCTCCAGATCATCGAGCACTTCGGCATCCACAGTATCTTTACCGACAATCGCCTTGCCGATTTTTTCCATGATGCCGGAGCGACTCTTTTCGACGCCCTTTTCGACTTTTTCCTTTTTCTTAAGACCTATTTTTTCGAGAAAATCCATAAAGTAATAATGCTAACAATCCTTATAGTTTTAAATTGAATCAACTAAAGATTTCTCCACTTCGTCCCAAAGGTTTTTGGGACTCCGGTCGAAATGACAACCGGGGAAGCAGAAGTGAAAAATCAAATTTATCGGCAAATGTTTCCAAACAACAAGCTGATCAGTTGAATTCAGCGCCTTTGCGAATCTCGTTGAACCGATGAAGATAATCAAAGAAGGAGAAAATCATAAGTGCCAGCGAGGCTCCCATCAGATATTGGTGCGCTGCTGTGGCTTCGGGATAGAAAAAAGCCGAAAGCCAGTACAATCCCAATACGTTAACACTGATTTTCCCGGACATTACTGCCATCGCCACCTTGCCGCGAAGTTTTCGGATGTACAGTGATCCGACCATGATGACTACATCCCGGGCAATTTCCAGGAGGAAGAACCACAGCGGGATAATCCCGATGTAGACGGCATACAGAAACAGGATAAACGCGCAGAATTTGTCCGCCACCGGATCCAGAACTTTGCCCCATTCCGAGACATCATTATTAAAGCGCGCCAGAAAACCGTCCAGGTAGTCAGAAAGAATGCCGTAAATAACCAGTACGGTAATCAGCCAGGTAATTTGTTGTCCGTTTGTATAATGAAGATAGACGATCGGCAGTGCCACCAGAATACGGGTAAACGAAATAAAATTCGACCACGTAAACAGCGTCTGCTTAACCTTCACCTTCTTCTGATCTATGTTGAATGTTTCGGACAATGGAAACCTATATCTTTCTTATCATTAGCGTCAACCATCAACTCGTTATTGTTCTAAGATACATAAAATTCTTGCTATGAACGATTCCCACAAACTCATTGAACGAACCCTTTCCTCCAAAGAAGTTTTTAACGGGCGCCTGCTTCATGTTTTTTTGGATGAAGCTCGCCTCCCCGACGGTACCACCTCTACGCGCGAATGGATCAAACACCCGGGAGCTTCGGCGGTGTTGCCCGTCTTCGAAAACGGCGATGTGATGCTGGTTCGTCAGTTTCGCTACCCGATGTCGCAGATTTTCTACGAAGTGCCGGCCGGCAAGATCGATCCCAATGAAAATGCGGATACCACAGCCGAACGAGAGCTCAAAGAAGAGGCGGGGCTGACCTGCAAGAATTTTGAATACGTGGGACATTTTTATCCGGGCATCGGCTATTCGGATGAAATAATTCATCTCTATACCGCCTGGGATATCACAACCTACGAGCAGCAAGTCGATGATGATGAGTTTTTATTAAAAGTGCGGATGCCATTTCATGAGGCCGTAGATATGGTGCATGACGGTGAAATCTCTGACGGTAAGACGATGGTGACGTTACTGCGCGCCTGGCACTGGTGGCAGGAACAAGGACCGTTTTCAGTGGACAGTTGACAATGATCAGTTAACCGTAAAAATTTATCAAATCAAGAATCTTATTTATCAGCAAACAGAATGTAAAATGGAATTGGCTTTTCCGGTTACTGTCTACTGTTAACTGACACACTGCTCACTGAATAATTTCTTCCTGGACGTATTAAGAATTACGCAATCCTTTAAAATTAAAATGTCATGCTGAACTTGTTTCAGCATCTTCTATGAGTAATGATTTAGAAGCTTCTAATCATTATTTCTATTCCAGATCCTGAACTAAATTCAGGATGACATGATTTTGATTACGAAATTATCTCTTCCTCGACGGCTAAATCAAAGAGCGACTGGTGCAGATCATTATCTGTGATATCCCCCCGGTTGATGAGTTCCTCCACCTCATCCCCGCGAAGCAACAAAATACAGCCCATCTGATTCAGTACTTCATCAAATTTGCGGGGGTCGGCCATGGAAAGCTTCTTCAAATCGATACCTTCAGGACTTTTCGTAATATTCACCAGGCAATAAAAATTGTCCGTGTTGTCTTCTTTTTCTCCTTCTTCGCCGAATCCGAAGATTTCAAGCTTTGTTTCTTCTTTTTTAAGCATATCAAAAATTTAAATCCGATTCTCTATTTACTTCGTATTACACATTGAAGCAGGTCGTTCCTGCTTTATTTAGATCCTTGGTTAAGCTGGAGTGACTAGGCAGGCTTCCGGGCTGAGCGACCCGGGAGCCTTTTTCATTTATGACGGTCCAGAAAATCGCGGGCCTTAATGAGTTCTGTTACTTCAGCTGTTTCCCGATCAATAACCGCTACCTGGAATAAGCTGACTATCGCTTGGTTTTCAATAGATTCAATTGTTTCCTCAATGGTCTCGCACTCCTCTTGCTCGCTAACCAAATCATTAATTCCCTTTACAACATAACGATAATTTTCGGGTTTCTTCTTTTTCGTAGTTGAACTATTTGTGCCCGGTTCGTTAAAGTATTCCCGAAGAGCTTCCTCTGTAACATACCACTGGACACCAAGCTTGCGGGCCCGAATTTTTCCTTCCCGCAGATATGCCCGGATAGTCATCTTGCTGAGTCCGAGCTGTTCATGAAGATCATCGACCGAATAAAGAGTAAGACTACCAACTTGCTTAGGCATAACGCACAAATACGGCTAAATTTATTTTGTATGATTCATTTTTCAACACTGTTGAAAATTAATAATATTCCCATAATACTTAAAGATTAATTATAATATTACTATATATTAGTTAGTGATTAATATATGGATTGGAGAAAAACTTGTTCCATATAGGGTAATCCTCATATATTATAAACAGTTACTTGAAAATAAAGCTCTGCAACCGCAGGGCTTTTGTTGTTTTCGCCCTTCTGATTAACAATTCTTTCCCACGCTTTTCTCTACGTGTCCGAATCATATCAATTATTGTGAGTGCTAGATTATGACCTCCTGTCCTCAGCCTGGTGATCAGTAACTCTTCATAGATCTCTTGTAATAGATGCGGAACCAAATTCAGCATGACACCCATCTGTAATTAAGAGTTTTCTCCCTGCGCGTAGGGAGAAATCAAAAGAGCTTGCTCTACGAAGCTTCAGCGTAGTTGAGGGTCACTACAGAAGCTCGACCACCGGTTCGGGAATACAATTCCCTTACAGTTCTGTAGTTCAAGCTCACCTGTTCGTGCTCATTTTTTGACCCACCTTTGTTCCCTCCCTGCAAAGCAAGGAGGGAGACTTTTTTAAATAATTCATAATTTTTAATATTGATTACTAGATATTGAAATTGGGTCAACAGGGATGAATTGGAGAACAAAAGAAAATCTATAACAAAGTTAGCGAGAGAGTTACGAAATAATCCTACTCCTGCCGAATATAAGTTGTGGCAAATGCTAAGAAACCGCAGATGTAAGGGGTATAAGTTTCTTAGACAGAAGCCTATTATTTATAATCAAAAGAATGAAAAGGCTTATTTCTTTATTGCCGACTTTTATTGCGCGGCGAAAAGGTTAGTAATTGAATTAGATGGTCAATATCATCAAAATCAACAGAAATACGACCAAAATAGGGATTTGGTGTTAGAAAAATTGGGGCTCCAGGTACTTAGGATCAAAAACCATGAGCTTGATAATATGCCTTCCGTTATGAGCAAAATAGCCGATTATTTAGAAGGATAACTTTTTTAATAGCGCTCTATTTTATCAACGAGTTTTTCTCCCTGCGCGTAGGGAGAAATCAAAAGAGGGTCACTACAGAGGCTCTGCCGCCGGTTCGGGAGTACAATTGCCTTACAGTTTTGTAGTTCAAGCTCACCTGTTCGTGCTCATTTTTTGACCCACCTTTGTTCCCTCCCTGCAAAGCAAGGAGGGAGACTTTTTTAAATGAGTCATAATATGACTATTGATTGGTAACAATTGAAATTGAG
>DATFLI010000460.1:0-18175 GCA_035267805.1 Balneolaceae bacterium | reverse complement strand
AGATAATCGAAGAACAATCCCCCGATACCTCGGCCTTCCGATCGGTGATCATTATAAAAATACTCGTCGCATTCTTTTTTAAACCGGGGATACAAATCTTTGCCGTGCCCATCGCAAGCCGCCTTCAGCACCTTGTGGAAATGCACGGCATCTTCATCCCACAAATAATAAGGAGTCAAATCCGCACCGCCCCCAAACCAGCAATCACGAACTTCCGACATCCCCGCATCATCATATAACTCAAAATAGCGGAAATTAGCATGTACCGTAGGTATCATTGGACTTTGGGGATGGATGACAAGCGAAATTCCACCCGCCCAAAACCATCCTTGTTCCACTTCAAAACGCTGGCGAATAAGCTCCGGAAGTTCTCCGTGCACGGTCGAAATATTGACCCCGCCTTTTTCAAAGACATTGCCTTTTTCAATTACGCGACTGTGTCCGCCGCCCCCGCCCTCGCGATCCCAGTCATCGTGACGAAATCGTTCTTTGCCATCCATCTGTTCCAGGCGATCACAGATATCGTCCTGCAATTTCCGGATATAAGCTTCAAATCGATTTTTGAGGGATTTAGAGTCCAAAAGTTGTAATCTATTATGTTATTTATTTAAATTTTCACTGATTAAAAACAGATAATCCGTGTATATCTGTGTTAATCCGCGGCTTTAGTTACACTATATTCTTTCACTGTATCAACGAAAGCGCGGGCATGATCTACCGGAATGTTTGGCAAAATACCATGTCCTAAATTCACGATGTATCGCTGCGAGCCAAAACGGTTGATCATACGTCTTACTTCGTGTTGAATCCTTTCTGTTGGAGATAACAAATGAGACGGATCATAATTGCCTTGCAATGTAATTTTTCCACGTGTGGCCTCCCTGGCATATTCCGGTGTGACGGTCCAGTCCAGTCCCAGGGCCGAGGCCTTACTTTTAAAACTTAATCGCTCCAAGGCATACCAGCTACCCTTAGCAAATAGAATAACCGGTACCTCATCAACTTCCTCGCAAATCTCCAAGAGAGAAGGCATAGCCCATTCGTTGAAGTCTTCGGGACTTAGCAGGCCAGCCCACGAATCAAAAACCTGCAAGACTTGGGCACCTGCTTTGACTTGTGCTTTCAGATAATCGATCGTTGCCTTCGTCAGCTCTTTCATGACATGTCGCGCCGCATCGGGATGTTGATACAAAAATGCTTTGGCCTTATCAAAATTCTTGGATCCTTCGCCCTGCACCATATAACAGAATAAAGTCCACGGCGCCCCGGCAAAGCCAATCAGCGGTACTCGTCCATTGAGTTCTCGGCGCGTTAGTGTTAGAGCTTCCATCACATAACTCAATTTCTCAGGTATATCTTCTGCCAATATTGAAAAAGCATCATCCACGCTACGGATGGGATTGCCCATCACAGGCCCTTTTCCCTTGACCAGATCCACATCAATACCCAAAGCCTGGGGAACGGTCAAAATATCCGAAAAGATGATGGCCGCATCGGGTCCAATTTCATCAATGGGCTGGAGGGTTATTTCACATGCCAGTTCCGGAGTCTCTACACGCTCAAAAAAACTGTATTTCTCTCGAAGCTTCATGTACTGCGGCAAGTACCGGCCGGCTTGGCGCATCATCCAAACAGGCGGGCGTTCGACTTCTTCGCCATCCAAGGCACGCAGTAATAAATCATTCTTTAATTCAGGAAATTCGTTGCTCATAAAATACTTTTATTAAGGCCACTGATTCACACATATTGAAACTGCTTATCTGTGATAATCGGTGACTAAACACTTTCTTTTTTATTAAAGATAAAATCAGATACTGTTCGCAGAAACACTTCGGTGTCAGGCTGCTTAGCGATTTCCACCGGCAGATCAGTCTGCTCTTTCAATGCTTTGGCCGTCGTGGGTCCAATGGCAAACAGGGGTGGCAAGTCGTCCGTAAATCCATGTCCCTGCTTAAATCCTTCCACAGCGCTGGGACTATAAAACAGGATCCCACTAATCGGCTTATCAGGCATATTTACCGGGTTGATAACCGTTTCGTACACTTCCAATTCAATCACTTCAACGCCTTGCTCAACCAAACGATCCGTCATTTCATCTCGGCTTAAATTGCCGTGAAAATAGATCACTGAATTGATCTTCCCTTCTTCGACGATCAGCTCAGCCAGGTGTTTGCTGTCTTGTGTCCTCGGGATTTTAGAGTCCAGTCCCAATTCTTTGAGCGCCTCCTGGGTTTTAGACCCCACAGCAAAAAGCTGCGTCTCGGGACGCACCTGTAAGCCGGCATCCATCAGTTCTTTTAGGGCCTTAACTCCATTTGTACTGGTGAAAATCCAGTCCGATTTCAGATTCTCATTGATCACTTTCAAAACTTCATCCCAATAGTCGGGAAATTCAAAATGGAGTGCCGGCTCGACAATGGCTTCCAAACCCAATATCCGGGCATATTCCAGTTGCTGAGCTGATAAAGGACGAGTAACTAAAATATTTCGTTTATCTTGTCTCATTCTATAAATCTCATGCTGAATTTATTTCAGCATCTGCAAGCCATAAGTCAATAAGCAACACAGATCCTGAAACACGTTCAGGATAACACAAATTCTTGTTTCTATGATTGCGATTTCATTTCTTCGATCACTTTGATGGCGCCCTCACTTAAAAGAGCTTGTGCAGCCCGGTGGCCCAACTCTCCGGCCTCCCCTACAGATATCCGCCTTTCAAAATCATAACGTTCGGTTCCATCCAGTGTTAGGGCAACTGCTTTAAAATGGACGTGTTCTTCTTCAATATAGGCATGAGCTCCCACAGGGGCACTGCAACCTGCTTCCATGTCGTGCAAGAAATCTCGTTCGATCGTCGTACAGAGAGCCGTTTCATCATGATCCAGGGGAGCCAAGATCTTTTCCATGGCTGTATCATCTTCTCGGATCATCACAGCCATTGCTCCCTGTGCTGCAGCCGGCACCATCCAGTCGAGATATTCGGAAATATGTTCGCCAAGACCGATTCGCTGTAACCCGGCGGCCGCAAAAATAGCACCATCCCAATCACGGGTACTTACTTTTCGCAACCGGGTATTTACATTGCCGCGAATGTTCGTGAGATTATGATGGGGATAGCGATTCAGCCATTGCGCCCGACGGCGGTTACTGCTGGTAGCAATGGTAGCTTCGTAGTCCGGATCATCCAAGAAGTCAGTACCACCGGGTGCAACCAGCGTATCACGGGGATCGGCTCGTTTCAGCGTAACAGCTACACGAAGCGGGAGCGGATTTTCTGTCGGCAGATCCTTAAACGAGTGAACGGCAATATCGATCTCATCATTTAGCTGTGCATTATCAAGTGCCTTGGTAAATACGCCTTTGCCTCCCATCTCTGGGAGTGGCGTCGAAAGATCGATATCCCCTTCCGAGGTAACAAAAATAAGCTCGGTTTCATAGCCGAGCTTCTGAAGTTTCGCAGCAACTTGCTTTGCCTGCCAGGTAGCCAGTTCGCTTTCGCGGGTACCGATACGAATTTTACGCTTACTCATTGTTTGAGTTTGTTTCCAGCTTAAACATATCATTTACCACTTTAGCCACCTGCTCTGATTCATGGTGATCGCGCAAGTGTTCGATGGAGTACGCCGCAATTTTGTTAACAATGCGACGAGTCAGATTTTCAACTTTCTCACGATCGCCATCTGAAATCTTGTTCTTAAAAAACTCAAATTCCTCCTCTCGGATGCTATCAAACTTATTGGTGAGTGCTTTGATTGTGGGAACGACTTTCTGCTTACTGAGCCAATTTTTATAGTCGGTCAGTTCATCGTCAATAATTTTCTTAACCAGCGGAATATTTTCTTCGCGCTTGCGATATGCTTCGTCGGTCACATCAGTCAGAAAATCCATATTTGCCAAATCCACGAAATTCAAATCCCCGATTTCGGGATCAATATTTCGGGGCACCGACAGATCCACCAGCACTTTAAAGCGGGGATCCAAAATGGAAGGTTTCATATCATCCAAGGTAATTACCGGCGTTTTAGCACCGGTTGCCACGATAATCAAGTCGGAATCAGCAATCTCTTGCGGTAACCTTTCCATATCCGCAACATGCAAATCGAACTTACCGGCCACAAATTCGGCGCGATCGCGGGTACGGTTAATCAGTGTTAATCTTTCAACTCCCAGATTAATCAAATTCTTACAGGTCACTTTGCCGATTTTGCCCGTGCCGACAAGCAATACCTTTTTATTCTTCAGATTTTCAAAAGTCCGAACCGCAAATTTTACGGCAGCATAAGCAGTCGTGGCAGCTCCTTCTCCCAGCGAAGTCTCATTCCTGGAACGTTTATGCGCCCGAAACACATGTTGCATCAGTCGATGAAGTTCACCGGAAACCGCATCCAAATCACTGGATAAATCATAGGCATCTTTTACCTGGTTAACGACCTGCAAGTCCCCGAGTATCTGGGAATCGAGGCCAACGGTCACCTGAAAAAGATGTTTGACTGCCTGCTCACCTTCCTTTTCAAAACCGTAATTATGAAATTCTTCGAGCGTAGCATTTGAATAGGTTGTCAACAAACGAACAAGTTCTTGCGGCGAGACATCCTGGGCAAAAACCTCGGTGCGATTACACGTGGAAACAACGAATAAACTGTTTATGCCTTCACGCTTTGCTCCACGGATAAGCTCTTTTTTCTGTTCATCCTTGAGACTAAAATGCTCACGGATATCGATAGTCGCCTCCCAATGATTGACGCCAACCGCACAAAAATCTGCTATTTTAGATTGCTCTGCCGGCATAAATCAAGCTGAAACTTCTTTAGATTCCTGTTCCTGCTGACCATCTGCCCGTAAATCAACCTCATGATCCAGCTTTTTCAGTACTTCATCAGCAAGAGCGTGTATATATTCGGGATGGTCGTTGATACCTTCCATTACTTTAATGTTCTCAAATTCATATCCTTCTTCTTCAAGATCCTCGCGTAATTCGACCCCAAGCTCATAAAGCGTTTCTATGTGATCAGTTACAAAAGCAATGGGAATCATCAAAAAATTCCGTATTCCGTATTCCAGGTGGCGTTTTACCAGATCAACGGTATTGGGCTGTGTCCACTTCTGCGGACCGACCTTTGACTGAAAACCCAGCCAGTAATCTTCCTTTCTGCCCCGCAAATCCATCACTGCCTCCATGGTTTCTTTAATTTCCACGGTATATGGATCTCCGCTGCGCACTTCCAGCAATGGCGTGCCATGCGCACTGAAAATAAGATGTGTCTTATTGCGCGTTTCCTCATCCATTGTATCCAAAGCCTCATCAATACGACTATTTATCGCATTCAGGTAATGGGGATTATGATAATAATTCTTGATATGAAACTCTTTCCATGGTTTGGAATCCCCAAACTTTTCCTTGCTCTGGTCTTCCCAATCGCGGTAGCTGCTTCCCGTTGTCGTCCACGAAAACTGGGGATACAACGGCACCATCACCGCATGCGTAATACCATCCTCCACCATATCTTCCATCGTAGTATCGGCAAACGGCAACCAATATCTCATACAGGTATAAACCTTGACAAACTGATCCGGCAACCGTTTACTGAGATGCTTTTCAAGTCCGCGTCGCTGCTTTTCTGTCAAACTGTTGATAGGCGAACAACAGGTGGAAACCTCACTGTTCTTGCGATTCAGGCAGTGCTTATTTCCCATACAGCCTTTGGGACATCCATTAATCTCCTCGTAGTCTTCCTGCACGCTCGGAGAACGAAATTTAGAAATAACCTTAGCAAACAAATCCTGAAATTTCCCTCCGCCCAGTTTAATAATATCCTCGTCGCGAAAGAGGTTATATAAAAAGGGGCGCACAGCATAGTCGGCAGTAGGACCGCCAAGATTCATCAAAACTATACCAATTCGTTTCTCGTCTGTTGCCATTCAGTGATTGTTTAAATTCTTCTATTCACAGAAAGAGTGTGATTCGAATGATTAGGAAGCAATTACATAATTAGTAATCATTGGAGTAAAGAAATCGATTCTTTATGAAGGAAATTTGAAGAAAGGTCTACAGATTCTATTTAGACCGATTCTACAAAAGGTTACTTAACCATCATTTTTAGGCAATTTGAACCAGAAGCTGGTCCCTTTGCCGACTTCACTTTTAACTTCAATATCGGTGCCATGCGCGTTGAGAATACTTTTAACAACTGCCAATCCTAACCCAGTACCTCCTTTGTCGCGGGAGCGCGCTTTGTCAGTTCGGTAAAAACGGTCAAACAACCGATCCAGGTGCCCCTGAGAAATACCGATTCCACTATCCTGAACTTCCACCTTAACAGATTCCTTTTCGGTATTGTAGCGTAAGCTAATATGTCCCTCATTCGTATATTTTAGCGCATTTGAAATCAGATTATCGATGACCTGCTCAATTTTCCCGGGATCCCCAACTGCCTTACACGAATGTTGATCGATCTCAAATGAAATACCTTTCTCTTTGGCACGGTCACCATACCACTCCTCCATGTGTTCGGCGATTTGAGCCAGGTCAAATTGCTTTGTTTCGATAAAGTGTTCATCGGAATCGTACCGCTGCAATGTCAGCAGATCTTTAAACAAGCGGGATATTCGCCCTGTCTGGTTTTGTGCAGAGCGGATATATTTTTTCTTCTTTTCCAGCGGAAGATCTTCCAGCTCCAGCATCTCCAGCGCCCCTGAAATCGTATGTAGCGGATTTCGAATTTCATGGGTTATATCTGCAAAGAACTGGCGCTGCTTTTCGGCATATTTCTTAATCTGCTCGGTATCGGCACGCAGCCGTGAGGCCATTCGATCCAGCGACTCTGCCAGTGTACCGAATTCGTCCTTGCGCTTGATATTGATTTCCCGATCCACATCTCCCTCGGCAATCGCTTGTGCCACATTCTTAATCTGTGTTATAGGCTTCGTCAAATACCTGGCGATCCAAATACTCACGATAACAATAAGTCCCATTGAGATGAATAATCCGTAATAGATAATCCAGCGAATCCTTTTTATGGGATAATATATTTTGGCTTTCAGCTGACGAGCCAACAAATAGCGGGCCGGATTGGAAGATTCATGCATTTCGATATAGCCGGTAAGAGCCGGTGAATCCGGAACACGAGGCAGCAATGACAAATTTCCCCGCGCATGCAAACTCTGGATAATTCCGCTCGATAAATGTTTGGGGGGCACAAAAGTAGTATCGCTGTCAAGATAGGATGTTAATAAAGCGCCCGTAGAATCGTAAAGAGCCAGCTGATAATCCGACGTCTTGCCGGCCTGCTCAAAATGCTCCTTGAAATCTTTATTTTCCGCCAAATTGGAGATCGTGACAGCCAGCCATTGTGTATCCTGCTCCATCTCAATGCGTCCCTGCTCCAGCAGGTAATCACGGATAAACAAAATTGAATAACTGCTGATCGCCATGATACCGAAAATCAGCAGCAGTATAAATGTCCAAGCAAGTTTAGATCGAATGCTCATAGAAACAATTAGGGTTATTTTCCCCTTTTGAAGAGGGTAAGTCAATCATTGATACCACCCAAGTAAAACCGGAATCAATATCATACCTTCACGATTTCGCGATTTAAACCATAACCAATCCCGCGGTAGGTTTTGATCACTTCACCGGCATTACCCATCTTCAAACGCAGATTTTTCACATGAACATCTACCGTGCGATCAAAAACGAAGCGATCTTCTTCAGTAATATGCTCCAAAATCTCTTGCCGCGTATAAACTCTTTTCGGATTCTTAAAAAACAACTCAATCAGCGTATATTCTGTTGAGGTCAATTCCACCTTCTCATCTTTGACGTACAGCTCTTTTGCATCAGTATCCAGGTAGGTATCTCCATATTGTAACCAATTGGCCTTTTGGGGATTTTGCCGTCTCAACAGCGACTCCACATGTGCCTTGACCAAATTAAGGCTGGCCGGTTTGGGGATATAATCATCGGCGCCCAGTTCAAGGCCCTCGATCTCATCCTGTTCTTCGTCTTTTGCAGTTAAAAAGATGACCGGAATATCATTGAGTACCGGGTGCTTGCGAATTTGCCGGCAGATCTCTTTCCCATCTACATTGGGTACCATGATATCCAGAATAGCCAGATGGATATCTCCGGCATGTTCTTCGATAAGCTCCAAGGCATGGTTACCCTCGTGCGCCACCAACACTTTATAATCATTCATCTCTAAAAAGTTAGCCAGCATCTCTGCGGGTTCTTCCTCATCTTCAACTAATAATATGCGATGTTTAGGCTTCAAAACGGTAATTTTTGATTATCAGAATGAGTCACAACAGCTTTATGCAGCAAATCGTTGATCCCGTAAAGATAGCAAACTTAACAAAGGATCTGAACAGCTTCATTTTTTTTAAAATCCCTTCTTGTCATGCTGATATCGTTTCAGCATCTTAACGTTAAATTTCAAAACGCTTAAAAATACCGGATACGAATGTCATTTCAGAATAAAGTTATATGGATTACGGGCGCCTCTTCAGGCATCGGTGAAGCACTTGCCTATGCTCTTCATCAAAAAGGGGCGCGTCTGATCCTGTCGTCACGCCGCCGGGAAGCCCTGGAAAAAGTTAAGGATCATTGCGGTAGCGATACCTCTGATATTCATATCATTCCCCTTGATCTTGCCGATAGCGATTCCTTGGATACCAAAGCCCGGGAAGCACTCGAAATCTACGGACACATCGATTACCTCTTCAATAATGCAGGTATCAGCCAACGCTCACTGGCATTGGAAACTCAGAATGATGTCCTACGTAAAGTGATGGAAATTAACTTTTTTGGCACGATTAGGCTTACCAAAGCAGTTTTGCCTTCAATGATCAACCGCCAATCCGGACATATTTTAGTTACCAGCAGCGTAATGGGCAAATTCGGTACCCGCCTGCGATCAAGCTATGCCTCTTCAAAACATGCTTTACATGGTTATTTTGATTGTCTTCGGCAGGAAGTGGCTGACGATAACATTGACATTTCATTGATCTGCCCGGGATATGTTAAAACAAATGTCACGATGAATATGCTTGAGGGTGACGGCAGCAAGCACAATAAAATGGGCCATGGCCAGGAACACGGCATGGATCCCGCCGATTTTGCCGAAAAACTGTTGCCAAAAGTTAAAAAAGGGAAAGAGGAAATTTATATAGGCGGGACAGAAATTCTTGGCATCTACCTGCAGCGATTTGTCCCTACGCTATTTCACAAGATCCTCCAAAAAGTTGACGTGACCTAAATATAGTCTTGAGTAATGAGTAGTGAGTAGTGAGTAAAAGTGCTTGTTGAGAAATTAATCAAGTCATATCATTTTCCCTGCATATATGTAAAACGAACACGCATGTGAACAAGTGCAGCTTTGTACATATGATTTTCTTTCCCGGGTATAATGTCTGTCTGCTTAACAGCCGACGCAGCATCAGTATCACAAGGTCCTGCAGATTTTAAAACATAAAATTGACTGGGAGTTCCTTTTTTATCCACCAGAAATTCCAACGTGGTAACTTGCGGGCCCTTTTTGCTCAGATAATCACTGCAAGAAGTTGACATACTCATCATTGGAACAATAATTGGGTATCCCTTGGTGTGAGGTGCAACATCCAGTCCTATCAACTTCTTAGTACGCTGACCATAAAAACCAACCTCACCGCTGTCAATTTCGGCTTTCCAATCTTGCCGATCAGCTTGACGTAAGAACCTGACTTCCGGCTTGGGTTCGACTGTTTTACAGGCTCCAAAGGCCATCACGATAAACAATATTCCAACGCCCGAACATTTGATCTTCTCCATTCTCTGTGATTAATGAATGTTATCCCGATAAAACCTATAGTAATACTTTCGACAGAAGTATCACAATTATTAATTTTCAGGCAGCTTGTTAATTAAGGATAGCAAATCGATTGGACAATAATTAATGCTATCCCAAACGCTTCCGTTTATTGAGGTAAGCAAGTAACGACAAATCAAAATCGCTCTGGGTATCCAGTTGCTCAAAATCGATCTGAAATTCACTGCATGCCATTTTAAAACGATGAGTCAACTCTTCCACTTTCTTTTTGTAATCTTCGCGAACCTGCGCCGGCATAATTTCTATCTGTGATCCCGTTTCCATATCCTGCATCATGAGTCTCCGATCCGGAAAATCAAGATCCCTTTCGCTTTGCTCTTCCATCACGTTAAATAGCAGAACCTCATGTTTACGATGACGCAGGTGTTTTAGGGATGAAATCAACTGGTCATGCTGATCTACATTTTCAAAAAGATCGGTAAGTATTACCACCAGGCTACGGTGATTGAGACGCTCGGCCACTTCATGAATAACTTTGGCAGTAGCCGTCTTTCGCTTTTCTTCCGCACCCTCTTTCTCCCGATCAAGCAGCTGCTCAAGTTCTGTAAATACCATCCTTAAATGAGAGTAGGATGATTTTGCCGGCACAAAATTTTCGATATTCTCACTGAATGTTACCAACCCGCAAGCATCACGCTGGCGATGCATCAGGTACATCAGGGCGGCTCCAAAATGGATGCCATACCGCAGCTTTGTCCATGCACCAAAATATTTGTAAAACATCGAGCTGCTTGTATCCAGTAAAACATAACAGCGAAGATTGGTTTCTTCCTCAAACTGTTTTACATAGAAGCGCTCGGTCTTGGCATATACCTTCCAGTCAATGTGCTTAAAATCGTCACCTGTGTTGTAAGGGCGGTGCTCGGCGAATTCCACACTGAATCCGTGATGAGGACTCTTATGCAGACCGGAGATAAAGCCTTCTACAATTTTACGGGCCCGGAGCTCGAGAGGTGCCAGCTGTGACAGTAATTCCGGCTGCAGTAACATTCTGTGGATCCAATTTGATTATTTTTCAACGGTATAAAAAACCGCCTGGTAATAAATTACAAATAGCCGGCCTGCTTTGAAAGACTTATTAGGACGCAAATAAATATCGGAAAATCACTTGGTTTTAAGAAGAAACTTCGTCATTCAGAAATCCCTATTCGATATTCCACGGTTCAATTAATTAGAAGTCCAAATCTTTTCGCCCGCTGCTTTTTTCAAATCATACTGGCTTAAGAGAATATTATAAGTCGTAGTCACTTTTTGGAAACGAGCTTTTGTAAGGGCTGTCTCGGCGGCGAGCAAATCCGTATTGGTGATAACTCCATTCTTGTAACGAATTTTAGCCAGACGCAGTTGTTCTTTCGCCTGTTTAATTTGCAGATCCGAGGTTGCAAGTTTTTGCTTACCTGTTTTTACATCGGTTTTAGCCTGTTCCACTTCTTCCTGAATCTCTCGTTTTAACTTCCGAGATTGAGCATTCAGCGAGTTAATATTCGACTGAACCTCCTGCCTCTGATAACGTGTAGTATGACCATTAAATATGGGTACTTTCAATTGTACACCTATACTATAGTTACCAAGAATTTTATCGATATTAGGCTGATATCCATTTTTAAATCCGGCAATTACACCGGCAGTCAGACTAGGCATATCAGACAATGATCGCAATTTATACGCCTTTTTCAGTTCCTCTTTCTTCTGTTGAAGCACTTTGTAATCAGGGCGATCGGCATATACCTGATTTAGATTAGTAATATCTTCTTCATTTTTAAGATCAAGATTCCCCTTCACATCCACAGTTCTGTCCGGATCCCAGCCAAACAGCTTGCGCAGAGTGCTTTTTAACTTCTCTTTTTGATCAATAAGATCCAGCCTTCTATTCTTTTCTTCACCGATACGAACTTTGATTGAAAGTACGTCGTAATTGGTAGCCGAGCCATTTTGTAATCGTTTACGGGCAGTATCCAAATCCTCATTCAGTGTTTTGATCTGCTCGGCCACTACTTCCATGCTTTGATCGAGGTACAAGATGGAGTAGAATGTCTTCGTTGTGTAGTAGCTGATCGTCCATTTCACCACTTCACGCCGTTGCTCGGCAGTTAGTGTTCTGGATCGTGCCAAAGCGATATTCTGCCGGGTTTTCCCAAAATCATAAATCAGTTGATGAGCGGCAACATGTGCATCATAATTGCTTTTCGGCATCACCTGGAAACCGGAACCATTAAAGTCAAGCGTGGATACGGGGGATAAATAGTTATAACTGCCTTCGGCTTCAACTTGGGGGTAATAAGCTGTTTTAGCCTGATCTGTTTGTGACTCTGAAGCGTTGATTTCAGCTTCTACCTGGTCTAATGATGGCTGATTAGTTAGAGCCGCATGAATGGCATCCTGCAGATTTAACGAATCCTGGGCCGCCTGTTGGGCTTTTGCAGAAAAATTGAACAGCAATAATACTGCAGCTGCTAATATAAAATGTGAGGTAAACTTCATTATCCTATTTTCTATTTGGTCGTTATTTAAATTCTTTCAATTTGAATAGATACTTAGTGTACCGGAGCCGCTGAACCGCCTCCTTTATTGTGTTTTGTGAGAAATAGCAACGGAATGCAAAGCAAAAAGAATATCCCAACGATATAAAAGGCATCAGTATACGACATCAGGTACATCTGCTTCATGACAGTCAGGTCCATCACCTTATAAGCCTTGGCTTGAGCTTCCATCGAGGCCGAACCCGAAGCGGTAAAAAAGTCGGTAAATTGTTGGATGTGCTGGCGGGCCACTGCATTATATTGCGATATGTGCTCAACCAAAACAGAACGATGATAGGCATTCCGCCGGTCGATAAAGGTAGCGATCAAAGCCACTCCGAAAGAGCCTCCCAATTGTCGAATCATGTTCGTTAATCCTGCTCCCTGTGCAATATCTTTGCCTTTTAGGCCGGACAGGGCAATGGTAGTCAATGGTACAAAAAGGCAGCCGAGACCGATTCCCCGGAGGATCAACGGCCAGAAAAAATCACCCATGCCCGAGGAGAGAGTCTCATGCGAAAGCATCACAGAAAAGATAAAAAAGATGACCATTCCTGCGATGGCGATATATTGCGGCGGGACTCTTCGTTTTAAACTGACCCCAATAATAGGCATCATAAACATCGTAGCAATACCACCGGGCAACAGAATCAATCCGGTATCCAACGCCGAAAGTCCCAGTAAGTTCTGTGTAAAAACAGGGAAAACAAATACGGATCCGTATAATCCGAAGCCCAGGATGAAAACAAAAAAAGAACCTAATGCCAGGTTGCGATATTTCAATACTTTTAAATCAACAATGGGGTTTTCAGCGGTGAGTTCACGCCAAACAAATCCGACCAATCCAACAATAGCAAGAACAGTTAGAATCACTATATATGTGGTGGCAAACCAGTCTTCGGATTCTCCTCGCTCAAGTACAACCTGCAAAGCACCAACTCCGGTAATCAGCAGGCCAATGCCCCACCAATCAACTTTTTTAGTAGTGTGCTCATAATCGGGATTATCGATATAGATCATCGTCAGGAAAAACGCCAGCAAGCCCACCGGCACGTTCACATAAAAGACCCACGGCCATGAAAAATGGTCCGTCAACCATCCTCCCAATGTTGGACCAATGGTAGGCCCCACAACAGCCCCTAAGCCGAACAGGGCATTTGCCAATCCCAGCTCTTCGGGCGGAAAGGTTTCTACAAGGATAGACTGCGACGTGGCCAGCAAAGCCCCCCCACCGATTCCCTGTATAGCTCTGAAAATGACGAGTTCCCAAATGCCGGTTGCCTGCCCGCAAAGTGCCGAAGCGGCCACAAAAATCAGGATGGATACGGCGAAATAATGCTTCCTTCCGAATCGTGCTGAAAACCAGCCCGTCATGGGCACAACAATTACGTTAGCTACCACATAGCCGGTTACAACCCAGCTGACTTCCGCGAGCGTTGCGCCAAGATTACCCATAATGTCGGGCAATGCCACGTTTACAATAGTTGTATCGATCAGCTCCAAAAGCGAAGCTGTGATCACCGTAAAGGTGATGATAAATTTCCTAAATCCTCTTTCTGCCATTTATTTCAATCCTGCAATTTTACCTGTTGCTAACCTTCTTACCACCATTTAAACGCCTCTGCCTTATAGGTAAACACCAGAAGCGGGATACAAAACAAGAAAAAGACACCGACAGCAAGAAAAATATCGTTATAACTCATCATCTGGACCTGGCGCATCACAGTTCCAGCCATCGCTTTATACGCCTGCTGATGCGCAACAGCCGCGGAGGAACCTGCCGACTGGAATCCGTGGATCAAAGCATGCATCCGGTCTCTTATCGCATCATTAAAGCGGTTTACAGAATTCACAAGTCGTGTTCGGTGCAGCGCATCCCGCCAATCGAGGAATGTTGATACCGAAGCAATGCCAAAAGCCCCTCCCAGTTTTTTTGTCAAACTTATGAAGCCGGTCGCCTCACCCAGGTTATGTCCGGACAAGCCCATAAGCGCAATCGTATTGATGGGTACCGAAAGACACCCCAGTCCAATGCCGCGCAGGATCAGCGGAAAGATGAAATCACCGCCTCCCGAACCAAGATTCTGCGAAGACATCTGCCAGCTGAAAATGAAAAACAGCACAAACCCGGCAGCCGCTGTTAGGCGCGCTGAAACCCCCTTGTCCAACAAATTT
Organism: Balneolaceae bacterium; assembly: GCA_035267805.1. Classification (GTDB taxonomy): domain Bacteria; phylum Bacteroidota; class Rhodothermia; order Balneolales; family Balneolaceae; genus Fodinibius. The sequence continues at coordinate 3,618 of DATFLI010000460.1, read as the reverse complement.
CCTACAACAGGCATCATCAATCCGGCCGTTAGGGCGCTGGGTAAAAGAATAAGTCCCGTTTGAAAAGCAGAATATCCCAGAAGATTTTGCAAGAACAATGGGAATACAAAAACCGAGGCGTATAATCCCAACCCCATAATAAAGCCGAAGATGGAACCTATGGCCACATTACCTACCTTAAGAACCCTTAAATCAACTACCGGGTTTTCAGTGGAAAGCTCCCGCCAGACAAAAAGTATGACGCCAATAGCTGATATAACGGCCATCCAGGTGATAAAATCCGAGGCAAACCAGTTGTCTCGTTCTCCCTGCTGAAGCACAATCTGGAGCGAGCCAAATCCAAGAATCAAAAACACAATCCCCCACCAATCGACAGACGCTATCTTTGATATTTTGGCTTTTACGTCTTCCACATTTATAACCGCCAGCAGAAAAGAAACGATGCCTACCGGAATATTGATGTAAAAAATCCAGCGCCAGGAATAACTGGTGGTGAGCCATCCACCGAGCGTGGGTCCGATTGTAGGGCCAACTACAACGCCCATCCCAAAAAGTGCATTCGCCATAGCGAGTTTTTCGGAAGGGAAATTTTCAATCAGGATTACCCGCGAAGTTGGCAGCAAACCGCCACCGGCAATACCCTGCACAAATCGGAAGAAAACAAGCTCCCAGATATTGGTCGCTTGTCCGCAAAAAGCCGAAGCCAGCACAAAAGTAAAAATTGAAAACAAGTAATACTTTTTCCGACCGAAAAACTCTGATAACCATCCCGTCAACGGGACAATAATGATGGTACCGAACACGTATGCCGTAACAATCCATTCAGCCTGCGTTAGATCGGCCCCTACATTACCCATGATATGAGGCAGCGCCACATTAACGATGGAGGTATCGATAAGTTGCATCATAGAAGCCATCACCACGGTAACCGTAATGATGAATCTTCTATAGGTTGATGTTGACATTATTGCCTAATTTCTCTGTTTTTTAAATCCTGTGTATTACTGTCGAGAGGCTGTTTGATTCGCTTGCTCGGTCTTTTGTGTAATATCGATTGAAGCCGTCACATTAAGGCCAAGCCGGATTGGGTATTTGGGGTTAGGCTCTTCGGTAAATACAATCTTAACCGGCACACGCTGTACTACTTTCACGAAGTTACCCGTCGCATTTTCGGGCGGCAACAAGGCATATTTTGCCCCCGTCGCACCGGCAATCGATTCCACTTTCCCGCGAAATGTTTTATTTGGATAGGCATCAACATTAATATTTACTTTTTGTCCAATCCGGATATCGTTGAGCTCTGTTTCTTTATAGTTAGCCACAACCCACACCTTGTACACATCCGTAACAGCCATGAGCGGTTGCCCCGGCTGAATAAGTTGGCCGACCTCTACATCTTTCTTGGAGATGAGTCCGGTAGAAGGAGCAGTAATTTTGGTGTACGAAAGCTGAAGCTTGGCATATTTCAGATCATCCTTCTTGGCCTCAATTTGCGATTGTACTTCGTCCAGACGTCGTTTAGCCACGGCTACCTGGGCCCGGGCCGATTCTCTTTCCGACTGAACATCATCAAATTTCGATTTGGTGGCGGCACCGCCTTTATATAGATCCTGTACGCGGTTGTAATCGATATTGGCTTTGTGTAAAGCTACATTTGCCGACTCGAGATTGGCCTGGGCCACATTCAGCGATGCTTTAGTATTTTGCAGGGCCGATCTCGCCATATTGACTTTCAGTGCGTATTCCGTTGTATCGATTGCAACTAACAGCTGCCCCTTTTCAACATGCTCGTTGTCATCCACCATTACCTTGTCAACGTAGCCGGAAACCCGCGGCAAAACCGGACTTATGTACCCATCGGTTTGGGCATCTTCGGTTTCTACGTGCGTTTGGTAATACATGATTTCGGTGTATCCAAAATAACCACCGACAACCAGCACCAGCAGCAAGATACCAAACCCGATAATCTTACGATTTTTTCGGTTCTTAGCTTTCGGCTGCTTTTTCGAAGTGTGATTTCCAGAGTTCGAATTCTCTGCAGTTGAAATATTCTGTTCTTGTTCCATTACCGCTTAATTATTTAATCCTTTGTTGTTTTTAAACCGTTATAAATCAAATCAATGATATGTCGCTTACGTTCTTCAATAATCTCTTTCTTATGTTCGACCGCTTCCGGATTTGAAAGCGAGAGCATTGGGAAAGAAATAAACAAATAGATGCATTCTCCCATAACACTCATGAAGGTCTGCCGGGCATCAAGATTACGAATCTCTCCCCGCTCTACGGCCTGTTCCATCTTTTCCGTAAATACTGATATGGGGCTGGCACCGATTTTTTCTTTAACACGTTCAAATCGCCTTTTCTTTGACTCCATATCCATCTCCTTTAGCATCAGGATGGGATATGGACCGAACTCCTTTAAAAATTCCGTAAACTTATCCACGAAACGGCTCAGAGTTTCTTCAAAAGTAGGGGCATCCGTAATTGCATGATGGATGGTGATAAAGAAACGACTGAAAAGAAAATCAAACACTTCCTCGTAAAGCCGTTCTTTATTACGAAAATAATAATGCACCAAAGCTTTATTGCATCCAACATGCTCAGCAATTGCTTGCATGCGAGCCCCTCTTTTTCCGTTTTGAGCGAATTCTTCGATTGCCGCCCGGAATATTTGTTCTTCTGTTTCGGAGTATTTTTGGGGTCCTTGCATTGGTATTAACCTTTAATTTTAACCAAAGAGTTAAAAGATACGGTTAATCTATTTCACGGTCAACAGTTTCTACTAATTTTTTCTGCTCTGTGGTACCGACTTAAGCAATAAATGTGAAAATCTATCTAAACGAATTACAGTTTAACTAGGGTTGGCTTCAAATAGTTCTCTTTTAATTTTATTTATCGCAAAATTGCTGAATCCCATAGTTCAATGGCATTTGGGAACTTTTTATAACATAGAGGACCCAAAAGTATTACATGACAGTTGTACACGTACCCTCGTGGGAGAGCTGTACTTAGAACGACTCTCTTTTTTAGCTCAAAGTATTTTACTGTATATTAACTGACGCCTTATCGTATTTTAATAATCAAAAAATTACTAACGTCATGGCCAAACTTATCACACAAGCTAGTCAAATCGATTTCACGATCGATGATATTTCCTCCATGCCAATGCCTTCGAAAGTGCTCATGGTTCGCCCATTGCATTATTCGGTGGATTACGTGATCAATCCTCACATGGCGGATCAAGTGGGCAATGTGGATAAGCTACAGGCCAATAACGAATGGGAGCTGGTTCGTTCTCTTTTTGATCAACTCGGATTCAAAGTCCATGTAATTGAAGACCAGGAAGGACTGCCTGACATGGTTTTCAGTGCCAATCAAAGCCTGCCCTTTGTTGATGAAAAAGGCAAAGGTCACGTATTTATGAGCATCATGCATGCAGATCAGCGTAAAGATGAAGTGCCTTATCTTGAACAATGGTTTCGCCAACATGGTTATGAGATGCATTATTTTGATGAGGATAAAATCAGCGATTTCGAAGGCTGTGGCGATGCCATTTGGCATAGCGGAAAACGATTGCTTTGGGGAGGATACGGCTATCGTTCATCCAAGGATGCCTAT
>DATFLI010000459.1:0-15207 GCA_035267805.1 Balneolaceae bacterium | reverse complement strand
ACCACCAACGTCACCGCCAACGTAAATGTGTATTATGCATCCGATAACTTCGACAACAAGGTTTATTTCGGTCCCTCGTTGAAAATTGATCTTCCGCTGGTCGACATTCTTGATCTTACGGTGAAAGGCAGCGCCGAACCTTATGTAACGACGCTTGAGCAGCTGCATTCTCAAAACCGATTTTTGAATGTGGATAATGCATTGCGTCATACCTACCGGGTTAAAGGCTCGGCCGAACTCAGTGTGGATTATGCCAGCGCCGGCACCCTAAGTTTTGGTATTCGATATGAAGATTATTCCAACTATCCTATTTATATGAGGGAAATGTCAGGAAATACAACCGGTTCACCGAATTATATGTTTTATCATGTTAATTATGCGGATGCATACAAAGCCCGGGCCTATGCGAGTATAGCGCACCAATTTGTACCCGAAAAATTCTGGGCGAATGCCAAAGTGTATGTACAGTCTCCGGAGATTAAAAACGGAGGACGTATTCCCTACGAAGAAAAAATAGGAGCCCATTCCAGCATTGGTGTTCGTCCCTTTGACAAGCTTTCTATTGAGGCATGGGCTGATTATGTTGGATCACGCAAAACGTACCGGACCAACGAAAAACTCGATGGATTTTTACTTTTGGGCGGCAAGCTGGATTTTGATATTTCAGATCATTTTGGAGCGTACGTAAAATTGGTGAACCTGCTGAATCAAGATTATCAGGTTTGGCAGGGATATACCGAACGACCGTTTCAGGCATACGGTGGGGTAACAGTCAAATTATAAGAGGCAATGAACGAGCAGTTTACAAAGGCTTTTTCGGAAATAATCCGTGAACAAATAACACGAAAAAACGAAGTGAAAGTGGAAGGAGTGGGATCTTTTCAATTCAGGCATCAGAAACAATTCCAAAAGCAGTTTAAAAACGGACGTGTTGTGATGATGCCCCCGAAAGATACAATCACTTTTGTTCCGGAATAACTAACTGGGGATATGATTATCGATAAGGAAAAACTTATATCGTTACTCGTTGACAAAACGAGCTTGGAACAGGAACAGGTGGAAGAACAGCTCTCCGAACTGGTTAGCCGTATCCAACAGGCTGCTCAAGAAGGCAAGTCCTTTGAGATTGAAGGCTTTGGAACGTTTCGCATGGAAGACGATAATCTCCAGTTTGAACCCAGCAATACCCTGGAGACGGAAATCAACAATAAATATGCCGGCATGAAACCCATCGAGTTGATTGGAGCATTCAAACAGCCGGAAAGCGAAGAGATTCCGGATATGATGGAATCCGAGGAAGATGAAAAGCGGGCCTGGGCTTTTGATGAGGAATCGGCCAAAGATAAAACATCGGAGACGGAAGAAAAGGCAAAGAAACCAGAAGAAGAGATTGTTGCTTCTGATCAAGAAGAAACAAGCAGCTCCGAAGAACCGGAAGAGTCCGAAATCCCCAAAGAAACCGAAGAGCAAACCCTGAAGGACACCCCATCGGAGGAAGAAAAGGCGCCCATCCCCGAAGAAGAAGCAAAAGAAAATGAGGAAGCTGAGAAAATTGAGGAAAAGCAACCGGTGACAACCGGATCCCGGGAAAAAGTGAATAAACAGCCCCCAAAAAGGGCTTCCAGGTCGAAACCAAAGGGCGACCCCATTGGTCGTTTTTTAACAGTGGCAGTAATCCTGATTGCTATTGGAGTGGGCGGATGGGCAATTTATGATTTTGGGATAAGCGGTACTCAGAATGCTAAACCCAACAACCAGGTATCATCGGATCAGCCAGCGCAAAAGCAAATGGCTAAACAACAGGTCAGCAATAAAGAAATAACTTCCGGAAAAAATGCTGATAACAAGCAAAGTAGCGGTACCGGCAAAAATTCGGAACCTGAACAGAACTTGAAAGTAACAAAACAAGGAGAAGGCAGTTCCAAGTCAAAAGCCAGCCCAAAACAAAATGAAAACGATACTTATGGGTTGCACGGCACCGTTAATCATTCGATTAGCAGTGGATACACGATTGTAGTACATTCCCTGAGAAGCCAGAAAAAAGCAGAAAACAACAGGCAGCGCCTGCAGGACGAAGGTTTCAGGGCAATGATTCAAACAGCTGAAGTCAATGGATCACTGCACTACCGGGTGGGAGTCGGACAATTCCCAACGGTGGGCGCAGCCGAGCAAGCAGTCAAAAAGCTGCCTGAACCTTATAAAAGCAATCATTTTATCAAACGAATTAAACAACAGTAATCAACAAAACTTATGCAAGCCTTACTCTTATTGATTCAGACACAGCCGGATACTGCCAAAGCAGCCGCAGATACGTTAAGTATGGCTGCTCAGCAGAATAACATGTCGATGCTCGAACTATTGACCCAGGGTGGGGTTCTGATGATCCCGATAGTCATCTTGTCGATTGTGGCGATTTACGTGATCGCTGAACGTTGGCGATCGCTTAACAACTCTCGCATTGAGGTGGATGGATTTCTCCGGACGGTTGAGAGTATGCTTAAAGATGGAGATCGCGAACGGGCACTCACCTATTGCGATGGCATCGATAAACCGCTGGCACGTATCCTTAAAGCAGGAATCAGACGCTTGGGGCGACCGATTCGTGATATTGAGGATGCCATAGGCAATGCCGGCAAAAAAGAGATCTTTCATCTTGAAAAACGTATGAACTGGCTGGCAACCATTGCCGGTGTAGCCCCCCTTTTGGGATTTACCGGTACGGTTACAGGGATGATTAAGGCTTTTATGGATATTCAGACACTGCAAGGTAATGTGAATCCCAGTGTATTGGCCGGAGGAATCTGGGAAGCGCTCATCACTACGGCAGCCGGACTTATCGTCGGTATTATCGCCTTTGGCTTCTATAACTTTCTGCTTGGCAAAATAAATCGCATGGTGCATGAGTTAGAAAATGCATCAGCGGATTTTATTGATATGCTGCAGGCTCCATCAAACAAGAAAGAAAAAGAACGACAGAGGGTAGGATAATGGATTTCAGAAAGGACGAAGATCGTCTTGAGCCGCTGTCGCTGTTTTCGCAGTCGTCGCTGACAGACATTGTGCTGTTGCTGCTTATTTTTTTCCTCTTGACCTCGTCGTTTGTAACAAATTTCGGTATCAAGGTTAACATCCCAAAAGCAGAGACAGGTGCGGAAACACAGTCCCGGTTTATTACGGTTGCGGTCACCAAAGACGGTCAATTTTACGTGGATGGCAATCGCACGAGCAGCGGCATGCTGGCCTCTTCGCTGCGCGAGGCAAAAAGCAAAAAGCCAAACGGCCTGTTGCTACTTAGAGCCGACAAAGATGCGATCGTCGACGATGCTGTTCGTGTTATGAATATTGCCAAAGCATTGAATCTAAGAATTATCATGGCAACAGAGCGGGCATCCAGGTAAAAGAATCAACTGCATATGCAAGCACCGACTTTACATAAAGAAGATCGCTTCGGCCTGATGGTAACAGGCGGGATACATGTCGTGCTGTTTCTCATTTTCCTGCTCTATACCTTTACGATTGATTCGAATGTACGGCCCTCCTTTATAGAAGTTCAATTCGGGGAATTTAAAACCGGTACACCGGCAAAATATGCCGAGCAGAAAAACAAGAACGTTGCTACCAGCCCCAATCCCTCCGAGGTAAAACAGGAAAAACCGCAACCCAAAAAGCCCAAGCCGGTAGAACAGCAAAAAACTACTACTCAGAAAACGACCAAGCCGGTAGACGTCCCCGATCAAAAGCAGGACGTTAAAGAGGAGAAGGTTAAAACGCCCGAAACCGATAAGGTAGATCCCAAGAAGCAAACTGCCAAAAAGCAACAAAAAGATGTTGTTGTGCCTCCCAAGACTGAAGAGGATGAAGTACAAAAACAGGGAGCGAAGACCAGCGGCGATAAGAAGGGAAATACCGGTGAATTGAATGCCGATCAGGGGACCGGCAACCAGCAAAAAAAATCTGCCCCTTATGATCTCAAATGGGAAGGCGATATCCAGCGTACCCCGATGGTACAACCGCTTCCCACAAATACAACAGATCATGAAGCTACCATCTCTATTAAATTCGAAGTCAAGCCGGATGGATCGATCGGACGCATCATCCCGCTCAAAAAGATGAATCCCGAACTCGAACGCGAGGTTATGCACACCCTGCGTGGCTGGCGTTTCTCACAACTGCCGTCGGGCGTTCCTCAGCAATCTCAATGGGGGACCATTACTTTCCATTTCGTGCTGGATTAATCCCCCTCGTAACTATTGCTTTATGCTGCAGTAGATGCTGAAACAAGTTCAGCATGACACGGAACGGGCTTCAAATTATCTGCCATTCAGTTCAATATAAATGAAGATCTTTTTGATATATTCGGATTAGCTGAGTAATAAATTTTGTAAAGAAAATCATTTTAGTTTTTTTGCTCTTCTTTTAGAATTTTATAGCTAATCTATTCGTAATATTTATTTCCCTTACTTTCTAACCTCATTTAAATTCGATGCTCAATGGCAAAGAAGCTCAGGAAAAATTTAGGTTTTTTTGATGTCGTAGCCTTTGGCATTGGCCCGATGCTAAGCTCCGGTATCTTTCTATTACCGGGACTGGTTTTTGCGAAAGTCGGCCCATCAGCTATCCTGGCATATGTTGTGGCGGCCATCCTAATTATTCCCTCCCTGCTAAGTAAAGCTGAGTTAGCTACAGCTATGCCTAAAGCGGGCGGCGCTTACTATTTTCTGGATCGAAGCATGGGACCGCTGGTTGGCACGATATCCGGTTTCGGCACATGGATGTCATTGGCTTTTAAAAGCGCTTTCGATCTGATCGGCCTTGGCGCTTACCTGGTGCTCTTTATCAATTTGCCCATCAAACCGGTCGCCGCAGCACTATGCGTTGTTTTTGCCGTTTTGAGTATCAGCGGAACAAAAAACGTGGGACGCTTTCAGGGTATATTTGTAAGTCTGTTATTGGGGTTAATGACCTATTTTATTGCAAAGGGTTTTTTCTTTATACAGCCCTCTCATTTCAAACCTTTTTTTGTGAATGCCAAGGATTCTTTCCTTGCCGCAGTCGGCCTGGTTTATGTTTCATTTGCAGGACTTACTAAAATTGCCAGTGTGGCCGAAGAAGTTGATGATTTGGATCGTAATATTCCCTATGGTATGATGGTTGCGCTTCTTGTTACCATTATTGTCTATGTTCTGGGCATGATTGTTATGATTGGCGTGGATCCCGGCGTCGAGTTTGCAAACTCCCTGACCCCTGTCGTGGAAGCGGCGCAGAAATTTATGGGACCCACCGGTAAATTGCTGGTTACTATAGCAGCCATCCTGGCTTTTGTCGCGTCAGCGAATGCCGGGATAACCGCTGCCTCAAGGTATCCCCTTGCTATGAGCCGGGATAATCTTCTGAATGATTATTGGAAAAAGATTGGCCGCTTCAATACACCCACACGGTCAATTATTCTCACTATGGGGCTGATGATTTTCTTTATCCTGGTCCTGTCCCCGGTAGGCATTGCCAAGCTGGGCAGCGCTTTCAAACTGCTTATTTTTGGGATGCTAAATCTTGCCGTCATCGTAATGCGAGAAAGCAAGATTACGACCTATGACCCCGGCTTTAAAACAAAACTGTATCCCTGGGTACAAATTATTGGCATTTTAACACCTGTTATTCTTATTCCCGAACTTGGAATCCTACCGATGATTCTATCCGGAAGTGTGGTGATTTGCGGCGCCTTGTGGTATTACCTTTATGCCAAGCAACGTGTGGATAGGTCAGCTGCGATGTACCAGGTTTTTGAACGTGTTGGTGCACAGGCCACGCCTCAGCTTTATGAGGAGTTACGGGATATTATACGCGAAAAAGGGGCCCGTCGCGAGGATATATTTGAGCAGTGTATTCTTCGGGCAAGCGTTATTGTACAAAAAGAAGATGAACCCTATCAAGATGTGCTTAAAAAAGCAGCGGAAATAATATCGCAGCGTTTAAATCGACCGGCGGAAATGATCTATCGGGCACTTTCAAGTATAGAAGATATTTCATTAGGTAATCACTTGGCACTACCGCATGCTAAGCTTGAGCAGATCGATCACCCGGAATTGGTTATCATACAATCGCCCAAAGGAATTAATCTCAAACAAACGGATGAAAAAATTTACGCAGTTTTTGTTCTGGTCAGTCCCACAGAACGACCGCGACAACATTTGCGCTTTCTCGCCGAACTGGCTAATCGCGCCGAAGAAATTGATTTTGCCGGTGATTGGCGGAACCTATCAGACCCGGATGACATCAGACGCACTTTTTTTCATTCCGATGACCATATTGAAGTGGTCTATCCCTCTGCACAGTTTAACGGCGAGCGAATTGGCGATCTTGAAATAAGTCACGATTGTTTGATTGCGATGATTAATCGCAATGGAGATTTGATTGTTCCACACGGTGATACTGCACTCCATGCCGGTGACAAGTTAACACTTGTTGGTAAAGAGAATGCGGTTAAACAAACCGTTCATTTTTTCCAGAGCTGATAATCAAAGTACAAGCACCTAACTCATCCAAAATAAAAACCCCCGACCGGTACACCGGCCGGGGGCTGCTCTGTGTAATTTTGTTATTTAATGATTAATGATCACCATAATGATCGTCGTCTTCGCCATGCCAACGCCATTCATGATCATCTCCATACCGGCAATCGGCATTAAAGGAATTTGCGATATTCTGTTCAATTCGGGCTTGATCATCAGGATTCGTAGGATCAGCATATCTAAACCATTTATCGACATTGATAGAGAGGTTTAGGTTTAGAGTTTTGGTACTATCGGTAACATCTATAGGCGGATCGAATTTGAATTCATGCAGGAATTGCCGCTTGCTGCGGAAAAGAAAATCCTGACCGTTGTACGTTCCTTTTACGGCAATTGAGTAATAACCGGTGCTATCGTTGAGAAGCGAATCCTGAACATCGGCCTTGTCTATTTCTATATCCAATCGATTATAAGAACCGGCAGGTATTTGCTGATCACTAATAGCCAGGGTATCGCCGCTAAGCGGTAAATTTACGATCAAATTATTCAGCTCAAAATCTAACGAATCAAGCGAAACGGTCCCCAGTTCCAGATGATGAACCAACAATTTAACCTGATCCAATTTCACATTGTTTGTATCGTGATGACTTGTCGTTGGGGTTTGGCTAGTCGTAAATGAATTATTACCGCCAACGGTCATCGTAATTTTCATCTGTCGCGAATTAGCATTTTTGTTACTTGTTACACTACTACAGCTTGATAGATAGGCGACAGCAAGAAGAGCACTTAATGTATAAAACAACTTTTTTAGAACATCCATGGTTTTCTCCAAATTTATTCACAGAGTGTGGATGTGTATACCTATTGCAGGGTCTTTGGTTCCGTATATTTTCCAAACTCCGTTTTTTTACGTAGATGCAAAAAAAGAGATGAATATTGACCGTAAACAGAGGAGATACTTACAAAGTCGCAATAGAAAAGATAATTCCACCGAGTAATTTTTAAAAGTAAATTTAGATTTTATGGGGAGAAATAAATTGAATAATCAACGATTCAAAACTAACGTTACTGACTCCGCGGCTGAAATCAGTAATTTATTTATACACTTTATTGCGCAATAAAGTTACATTATGGCAAATAGCCAAAATCATAATGTGCTGTTTTAGAAGGCTTACTTGCTTCAAGAGAGCTCCTTTTGCAGCTCTTCGATCGCCTTAATTAATGGGTCAACACTGCCCCTTTTGAGTCGGTTATTAACGGCCTGTGGGGTGATGCCAAGATGCTCTGCAACCATTTTTTGAGTGACGCCAGCGTCAATCATCATTTTGATCACTTTTTTCTCGGCTTCATTACGATTTCTTTTTTGCATTTATTCTAAGTTTAAAGGATGTTTATTTATCAATTTAGTATTTAACAATCTATTAAATAATTCACATATTGTGAACATATAAAATACAATTATTAAACCCAAAGTGAATCAACTCGTACAACGAATTAAAACTGCTTATCATTTAGAAACAGACGCAGAAGTAGCAGATTTTTTGGGAATCAACCCCAGCACCCTCAGCATGCAGAAAAATAGGGGCAAATTTGATTTAGCCAGGATCATTAGAAAATGTAGTGATCTGAACATGAATTGGCTACTTCACGGACAGGGACCAATAAAATACAACGGACATGAGTCCCTTTCAGACTATCGGATTAAGGTAGATGCACAGGTTCTTGATCAAAACGAGAATTCTGACATCAACTCAGATGATCTTCGCATTATTTTTACAGGAGATAAATCGCATCTTTCTGGAGATTCGGTTTCTTTACATAGCATGGAAAGCTACACCGTTCCCAGTGATTCAATGGAACCCACACTGAAAGAAAATGATGTGGTTATCGTTAATGTTGATGATAAGCACCCCATCGACGGGTCAGTTTTCCTCATTTCTTATAACAGAACTGTACTTTTTCGACGCCTGCAAGAACAGCCGGACAATCATTATCTTGTTAGCAGTGACAATGATAGTTACGAATCCTTTGAGGTCGCAACAGACAATACTAATTTAGAAATTATTGGAAAAGTAAGTTTGTTGATTCGCAGCCTGTAAGCGTTTTCAAATATTTTCAGAAACGATAACAGTATTACATAGAAGGGTATATCGATTTCAAATGCAGTATATGTGGATTGTAAATCTCCAATCACCCCACTTTTTATTGTCGTATGCCGGTTATTTACAAAAAATAATTTTGATATAGTAAAAAAGTCAGCTTAATTTAAGATAAAATAGTCTTAATTAGTGGGTTAACCGAATTATGCTGCTATCAAAATCTTGTGTGTATGGGATCCGGGCGGCGCTGTATTTAGCGTCAAACCAAAATGGTGATTACATTTCTATCAAAGAAATGAGTGATAAATTGGATATATCATTCCATTTTCTCACCAAAATTCTACAGCAATTAACGGCTGCGGATCTGATGGAATCTCTCAAGGGCCCCAAAGGTGGCGTACGTTTGACAAGACCGGGGAAAATGGTCAGCCTGGCGGATATTGTCATTGCCATTGACGGCATGGATCTCTTTACCGAATGTGCATTGGGGCTGCCCGGCTGTGGCAAAGCAAAACCCTGCCCCCTCCACGAGAAATGGGCCGATACTCGTGATAACATCAAGGAGATGCTTGAAAACACAAACTTGATTGAACTCGTTAAAAAAGGAAAATCAGGTAATTTGCGGATCACTGCAGAAGGTGGTTTTGAATGGACTTCGATATCTTAAAGTATTGCATCCTTACAAAAGCTAAAGGATCAGGGTATTGTAATATTGCAAGAATCCTATGTTGATTGAGCGCGGAAGGTCACTAATTTTATTTTTATTCCTGCCGTTATTTAAATAAAGGCTGATTATCTAAAATAAATAACAATGAACCATACCTTGGCATACAAGTTGTTAAATAAAAGATAAAATACTCTTAATACTATTATTAAGAATTACGTTTCCACAATGAGAACTATACTAGGTCTTACAATTTTGGGATTAGGGTTAATTGCCGGGTGCAGTGGCAATAGCGGAGACATACAGTTACCCGGCACTCAAACCAAGTTGCATGATGTCAAAAGCAGATTAACCGATTTTCAAATGAGAAATGGAATCGGTCCGATAACAGAACCGATAGAGCTTGCCGCTATTGATAAGGAGCTAGCCCAAAGAGGAGAAAAACTTTTTAAAACAAATTGCTCAGCTTGTCACAAACTCGATGAGCGTTATGTAGGCCCTGCACAGCGGGATCTGGTAGAACGGCGTTCTCCGGAATACATTATCAATATGATCATGAATCCGAACGAAATGCTGCAAAAAAACCCGGAAGCTAAAAAGATGCTTTCTCAATACATGACCCCCATGCCAAACATGAATGTGAGCCTTAATGAAGCACGCGCACTTTTAGAATATTTCCGTTATGTGGATGTGCACAAGAAAGTAACAGAAGTCAATTAATCCGCAATGATGAAAACTGATTTTCATATATCCCCAAGAGAACCTGTTAAAAAATCGCCTACGGAACAGGTCATAATTTGACCTCAATCCTTTGTGGAAGGGAGTATGAAAGCTCTCTTCCTCTTCTTTTAAAAATAGGTAAGTATCATAAAAAATATTAACCCCATACGAATAATACGACAGGATTGAAAAATGTGGGCGATATAAAAATGGAATACTCCGTACAACAAAAGCAAGTTTTGGATATAGATCTCAATCTAATCCGAAAATATAATGTGCAGGGACCGCGGTATACTTCCTATCCAACCGCGGTGCGGTTCAAGGAAGCTGACACCAATGATAAGCTCCAACTTCACTATTATCTGCTGGATCGTAACAGCTATCCCAAAAAGATCTCATTATATTTCCATATTCCCTTCTGCTTTTCCCTTTGCTGGTATTGTGGATGTACTAAAATCATTTCCAAAGACACCGACCGCGGTAATGTATATCTGGAGTATCTCGAGAGGGAAATAAATCAAACTCTGCCACTTATACATCCAAAATCAAAAGTTGTGCAGGTTCACTTTGGAGGAGGGACTCCAACATTCCTTCGACCGGACCAACTTCGTCGATTAGGTAAAATGATTCACGACCGGTTCAAGCTTTCCGACACAACTGAGTTTAGCGTAGAGATTGATCCGCGCCGCTGTAGCCGTGAACATATAGAAGCATTGGTCGACATCGGATGCAACAGGGCCTCGCTTGGTGTCCAGGATACAAATGCCGAAGTACAGCAGGCTATCCATCGCGTCCAGCCTTTTAAACAGACAAAAGAGGTCACCGGCTGGCTGCGAAAGGCCGGCGTCAATTCCATCAATTTCGACCTGATTTACGGGCTTCCAAAACAGAATCTGAATACTTTTCACCGGACCATGGAAGACGTCTTAATGCTAACCCCGGATAGGCTGGCGGTTTACAGTTACGCGCATATCCCCAGCCTGATGCCTGCCCAGAAGCTGCTTGATACACGGGACATGCCCTCTACCGATGAAAAGTTACACATGCTAAAATCATCGATCGAGTATCTCACTGATAACGGCTATCGCTTTATCGGGATGGATCATTTCTCCAGAGAAGATGAAGAACTTTCGCTGGCAGCCACCAATGGCACCCTGCAACGTAATTTCCAGGGATACAGTACACTGGCCGGCGCCGACTTATACGCCTTTGGCATGTCAGGTATCTCAAATGTAGGCTCCTGGTACTGGCAGAATGTTAAGGATATTGTAAGGTATTACGAGCATCTGGATGTAGGAAATTCTCCCATTTTTAAAAGCTATACCCTCAAGAGAGATGATTTTATTCGTCAGGATGTTATCATGAATATCATGTGTAAAATGGGTATTGATTTTCAGGAAATCGCCGATAGATGGGAGATCAATTTCTCACGCTATTTTAGCGAAGAACTGGGTCGTCTCGAAGCGCTGGAAAGGGACGGACTGGTAATCCGAACAAATGAACATCTTCAAATAACAGAAAACGGACGACTTTTTCTGCGCAATATTGCAATGTGCTTTGACTTTTATCTCAACACATCAAAAGCCGCCCATAATTATTCAAATACAGTGTAAGGAGTTTCCTATGGAAACAACAAAGTTTGTCTACAGTTTTGGAAATGGGACCGCGGAAGGAAATAGAAACCAGAAACAACTTCTGGGTGGAAAAGGAGCTAACTTGGCTGAGATGAGCTCTATCGGGCTTCCCGTACCGCCGGGATTTACCATCTCAACGGAAGCCTGTCATTATGTGATAAAAAATGATCTCACTTGGCCTAATGGATTGGAAAATCAGGTACATGACAGCGTTGCCAAACTTGAGCAATTGATGGACGCCGGCTTTGGAGATCCTAAAAATCCCCTGTTGGTGTCGGTCAGATCGGGAGCAGCGATTTCTATGCCGGGCATGATGGATACTATACTTAATCTCGGACTCAACGATGAGGTTGTTGAAGGACTGGCCGGCTTGACTCAAAATGAACGTTTTGCTTATGATAGTTATCGCCGATTCATCGACATGTTCGGGGATGTGGTAATGGGCGTTTCCCACGAACATTTTGAGCAGGCAATACAAAAACTGAAGGATGAGAAAAAGGTTACTCAGGATACCGAATTAAGTGCTGAAGATCTCCAGGTTTTAGTCGACCGGTATAAAGCGGTTTATCGCAAGGAGACCGGGCTTATGTTCCCTGAGGATCCTTTTGAACAGCTTGAGTATGCCATCAATGCGGTATTCAAATCCTGGAACAGTACACGTGCTATTAAGTACCGTCAGATCAGTGGCATCACGGGCTTGCTTGGCACGGGCGTAAATGTACAAGCCATGGTATTTGGTAATATGGGAGAAAGCAGTGCTACGGGCGTCTGTTTTACGCGAAATCCCGCTAACGGCGATCATGAATTATATGGCGAATTCCTGCTCAATGCGCAGGGCGAAGATGTGGTGGCCGGCATCCGTACTCCGCTTGATATTCAGGAGATGAAGGATATTATGCCAAGTACCTATGATGAGTTAAAAAAGCATACCGACACGCTGGAAGAGCACTATCAAAATATGCAGGATATTGAATTTACGGTACAGGAAGGCCGCTTATTCTTCCTGCAGACACGAAATGGGAAACGTACCGGTCCTGCTGCAGTTAAAATAGCCGTGGATATGGTTGATGAGGGTTTAATCAGCAAGAAAAAGGCTATTCGTGATCTTATTGAACCGGGACATATAGATCAACTTTTACACCCTCAGTTTTCTGACGATGAGATTGATTCTAACGATATAATCGGTAAAGGGCTGCCTGCTTCTCCCGGGGCAGCTGTAGGACAAGTAGTCTTTGATTCCAATGCTGCTGAAAAAGCAGAATCTGAAGGCAAACAAGTTATTTTAGTACGTGTTGAAACCAGTCCCGAAGACGTTGGCGGAATGTCATCCGCACAAGGCATTCTTACATCGCGTGGTGGTATGACCAGCCATGCTGCAGTGGTTGCCCGTGGCTGGGGTAAACCCTGCGTAGCCGGATGCGGAGATATTGTCATCGACTATAAAAATCAACTGTTTACCAATGGTGATCTTACTGTTAAAGCCGGTGACTGGATATCACTCGACGGTACCACCGGCAATGTCATCAAAGGGAAGAAGAAACTGGTTGAACCCGGACTTGGGGGAAATTATGGTCGACTTATGAGTTGGATATCCGACCTACAGCAAATGAAAGTGCGCACCAACGCAGATACCCCGGAAGATGCAGCCAAAGCCCGTGAATACGGAGCCGAGGGGATCGGTTTAACACGCACGGAGCACATGTTTTTTAAAGAAGGTCGGGTTACAGCCATGCGCAGGATGATTATTGCCGAAGATGAAGCCTCGCGCCGTGAAGCACTTGACCAGCTTTTGCCGTATCAACGAGATGACTTTGAAGGTATCTTTAGAGCGATGGACGGGTTGCCTGTGACGATACGCCTGCTGGATCCTCCGTTGCATGAGTTCCTGCCCCATGATGAAAAGGAAATAAAAGAAGTGGCCGATGAACTCGGGATTTCAGCTGAACAACTGCATACCAAAGTGGAACAACTGGAGGAATTCAACCCGATGTTGGGGCATCGCGGCTGTCGATTGGGAATCACCTATCCCGAAATTACCGAAATGCAAACTCATGCCATTATCGAAGCCGCCATCAAGCTGAAGAAAGAAGGAGTAACCGTTATTCCGGAAATCATGATCCCCCTGGTCGGGTCAGTTGAAGAGTTCCGACATCAGCGCTCGGTGATAGAGAAAACCGCCAAAAAAGTTTTTGAGGAGCATGGAAGCGATATCGATTACAAGGTGGGTACGATGATCGAAATTCCGCGGGCCGCATTGATGGCGGATCAGATCGCCGAAGAAGCCGACTTCTTCTCTTTCGGTACAAATGATCTCACGCAGATGACGTATGGATTCAGTCGTGATGATGTAGTCAAATTTTTGCCAACTTATATGGATCGCGGCATCATGAAAAAAGATCCTTTCCAGACACTCGATGCCGATGGCGTCGGTCAGCTGGTTAAAATCGGAACCGAACGCGGCCGTAAGGTTAAACCCAAATTGAAAGTAGGCATTTGCGGCGAACACGGGGGCGATCCCGATAGTATTACATTTTGCTATAATGTGAATATGAATTATGTGTCTTGCTCTCCATACCGTGTTCCCATCGCCAGGCTGTCGGTCGTTCAGGCCCAGCTAAAAAATGAAGAGATCTCTCAATCGAATAAACCAAAAAGTGAAGCCAGGGAGGAACACGCTATCCACTAATGCATTCTGATCGAACAAGTAAGGAAAAATCTGTGCGTTACTGGCTCTGGACCGGGGCCGGGCTCATATTTCTGATGTTAATCATCGGAGGTATTACCCGGCTCACGGGCTCAGGGTTATCCATGACCAACTGGAACCTGGTGATGGGAACGATCCCGCCGCTAGACCACTCCAGCTGGTTACAAGCTTTCGACCGATACAAGCAGTTTCCGGAATACCGACAGTTGAATTTCGGGATGACCCTGCCCCAATTTAAAGCTATCTTCTTTTGGGAATACCTGCACCGCCTTCTGGGTAGACTGATTGGACTTGTATTCTTCATCCCACTAGTCTGGTTTTGGTGGCGAGGTTATTTTGATCGATCCCTGAAGAAAAAAATGTCCGTCTTACTGGGACTCGGCATACTGCAGGGGGCCATGGGATGGATCATGGTAAAAAGCGGACTTGTTGACAATCCGCACGTAAGTCATTACCGACTGGCCATGCACCTGACATTGGCCTTTATCCTTCTGGGTTGTTGCATATGGTTTGCGTTGGACCTGCGAGACGGGAAGGTAATTCGACATACGCCCGGTAAGAAACAGATCAAACGATGGCTTTTGGTCATAGCGGTATTTTTCTTTGTGCAAATAGCCTGGGGTGCATTCGTGGCCGGTCTTCATGCCGGGAAAATATACAATACTTTTCCCCTGATGAATTCCCGGTGGATCCCCTCCCATGCCTGGTCTTTAAAGCCCGTGCT
This sequence comes from Balneolaceae bacterium, assembly GCA_035267805.1. Taxonomy (GTDB): domain Bacteria; phylum Bacteroidota; class Rhodothermia; order Balneolales; family Balneolaceae; genus Fodinibius. Next base: position 153 of record DATFLI010000459.1, on the reverse strand, counting down.
TTTAAACCTGTTGGCTAATCCCGGGACCGTCCAATGGATTCATCGTATCGTTGGTACTCTATTAACACTGGTAGTTATTCTCCTGTGGATCAAAGTGCAGATGGCGCAAACTGAACCCATTATCCAAAAACGGGCATTGGCACTGCTGGTAAT
>DATFLI010000458.1:0-3062 GCA_035267805.1 Balneolaceae bacterium | reverse complement strand
ATATCATCCTGGAATTCTATGAGACGAATTTTGATATCAAGACTAAAAAAGATAACTCACCGGTAACACAGGCTGACCTGGAGGCTGATCGTTATATCGTGGAGGCCCTAAAAAAACTGGACGACAGTATTCCTGTTATTTCTGAAGAAAGTGGGATCCCGGAGTATGATTTTCGTAAAAGCTGGACAAAATTTTGGTTGGTGGATCCCCTCGATGGTACCAAGGAATTTATCAATAAAAACGGAGAATTTACGGTCAATATCGCCTTGATAGACGATGGTGTACCTGTTTTGGGTGTCGTTAATGTCCCGGCTCATGATCTCACGTATTATGCTTCCGAAAGTGACGGTGCCTGGAAAAAAGAAGGTGATAAGGAAACACAACAGATATACTCTAAGCCGGCAAGTAAAGATCAACCGCTGGTTGTCGTACAAAGCCGGTCGCATGGATCCGATGCACTTGAGGAATATCTCAGGGATTTTAATGTAAAAAATCGCGTTCCTGCCGGCAGCTCCCTGAAATTTTGTCTCGTCGCTGAAGGGAAAGCGGATATTTATCCTCGTTTGGGGCCCACCATGGAATGGGACGTTGCCGCGGGTGATTGTGTATATCGTTACTCCGCCCTGGATGGAACGCATGATTCCGGACTGAGTTACAACAAGCCGACACTGAAGAATGAGGGCTTTGTTATCGGGTTCTGAGGATTGATAGAACGCGGATAACGCGGATTAAGCGGACGACCGCGGAATAATTAACCACGGGAGAACACTAAGCATGCACGGAGGACACGAAGATAAGCTAAAATTAACACCCTCTGTTTGTCAGCCCGACCGAAAGTGGAGTGATCTTTTTAGGCTTTTAACATTCATTAGTTTCCTGAGTGGACACAGAGTGTCCACCTGAACGTTACGCCCCCGAGGGACGTAACGAGGGTGTGTGTCGGAGGTTCAGACCACAGTCACTACAAACCACCACCTCTCGTTCCGGGACTCCGTCCCGGAATGCACAAACGGACACTCTGTGTCCCGTCAGAAAACAAGTATAGGTATCAAAAAAGTATAAAATGGAAAGAGCCGTTCCGAATCATCGCTGGGATACAACTGAGTGGACACAGAGTGTCCACCTGATCGTTACGCCCCGAAGAGGGACGTAACGAGTGTTGGGGGTGGTGAGCGAGGGTCAGACTCGTATCGAGAGTCATGCCATAAACTACGAATATCTCGTACCTGGACTCCGTCCTGGTACGAACACCCGGACACTCTGTGTCCACTCATAGTCGTCGGTCGTCCGTTGTCAATCGTCTATTTTCAAATGCAAATCGTTAACTTATTCATTACTTTACCCGGATAAACAATCAGGAAATATTATATATGAGTAAATCGAAAAATATCGTCTGGTCGGAAGGCTATATTAGTACAGAGGAGTTCGAGAAAAGAAACGGCCATAAGAGTGGCGTGCTTTGGTTCACAGGATACAGCGGTGCGGGAAAATCGACTCTGGCCACCGCATTACAGCATTATCTGTTTGATTTAGGTTGCCAGGTTATGGTACTGGATGGTGATAACATCCGACATGGCCTAAACAAAGATCTGTCTTTTTCCGCTGATGACCGACAGGAGAATATCCGCCGTATTTCAGAAGTGGCTAAGCTCTTTCAGCAGGCCGGATTTATAGTATTGACTGCTTTTATTTCTCCTTACAGGGAAGACCGTGACAATGCACGAAGTATTGTTGAACCTGCAACATTCTGTGAAATATTCGTGAATGCCGACATCGATACGTGTATTCAACGGGATCCTAAAGGATTGTACAAGAAAGCCATCAATAAGGAAATAGATCATTTTACCGGTATTTCGGATCCCTATGAAGAACCCCTTAATCCAGAGGTGACCGTCAATACTTCCGAACAGTCGTTGGAAGAATCATTACAAGTCATTGTTGATTATCTCATTGACAGAGGAATAATTAAGGATAGTGACGACGGACCGCAGACAACCGATCAGGGAAAGAAATGAAGTACATGATTCAAGCCTTACCGTTATCATTTTGCAAAAATGATAACCTCCCAACTGTTAACTGTTAACTGCTTACTGCCCACTGTTAGAACGCGGATTAAATGAAATTATAAAATTAATGATCCTGGTATCTTGCTAAGATTCCCGTTAAAGTTTACAAAAGTCATACTATGCAAATATTTACAAAGCTCGGAAACAATGATTTTGACTGATTTCTGTTTGAAGCTCAGCCGGAAAATGATTGATTGAAGGATACTGAGTAATGTCCGGCGAGCAAGTTAAATCAGTCTTGATCTTTTGGTGACTTTTCTATCAAGAGAAAAGTCACACCACTGAACAAATTGATAATTATGAGCAGTTCATTTGGCAAAAATTACATCTATAATAGAACATGTATCATATAGAAAATGCGGACTATGCTGATAAAATGATAAAGGAAATTTGAAATGCAGTATACCAAATACAAACGCGGTCATCCCAACTGCCGGGGGAGGCATCTATAATGGCTTTAAACAATTATAGATTTGAAAATGTAATTGTGAAACCATTTTATATATTTTTCATCCTATTTCCACATACTTTGAAATCATAAAGACTACAGACAACCGATCAGGGAAAGAAATGAAGTACATGATTCAAGCCTTACCGTTATCATTTTGCAAAAATGATAACCTCCCAAATGTTAACTGCTCACTGTTAACTGCTCACTGATATGGTTTTCTGGTTTACAGTTGGTGTATTAGTTCTTATTACGGTGCTTCTAATAATGGAAGTGTACGATTCATCGTTTATCTTATTTGGAGCGATGCTATTGCTGCTGCTGGGTAAAGTAATCACACCCAAAGAGGCTTTTTCCGGTTTCTCTAATCAGGGGATGCTGGCAATTGGGTTTCTGTATGTACTGGCCTACGCCGTACAGTCGACGGGGGTACTCAATGAAATAGCACAAATGCTGCTGGGACATCCGAAAGATTCGGATAATAAACGATTGTTACGTTTTTTATATCCTGTTGCAGGTGCTTCGGCATTTATGAATAATACGCCGAT
>DATFLI010000457.1:0-6499 GCA_035267805.1 Balneolaceae bacterium | reverse complement strand
AAGGAAGGGCAAAACTGTCCAATAAAATTGTCATCGCGAAACCCACATGCGGCAGATTGCCGTTTTTATATGGAGGGGTGATAAGAGAATGGTCTGTTTTACGGTAAGAAAACTGTAAATTTCAGCATTCGGAGGAAGGCTACAGCTGACTCTCTTTTTGCAGGATGAGTGAAACTTGCGCTCCTTTTTGTACGCCCAGCATCTCTTCTGCATTCCCTTTGTTGATCCCGATCTCCAACATCCCTGAACTACCGATATAGGCGACCGGTTCTCCCTCGGTAACGGTGCCAAAGGTAGATTCGATTTCATCCAGAATAGTATTGCCGACGTATATTTTTACATCCTTTTTGCCAATAACATCTTCAATAAGAGATTTGGTGATATTAGTGATGAGATTCCCAAATTTATCGATATGGATGACCATCCCTTCTATGCCATCCTTATCAGATATCGGAACGGTCCAACGGTAGGTTACCAGCTCATCCAACGGTTCGCCAAGGTCTTCAAGTGCCACATCATCCTGACTGAGATGGGCCGCAGCCGGCGCAAAGATGTCGCGCCCGTGAAAGGTGCTCGAACGTTCCTTTCGCCAATATTCGGGATTGCTAAGGCGAACCGCTTTGAAATCTTGTTCCTGGGTAAGTAACGAAAAGATCCCGTTATCCGGGCCCACAAAATATTGATCATCAATTTGCAGGGCTATTGCATTGCGATCGGTGCCAACCCCCGGATCCACAACGACCAAGTGCACGGTCCCGGGGGGGAACAGCATGGCTGAATTCTTCAACACCCACGAACCGGCCATAATATCCTGTGAAGGGATTTCGTGCGAGATGTCCACGAGACGTACGTCCGGGGCGATGCCCAGCATAACTGCTTTCATGGCACTTACATAATAATCCTGCAGACCGAAATCAGTCGTTAGGGTAATCACATTACGCATAGGTATTCAGCATCACCGGCATAACAAGCATGAGTATTTGCTCATCTTCATCTTCTTCGGAAGGTTTGACAATACCGGCCCTGTTCGGAGTAGAGAATTCGAAATACACTTCCTCGCCATCTACGTTGCCAAGTACATCCGCCAGATATTTAGCGTTAAAGCCGATTTCCATCTCATCGTTATCAGATTCGCAAGCAATCGTCTCTTTAGCTTCACTGCTCATATCGATATCCTCGGCACGGATTGTCAGCTTATCCGGATTCAATTGCAACCGAATCTGACGAGTCGTAGAGCTCGAGAAAATAGAGACACGCTTGACCGTGGCCAGCATCTGCTCTTTGTTGATGACTAATTTCTTTTCGTTGTCTTTGGGGATGACCGACTCATAATTGGGATACTGCTCGTTAATAAGTCTGGTAATCACGATGGTATTTCCGCTCTCAAAACGCACATGATCTTCTGTTACGGTCATTGCGCACTCATCGTCATGCAATGCCTTCTGCACCAGATTCAAGGCTTTCTCGGGCACAATAAAATCAATCTCTTCGTCACTGGTCAAATCCTGCTTGATGTATTTGACTAAACGGTGGCCATCGGTCGCAACGAACTTACTTTCCTCGGGACCAATGTCGAAATAAACGCCCATCATGGCCGGACGCAGATCATCATTGGAAACAGCGAACAGAGTTTTGTTGATTGCTTTGAGAACGTTCTCTTTGGTGGTATTCAGCGTGTGACCTTCATCCAGGTTGGGCACTTCGGGAAATTCATCGGGATCTTCGCCAACCAACTTGTACGTACCCTTATCCGTACGGAATTTCACGTTGAATTTTTCATCTACCTCAAAAGCAACCGGAATGTCAGGCAACTGTCGAAGCGTTTCGATCAACCGTCGTGCGGGAATTGCAACCGCTCCGTCGTTATCGATATCGGCGTCCATCGCTTCGATAATCGAAATTTCCAGATCTGTCGCCGTCAGTCGAAGCTGATTATCTTCCCCTTCAAATAAAATAGTTTCAAGGATGGGAAGCGTCGCCTTGTTAGGAACCGCCCCCGAAACGGCCGACAATGCTTTAACTAGTTCACTGCTTGATACGTTAAATTTCATGATAGTAATTTTTAAGCTAGAACGTTCGCCAGACCTAAACAAAATAGTCCGATTTATAAGTACCTTATACTAATAAATCCTTGCTCTCTTAGCAACCAAATTAAGCACCAAATCTTTGTAATAAATAACCTTGCAAAAAGATATTTAAATTGCCGATTGCCGCGACTACTCTAAAGCTACGGTACTCTAGCTGTGAATAAGTTGAACTCGTGAACTAGTGTCACGAACCGGATTGGCCCCGACAGATTTGGAAAAACTTATGGTCTTTCTTTGTCGGGCTAGCTGTTCGACCTAAAGGGGCGTGTAATCCGAGCGTGCAAGAGGAGGCACGAAAAGCTTACAACAGAACAATACATTTTCGTTATGTTTATGAGGTTAATTACCTTTTGCTACAGATACCGAAACAAATTCAGCATGACATCCAGGTTTTTGAAGAAAGAATATATTTTGAGGTTGACAACCCATTTAAGCCCCAACTGTCATACCGATGATCCGACAATCGTCGGGCGAAGAGGGACCTCAAACGTTGATATGATCTTACTTTAAATCAAGATTATTACCTTTATTACATGTTGAGCTCCCTCACTTGCGCTCGGAATGACAATACTAAACTGGTATTATAATTAATCAGAATCAAAACACTACGTGCGAATACTTTTATTAGGCCCTACGGCCGTTGGGAAAACGGCTCTTTCCGTCGATTTGGCTAAACAAATTGATGCCGAAATTATCTCGGCCGACTCCCGTCAGTGTTATAAGTTTATGAATATTGGTACCGCCACCCCCACCAAAGAAGAACAGGGCGGGGTACCCCACTATAACCTGTCTATCATCGATCCTGCACAAAAAGACAGCGTGGTCAATTTTTATGAGCGTGCCCAGGAGTGGCAAAAAGAAATTACATCCCGAAAAAAACGCGTACTCTATGTCGGCGGAAGTACGCTGCATGTTCAATCTGTGATTCAGCCACTGGATGATGTGCCGAAGGCCAACCAAGAGAATATCGAACAGCTTGAAGCTCAAATTGATAGCGAAGGCATTGAACCGTTGTATGAAAAATTGAAAGAAGTCGATCCTGCATACACACAGAAAATGGATGGCATGAATACGCAGCGTATTATCCGCGCACTCGACGTATGGATGCAAACCGACCGGCCGTTCAGCTCCTTTCATTCGGATGACGATACCATCACTGTTCCCGATGATTTAATTGTATTTGGACTTAAGCGCGAACGACAGCACCTATACGATAGGATCAACCGACGCACAGATCAAATGTTCGAAGAAGGATTTCTGGATGAAGTACGTTCAATTTTGGATCGGGGATACTCGCTTGAAGATCCCGGACTTAATACGGTGGGATACAAGGAGGCGATTGCTTTTTTGAAAAACGAAATCGACCGCGAACAGATGATCAGGGATATTAAAACTCAAACGCGCCGCTACGCCAAACGACAACTCTCATGGTTTCGACGCTGGGACTTTATAAACTGGATAGATCTGGAAAATAACAGTTCAAAAGAGGCTCATGAATTAATAGTCAAGTCGCTAGCAGTAAAGTCAAATAAAGATTAACTTTAGCCGTTCATAAAACTGCATAATATTATAAGGAATGTATAAAGCTACTGTAAACGTTACGCTTCGAAAATCCATTTTAGATCCCAAAGGCAAAGCTGCCCATCATGCGCTAAAAGATCTCGGGTTATCCGATATCAGTAGTGTACGGATTGGCAAGCTCATCGAATTGGATATCGATGCCGATAATAAGGATAAGGCATTCAAAATTGCTGAAGATGCCTGTACTAAATTGCTGGCCAACGAAGTTATGGAAGATTTTGAAATCACGATCCACGAAAACTAATTAGCACCGATATGTATTATCAGCTTTTTAGCGTTTGGGGATCCAAACCCGGTGTTGAGGAGGAAGAATCGCCCGGCACCGATGTTGATGTCCTGGAAGAAGAACAGGAAGACGAAGAGGAAAAGACTCCGTGGAGAGTTATCCTGTATGATGATGATATCCACACATTCGATGAAGTTATCGAACAGCTGATCAAGGCGCTGGGATGCAGTCAGTCCCGTGCCGAGGAACTTACATTTAAAGTCCACAATGAGGGCAAAGCCGAAGTCTTTGAGGGAAGCTTTGAAGAGTGCTTCGAAGTCAACGGCGTGCTCAAAGAAATTCAACTAGTCACCGAAATCAAAGGATAAATCGTGTCTGCAAACTTTGGAGTAATCGTATTTCCCGGATCAAACTGCGATCATGACGCCTACCATGCCCTGGCGCATGTAATGAACGCCAAAACAAAATTTCTCTGGCATAAGGATACCGACCTTTCCGATATCGATTTTTTATTGGTCCCGGGAGGATTTTCCTACGGGGATTACCTGCGGTCCGGGGCTATTGCCAGGTTTTCACCTATAATGCAGTCGGTCATTGAATTTGCCGAAAAAGGCGGTCCGGTGCTGGGTGTTTGTAACGGTTTTCAGATCCTACTCGAAGCGGGTCTACTGCCCGGCGCTATGTTGCATAACCAGCAACTTCGTTTCGTTTGTAAGCAAACGTATATTCGTTGTGAAACTTCAGATACGCTTTTTACCCGGAATATCCCTTCTGGCGATGTATTAAAAATGCCGGTTGCCCACGGCGAGGGTAATTATTTTACCGATCCCGAACAACTTAAAGAGTTGCAGGATAATGATCAGATTGTTTTCCGCTATTGCGATGAGGAAGGACAGACGACAGAAGATGCGAACTTTAACGGCTCTATCGACAATATTGCCGGCATTTGTAATGGAGGGCGTAATGTGTTGGGAATGATGCCACACCCCGAACGGGCAGTGGAAGACATGCTTGGTTCGTCTGATGGAAAACGAATTTTTGAATCTGTATTAAACGAATTAGCCGTCGCATAATCGAAACTCAACATCATGGCGGAAGAGACACATAAGAAGAGGCTCCATAGCAAAGGGCTGACTAAAAGCTATAAAAAGCGAACGGTAGTCTCGGATGTCTCTATTGATGTGCAACAAGGGGAGATCGTAGGCTTACTCGGTCCTAACGGTGCTGGAAAAACGACCACTTTTTACATGTTTGTAGGATTGGTTACTCCCAATAGCGGCAAAATTTTCCTGGATGATAAAAACCTGACCGGTATGCCCATGTACAAGCGTGCACGTCTTGGTGTCGGTTATCTATCCCAGGAAGCCAGCGTTTTCCGAAACCTGACTGTACGTGAGAATTTGGAATCTATTCTTCAATTTTTTGATCTCAGTAATAAAGAAATCAAAAATCGCGTTGATCAGCTGATTGAGGAGTTTGGATTGGAAAGGGTTGTTGACAATAAGGGACATAGTCTATCGGGGGGCGAGCGGCGCCGCACCGAAATTGCCCGCGCGCTGGTCACCGATCCCGATTTTATTCTGCTGGATGAGCCTTTTGCCGGCGTCGATCCGATTGCCGTTGAAGATATCCAACAGATCGTGGGCGATCTTAAGTACCGAAATATTGGTATTTTTATTACCGATCATAATGTGCATGAGACTTTGGCAATCACCGACAGGGCGTACTTGATGTTTGAGGGCAAAATCCTGAAAGAAGGATCTGCCGATCAGCTGGCCGAGGATGAGGAGGCTCGGCGATTGTACCTCGGCAGCCAGTTTCGCCTGGATCGTTATCGATCGGAACAGGAAGAGTAAGGAAAGGACCTCGTAGGCACTTAGATATTTAAAGTGAGTTTTTATGTCATGCTGAACTTGTTTCAGCATCTGTTGCTCCTGCTCTTTACAAATCCATCAATTGTTTTAGTCGGTAGATCCTGAACTAAATTCAGGATGCACGGATTTCGCAGAGTGCTCTTTAAAATTGAATTTATAATAATCGAGACGGACTTAGTCCATCCCTGTAATATTTATCTGAAAATGGAAGAAATTACTGTACAAGAATTTAAAAGGAAGATTGATAGCAACGAATCCAGCGTTTTCTTGTTGGATGTACGGGAACCGTTTGAGCAGTACCAGTCCAAAATTGATTTTGAGTACTCTAAATTGATTCCCGTCGGTGAACTGCAAAGCCGCGTAGACGAGTTAGAACAGCATCAGGATAAAGAAATTGTTTGCTTATGTCGTAGTGGCAGCCGTAGTGCACAAGCGTGTATGATTTTGGAAAGAGAAGGCTTCTCCAATGTTAAGAACCTTAAGGGCGGTATAAACGAGTGGGCACGTGAGATTGATACGAGCTTGCCGGTATATTAAGAGCAGTACTTAGTAGAGAGTATCGAGTATCAAGTTTTACTCAATACTTATGACTCAATACTTACTACTAGAATTTACACCATTGCTGCAATCTGATTGAGCAGTTCCTCATTGCTGTCGGTATTCTTGAGCACTTTCAGCAGGCTCTGCATGGATTCCTTCGGTGATTTTTTCAGCAGATAACGGCGCACCAT
>DATFLI010000456.1:0-8877 GCA_035267805.1 Balneolaceae bacterium | reverse complement strand
ATAAATCGCAATTAATTGAAGACGTAAGGCTTCTTCACTACTTGCATTTGAGAAAGGCTCCGAAGACCATATCGGAGCCTTTTTCTGTTTTATGGATTTTGTACCTGTTGCCTATCAAAAAACTAGCTTCAAGGGAGCTTTGCTCTCGTTCAATTTGGCTCGGAAACGCAACTTCATCATATCTTAACGTGCGTTCAATAGAACTTTAGGGACTTAAAATTTCGTTCCTGCAATTTGGATAACACCTCCCGACCCAATCGTAAAACCCATCCGATTGGCCCACCCTCCTCCAAGAGGGATATTTTACCAGACCTTATATCGATATGGGTATTTTGAAAGAGATTTTATCTCGAACTCAGATTATCTTTATTACTTATTTTATTGCTTGAACTGGCATCTGTGAGTAGCCAAAAGGCTGGCAAGTCTGAAATCTCCAAGTTTAGCTCTGCATTCCTGTCACTGCTTAAAAATTCCCGTCTAAGCAGCGCTTCGAGTTATAATCGATCATATTAACCATCAAACAGCAGATCCGGTATTCGGATGATATTCATGGGGCAGAAACGAGGATAATATCTTCGGCTACAAGCCCCTTTTCATTTTCAACCAAATCAAACTCAAAAATCAGGTCGCGACTCGGCAGGTAACTGGTATCGAAGTTGTCCTCGAACTGGGAGATATGAGCAAAGACTGTTTTATAGGGTGATTCCTCGAAGCGTGAGTCCGTGATCCATAAATTCTGATTCATCTCGACGAGGTATCGCAAAAAACCGTACCCGTCATTATGCGAAAAATCATAGCAAACTCCGCGCACCCGGGAACCCGTTTTACCCCAGGCATAAGGCGATTCAATAGGCAGCAGTCCGGGAATCAGGTATCCCGAAATGAAAAGATCAGCTTCTTTTTTTAGATTTCCCGACATATTATCGAACCCGATGAGCTCTACACGCGTGCCCTTCTGCTGGATCGCATCAACCACACTGACATAACTCCCGTTACTGGTCAGCAGCACAAGCTTGTCCAGATGATCGGCCTGCATCATCATATCGACGGCCATATCCATATCCACCGTCGATTTGGTGATCAATTCTCCGGTCTCTTCATCTTTATAATATTGGACAGGCTTTTCGATCACTTTATACTCAAAATCTCTAAGAACTTCGCTAAACCGTGCAGTCTTATTTTTATACGTCTGATCTTCCTTGGCCCGTCGCTCATCATATGCCAGATACACATTCATACGGGATGGTATAGAACCGTCACGACAGGCAAATTTTCTAAGAATATCGTAGCGAAGCCCGAAACCGCCGTTCATGGTTACATTTACCGCATCCACATAAATACCAACTTTGCCTTCCATAATAGTACTCCAAATAATTTCTGAATTATTAACTAATAATTTTAGGAAAGCAGGATAATCCCAAAAAAACCTGCCAGACAACCGGAATTGAGAATTGTCTAGTTATTTCTGAAATAATTTGGTACCGACAATGCCGCAATTCCCACACTCCCTATTAATAACAGTAGAAAACGACTTGTCCATTCCGAACCGACCCATTTCGAAAATTGCGGGACGATCAACAGGCAGCCGGCCGCAATTCCCATCATCAGAAAAGCACGAAACAGTTGATATTGCACAGGATATACCTGCACGCTTTTATAATAAATAAACATAGCCATAACGGCATAGCTTAAGAGCGTAGCTGCGGCTGAGCCAAGCATCCCAAAATAAGGAATCAACAAGAGGTTGGCGATGATAGTGATGCCTGCCCCCACGAGTGTTATCACAGGCAACAATTTTGTTTCTTCCTCGATAAAAATCCCGGCTGAAAAATTCATGTACCATCCCTGAAACCAGTAGGCGCCCAGCAGGAAGGGTACGATATTCAGTCCCATCCAATAATCTTTACCAATAAGATAAGCATCTAAAACAGGCACTTTAATCCTTACGATCTGATTGATGAACAGGCCCACCCCCAAAAAGATGATTCCGGCAGCGACATTAAAATACCGGAAAACATCGCGGTATAGATTCTTAGCATCCGGTTCGTCGGCGTTACGCAAGAAAAAGGGCTGCCAGGCCATCCTAAACATCTGTACAAACAACAGCATAAATACGCCGAGTTTGTAGCAGCCGTTATACACTCCTACGATTGCTTCTTTAGTAAACTGTGCTCCGTAAATACTTGTAACAGCATGCTGGGTCAGATAATTGTTGAGCAAAAGCTTATCGAGACTTTCATTAATAGCATAGCCGATACCCGCAGGCACAAATGGCAGCCCAAATTTTAAGGCACGATAGAAAATCGATTTTGCCCAATTCCCCCGGAGCATAGGAGCGGTGATAATCCAAAGAACGATTGTTGTGAGCGCCGAAGCTATTAAATTCGAGACAAAAATGGCTTCGATTCCCCAATGCAGATGCAGAATAAGGAAAAAGTTAAGTGCAACATTGATAACCACATTACCCGTACGCAGCGCAGCAAAAAGATAGGAACGCTCAACGAGTCGCAATTCGGCAAACGGCACAACCGATAGCGTATCAAACCAGAGGATCCCAATCATCAACAGGTAGTAACTTTGGGTATCGGGCCCCAGGCTTAGCACAGGCATAATTTCCGGGGCCAGCAACCAAAGCAGAAAAGCCAATATCGTAGCCGTAGCCAGCAAGCCGAGCTGCAATGTCTGGAAAATATCTTTAGCCTTTTCCCGGTCTTTCGCATAACGCAGGTAAGCCGACTCCATCCCAAAAGTAAAAACCACATTTAAAAACATAATCCCGGAATAAACAAGGCCGACAATCCCGTATTCCGCCGGCTTGAATACATCCGTATAAAACGGAACCAACAGATAATTGATGAACCGCGCCACCACGCTGCTGATGCCGTAAACCAGGGTATCCGAAAGTAGTCCTTTAAGTTTCTTCAATGAGTTTTGTTAATTGGTCGTTTACCTACATCTATTTCAAGGAAATCGTTTCGTCAGTTACTCACCCAAAAAGCTATTGAGTTATGAAATTTTCAGCTGTCAGTCTTCGGTTATCAGCCAACCGTCCTTTGATGTATAACTTATTAACGTGGAATGAATATACATCACGCGTAATACGCTAAACCGCTTACAACAAACGATCCTTACGATATCATGTAATAAAGACAATGTAGTTTTGTTTATTTCCCGATGAGCTCTTCCATCGCATATACACCCAGTACGTAACTTTGTTTCCCGAATCCGGTGATGATGCCGTCAGCCACGGCCCCGGTCAACGTTTTTTCCCTAAAATCTTCGCGGGCATGGATATTAGACAGATGAACCTCCACAATGGGTATTTCAAGCAGATCCAAAGCATCCCGAATAGCAACCGAGGTATGCGAGTATCCCCCAAAGTTGGCAATGACCCCGTCGAATCCACTCTCAACCAGCGATTGGATGGCTTCTACCAATTCTCCTTCGATATTGCTCTGAAAGAACGTCATTTCATACTCGGGAAAAGATTCGATAAGCAATTTTTCAATATCCTGCAGGGTGGATGTTCCGTATTGGTCCGGATCCCGTTTGCCAAGCATATTCAAATTGGGACCGTTTAGGATGGATAATTTCATAACTGAACCTTCGCACTAATTTTTTGAGCCAGCTCTTCCATACGGTCCTCGCTCACCTCTACATTATGGCCCAGCGCCATCACCTGACGTTCTTTATAAAGTGGTACCAAGTGTAAATGGGCATGCGGCACCTCCAATCCCTGTACGATAACCCCTGTCCGTAAAGGGTTTAAAGCTTCATCAATCGCTTTGGCAATTTTCCGGGACAAGTCCATCGTGCTGTGCAATAACTCCTCCGGCAAATCAAAAAAGTAATTAATCTCCTGTTTAGGGACCACAAGTGTATGTCCCTCTGCGATGGGATTGATATCCAAAAAAGCGATATGCTCGTCCGTCTCCGCTACTTTATGACACGGAATTTCGCCCTCAATAATTTTGGTGAAAATGGTAGCCATGATTACTGATTACTGATTACTGATTACTGATTACTGATTACTGATTACTGATTACTGATTACTGAAACCTGCTGATAGCTGTTCTTATTGTCAAATCCGAATTCGAATATTCATGGGAAACATCATGTTTTTATAAACTCAACGCCATCTGATGTTACCTCTTTGGAAATTGTGCCTTCCGCTTCGCCCCAATCCAAATAACCGAGCACTTCCGATAATACCAAAAATACAGCTCCCTTCCTGATGGCATCCGGAAACATTTTATAAGACAACTCCAACAAGTTCTGCGGCTGTCCCTCCAAGAGCTGTTGAATCTTTTTATAACGCTTCTCGTGTTCATGAAGATGATGATCAGCTACTTCCTGTATATTCTCAATAATTCTTCCATGTCCCGGCAACACGCGGCCCGTCTTTTTTCGAATCCACTGCAGTGATTCACGATATTGCGGCAAGCTTTTGTTACGTTTTTCAGTATCCGGATCAAAATTTATAAGGGCGTTTGTACTGATATGATCCAGCAGCAAATCTCCGCCGAATATGACACCCTCATCGGTCGCAAAAACCACATGGCCCGGAGCATGTCCCGGGGTTTTACGCACAGAAACGATAAGTTCGCCGCTGCGAAGTGTATCGCCCTCGTTGATCCACTCGGGCTCAATCGGCTGTTGAAACTGTCGAAGCCAATCCAGCTGCTCGATCATCTGGCCGGTGTATTTTTCGGGAATATGGTGATGGGCAAAGAACTCCCGAAACAGGTGCCCGTCAATATTCCCGGCAAAATTGGCTCGCTCCAACGGATGTCCAAAGACGACAGCACCCGAACGAGTAGCCAGACGATCGGCTTGTCCGAAGTGATCGGGATGACCATGCGTTAGCCAAATTTCATCGAGATCACCGACAGACAATCCGTGATCTTTTAAATGTTTTTTGATAACCGAAAAAGCGTCTTCGGTGAATTGCCCGCAATCGACCAAAACAATTTTTTCATCGGTAATTAGGTAACTAAAAACATCTCCTACAGCAAATGGAGTGGGAATACGTAACGGATGAATCAGTGTATCGATTATAGAATCTGTCAACAAGGAGCTCTCAATTAAAGATTCATTATTATGGAGAACAAGGTATCTCTTTTTCATCAAATGCCCAATAAATCACTGAATAACAATTAAATATGGGAGAATAAAATTTTTCGGGAATTAAGGTTGAAATTATTTTGATGAATCCCGTATATTTGGACTCTGTTTTTGAAAGGAAGAGTCGGTAGCTCAGATGGTAGAGCAACGCCCTTTTAAGGCGTGGGTCGAGGGTTCGACCCCCTCCCGACTCACAATATTATTACTAATGAATCTCTCTCTTAAGTCTCTGATGGTTGATAGCCTCAGAGGCTTTTTTTATATAATCACCAACAGAAAGATGGAATTACACCCCCTTTAGTTTTCGTTGAAGGTGATACATATTTACCCGAATTTTACCCAGATATATTATTTAACACTCATTTATGCCCGAGAATACTAATCAGCAATCGGACAAAAACAAATCTCCCAAAAAGAAAAAGTTGAAGGGTCCGGGAGGTAAGCATCAATACACCTTTTATTGGATTATCCTTGCGGCTCTGCTTGCTTTTTGGTTATTCAGCTCGCAAAGCGGCGGGCTTTTTGGCGGACCGCCTTCCATTAATTATAGTACATTTCGCCAGCAGGTAAAAAATGGCAATGTCCAAAAAGTAACCATTCAAGGCGATCATATTAAAGGACGGCTGAAGCAAGAAAGGACCCTTAAATCGTCTAAAAACGATACGACCCATTATAGTAAATTTACCACTTACCTGCCCTCCTTCGGCGATAATCAGCTTATGGGGATGCTGGAATCAAATAATGTTCAGGTGCAGACATTGCCCAAGAACAATTTTGATTGGTGGTCTGTACTTATCTGGGGATTACCGCTCATATTTATGGTCTTTATCGGCATACAATTCTTTCGCCAAATGCGCATGCAAGGTCAAAGTATGTTTAAGATTGGGGAAAGCAAGGCCAAGTTACAGGATTCCGAAAAAGTTAATACTACTTTTGAGGATGTCGCCGGTCTGGATGGAGCGAAAACCGAATTGCAGGAAATTATCAGCTTCCTCAAAAACCCCAAAAAGTTTGATTCTTTGGGTGGTGAAATTCCGCGCGGCCTCCTGATGGTAGGCCCTCCCGGTACGGGTAAAACGCTGCTGGCTCGTGCCGTTGCCGGAGAAGCGAATGTGCCCTATTTTACGATTACCGGTTCTGATTTTATGGAAATGTTCGTAGGTGTGGGAGCCAAGCGCGTGCGCGACATGTTCAACAAAGCCAAAGAAAAAGCGCCGAGCATCATCTTTATTGACGAGATTGATTCCATCGGACGTAAGCGAGGAGCCGGTCTAGGGGGCGGACATGATGAGCGTGAACAGACCCTCAATCAACTACTTTCTGAACTCGACGGATTTGAACCGAACGAAGGCGTTGTTGTGATGGGGGCAACCAATCGTCCCGATATTCTGGACAAGGCACTGCTTCGTCCCGGCCGATTTGACCGGCAGATCACCGTACACCTGCCCACACAAGAACATCGCGAACAAATTTTGGAAATCCACGCCAAGAAAAAAGTACTGGCCGATGAAGTTGATCTCAGCGAAATTGCACGATCAACCCCCGGATTCAGTGGAGCGGACCTGAAAAACCTGCTCAATGAGGCAGCCTTGATTGCAGCCCGTTTTGATCGAAAAGCCATTGAGCAGCAAGACATAGACCAGGCTCGTGATAAAGTAATGATGGGATTGAAACGCGAAGGGATTCGTCTCTCTGAAAAAGAAAAGAAATTGTTGGCATATCATGAAGCGGGTCACGCTGTTGTTGCCGCGGTACTGCCGAATGCAGATCCTATTCATAAAGTCACCGTCATTCCACGAGGTAAAGCAATGGGCGTGACGATGCAGTTGCCTGAAAAAGAAAAACTGTTGTACGAGCAAAAATATATGCTCGATCGTATGGCTGTTATGATGGGCGGGCGCGCGGCCGAAAATCTCATCTTCGATACCGCCACCAGCGGCGCCGAAAATGATCTTAAAGAAATTACAAAGCTTGCCCGAAAGATGGTGCTAGACTGGGGCATGAGTGATAAGTTCAATAATGTTGCTTTCGGCGGACAGCGCGAGCAGGTCTTTCTCGGTGAACAAATGGGCAGCCAGCGCGAATATAGTGACAGCACCGCCCGCGAAATTGATGAAGAAGTCCATCGTATTCTTAAAGAATCATATCAACGGGCCCTGGATACTATTAATGAAAACAGGGACGTGCTTGACAAGCTGGCGGAACAGCTTCTGGAAAAAGAGGAAGTGCCGGGCAAAAAAGTGATGGAATGGCTGAATGGCAGCGTGAAACAAAATGGAGAAGCAACTTCAGAAGAAACAGAAACGGCTAAATCCGAAGAAGAATAAACTCACCTCAATTCCAACTCTAATATTAGAAAAATGACTTATAAAATCATTTTCAATAGCGGGGTCAAAGAGGAAATTATAGCTAAATCTATCGAAATAAATGATGTGCTCAACAAAGTAGAGATCAAAGATACCGATGATAAGGTAAAAGGGGATTACTACTTCAACTTCGAGCATATTTCGGCTATCATTCCACAAAAAGGAAACTAGGCTAAACAAGCAATCGTTTATTGGGGTTTAGATACTCGTCTCGTAGTTCGTATATCTTTACAGTAGTTTTTTAAATAGAATTTTAGTAAGCTCATAAGTATATGTTATTTATATATTTATACTAACCAAAAATAGCCGACTATGCTGAAAGAGTTCAAAGAGTTTGCCATAAAGGGTAATGTCGTGGATATGGCCGTTGGGATTATCATCGGGGCCGCTTTCACGGGCGTTGTACAATCACTTGTCAAGGATGTGATGATGCCACCGCTGGGACTGCTCATGGGCGGAATGGATTTCACCAATTTTTTTGCGGTTCTGAAAGAAGGGACTACAGCTCCGCCTTATGCTAACTTAGCGGCTGCCCAACAAGCCGGAGCCGTTACGCTTAATTATGGGGTCTTCATTAATACTTTACTTAGTTTCCTGATTGTTTCTTTTGCGGTATTTATTTTGATCCGTTATATCAACAAGCTTAAACGACCGAAGGAAGCCCCGGAACCGGTTGCTCCCACTGTCAAGAAGTGCAAATACTGTTTTTCGGATATCCCGGTAGAAGCCACGCGGTGTCCGCATTGTACTTCCGAACTTAAAGACTGATTTCATGTCGCTTGTCACTCTTTTGGGATTAACTGCGGGCGCACTCACTACGATCGCTTTTGTACCACAAGTGATTAAAACCTGGAAAACGAAATCAGCCGACGATCTTTCTTTGGGGATGTATTCAATCTTTTGTTCCGGAGTTGCCTTATGGCTAATCTACGGATTGATTCGGAAAGACATCCCCATAATTGTTTCAAATATTGTAACTTTCACGCTTGCCATGACCATCCTCTATTTCAAATTCGCCTATCACGATTAGGACTTACGCAGACCTTTATTCTCAAGGCTGATCACTCTTTAAGAAATCAGATCGGTTTTCATGCCTGCACTTTACGATATAGCCAATTCAAAAACGAGTCATCAGAGAACGCTGGCCTTTTACTTCCGGAAAGCCTAGATCGTTACCCACGGCCAAACTCCACGGGATATCGATAATTTCACCGGCTTTGGAAAAGAAGCGCTTGTACAAGTCCGGATCATCCCCTGCCCGTGCTCTAAGCAGAGTATTTACCTTATTTCATAAATTATTATTCCTTTTTTGACTTTAGGATACATTCTTTGGATATACCTTTATATCAGGGAAAAGATTAGAAGACCATCGGGGCAACATTATTTT
>DATFLI010000455.1:0-19682 GCA_035267805.1 Balneolaceae bacterium | reverse complement strand
GAGAAAGTCAATTGAGTTTGTATCCTATCCAAGTTGTCGGCAAGGAACTGAATCAGGTTTCAAACTCTCTTACGGTTGATGCCGGTGAAGAAGAAAATATTAAGCCCGGCATGCCTATGGTGGCAGCTGATGGCCTGGTTGGCAAAGTAATCTTAACGGCTCCCGGTTATGCACAGGTGATGCCTTTTTTTAATACCCTGTTTAGAGTAAGCGCCAAACTGGACAACTCAAATGCCTATGGTATTATTTCTTGGGACGGAAAATCCATTAATGAACTGGAATTGAAATATATTCCGCAAACAACTAATGTTGATACAGGTGAAGTTGTTGTAACATCCGGTTACAGTAATCAATATCCACCGGATATTCCTATAGGCAAAGTGGTGCGATCCGAACCGCAACCCGGCAAGGAAACTCAAATAGTTTATGTAAAACCGTTCGTTAACCTCTATGAGATTGCAGAAGGGTTTATTGTAAAGTTTGAGCCGGATACAACTATTCAGAATCTTAACCAACAGTACGATAGTCTTGTAAAATGAACCTCGAGCGCTATAAAAATATCGGAATTGGCGTCGGCTTCTTGTTGATCCAGGTAATGCTATTTCGGCATTTGAAAATTTTCAAGATGCAGCCGGATTTAGTGCTCATTTTCCTGGTCTGGTATATGGCTCGAAAAGATCGAACATCAGCATTGCTGATGGCAGCAGGACTGGGCTTTTTGCAGGATGCAATGCTGGATTTCTGGGGACTAAATATGTTCTCCAAGACGTTATTGGTATTCATTGGGTACAACTTTATTCCCAAAAGCTCGAAAGTTCGCTTGCTGGTCGGTCAGGTTTTCCTAACGATATTCGTTGCCAGCACACTGCACAACCTCATATTTTTAGGACTTAATGCTCTAATACAAAATTATTCGGCAGAAATCTTTTTCTGGCGAAATCTTTTGGGTAATAGTCTTTACACTGCGGCTGTAGCTAGTTTTATTCAGCTTTTCAGAACAAAATGACTTAGACTAAATAATGCAATATCGTCAAAAACAACGCAAGAAGATTTCCATCCGCGTATTGCAAATCAGCTTGATTTTATTGAGCCTGATTATCATTGGACGTCTATTTCAGCTGCAGATTGTTGAATACAATACCTACGGTCCGTTAAGCCGCCAAAATTCTCTGCGCCAAGAATCGGTGAGTCCCGCTCGTGGATTGATTTATGACCGTAACGGCAACCTGTTGGTTGATAACGAACCTATTTACTCAATCACAATCACACCCTCTCGGTACGATAAAAAGAATACGCCCCTTTTAGCCAAGATTTTAAATGTGCCCGTTAAAGAAGTCAGGAAACGGGTTCAAGAAGCGAAAAATTATTCTTGGTATCGCTCTTCCCGTCTTTTCACCGAAGTAGATTTTAAAACTTTTTCAATTATCCAGGAAAATATTTGGCGATTGCCGGGAATAGGACATCAAATTGAGAGCAAGCGTCACTATCCGGTAGACAGCCTGCGAGCCTCTCATTTATTGGGATACCTGCGCGAAGTATCGGAAAAAGAATATCAGAGTTCCAATAATTATCACCTCGGAGATAAAGTTGGAAAAAGCGGCCTTGAGATGGCTTATGAAAATAAACTCAGGGGAAAAGCAGGTACGGAATATGTACGTGTAAATGCCATGGGACAGGATTTGGGATCTTATGAGGATGGTGCTATTGACGAAGCGCCTAAAAAGGGAGCAGACCTTTATACAACAATAGATACCAAACTCCAGCTGCTGGCAGAAGATCTGATGAAAGGAAAGCGAGGTGCTATAGTAGCGCTCGATCCCAATGATGGTTCCGTACTCAGTATGGTCAGCGCTCCCCAATATAAAATTCGCAAACTTTCAGGGCGTATTGATTCCGACTACTGGCAAGCTTTGAATGCGGATACTACTAATCCACTTTTCAACCGTGCTATCTCGAGCAGGCAGCCCCCGGGATCCACATTTAAACCCATGATGGCACTCATGGGAATGCAGATGGGTCTTATCACGCCCAAAACTACGATCGATAGCCCCGGTTATTTCTATGAGGGGCGTATATATAAAGATCATGCGGATCCGGGCAAATATAATGTAGTAAAGGCAATTCAGGAGTCCAGTAATACCTTTTTCTTTTGGTTGATGGATAATATGATCAAAAAAAGAGGTATTGACCGATGGCATGATTTGGCCTCCTCCTTTGGGTTCGGAGAAAAAACCGATATCGATTTGCCCAATGAAACGAAAGGAATTTTACCTGACAGCGCATATCTTAACCGGGTACTGGGCAAAGGTAAATGGGGCATCGGCGACCAACTCAGCATGGGTATCGGACAGGGCTTTTTATCTACTTCTCCCCTTCAAATGGCTCTCTTAACATCCGAAATCGCCAATGGGGGATATCATGTTCGGCCACATTTGGTTCGTGCCATTAAACAAAGTAATGGAAAAGTGTTACTGACTAACAATAAAAAACAAAAGATTAAATGGGTTAGTAATAAAGAGATTAATGTGGTAAAAGAAGGAATGCGGCGAGTTGTCACGAAGGGGACCGGCCGTTATTATGCACAATTGGACAGTATTCAGGTAGCCGGAAAGACCGGAACGGCACAAAATCCACATGGACAAGATCATGGTTGGTTTATCTGTTTTGCCCCGTTCAAGGATCCCCAAATCGCCGTTGCTGTGCTTGTTGAAAATGGAGGATTTGGCTCTATCTCGGCAGCGCCCATTGCCTCGCTGATCGTTGAAAAATATCTTACCGGCAAAATAAGCAGACGTTACGTCTATAAATATGTTAAAAACTTCAAACCCCGACCTGTAACTTCTAACGAGGAAAATACTGATGAATAACTTGCGCGATTTTAGTTGGTCTTTGGTAGCCCTTTGGGTTTGTCTCGTTGGGATTGGGTTAACCGCCATTTACAGCGCTACCCAAGGGCCTGTCTCAGAATTTCTGCCTCACTATATTCAAATCAATTTCTATAAGCAGCTGATCTCTTTCGGAATTGCCATTTTAGTTTTGATTGCCCTACAATTTGTTAATCCACGCTCTTTTCAGGAAGGATCCTATATTTTTTATGGCTTAGGGATATTATTAATGATTATCACCCTGTTGTTTGGAAAAGAAGTTAACGGTGCGAAAAGCTGGCTTCCACTTGGCCCTTTCAATCTGCAGGTCAGTGAGTTAATGAAGATAGCGACGATCCTGGCTGTATCAAATTATTTAACAAGTCGCCGAAATATCTCAACTGAAAATATAAAAACAGCACTTGTTACCGTACTTCTTATCATCTTTCCGGCGATACTTGTTATTCTTCAAAATGATACGGGAACGGCCATCATTTTCTTCGCCATGATTCCCGTCATACTTTTTTGGTCCGGACTGCCGTATGGTATTTCCCTGTTTATCATATCTCCAGCGATCGTTGGCTATTTGAGTATTATTTCCTGGTACTGGGGATTAATTTCGGCCGTTATTCTAACATTGCTGATTTTTGTTTTACAGCGGAGCACATGGCTTACCTTTGCATCATTTGTAGCCGGTATTATGATTGTAATCGGAGTACAGGTGGCTTTATTCCAAGTATTGCAACCTCACCAACGTGCTCGAATTCAAGCATTTACAAATCCTTCCTTTGATCCCCAGGGTGCTGGATGGAATGTAATACAAGCCAAAACAGCTATTGGGTCCGGGGGACTTTACGGCAAAGGATTTATGCAGGGTACACAGACACAATTACGGTTCCTTCCCGAACAATGGACCGATTTTATTTTTTGTGTGATTGGAGAAGAATTCGGCTTTCTGGGTTCAGGATTTGTTGTCCTGCTTTTTCTGGCCTTGGCCTTTCGATTATTGGTAATGGCATCAAACCATAAACAGTCTTTTGCACAACTGGTAATGGTGTCTGTTACCACTGTATTTTTTGCACACTTTTTTATAAATGTAGGATCGGCTATCGCTTTGCTGCCCGTGATAGGGGTGCCTCTTCCCTTTATCAGCTATGGGGGATCGGCACTTATCACCAACACATTAATGCTGGGAATTTGTCTAAACCTCGATTTTTATAAACGGCAATTCAGCATTTTTGGATAGGTGTGTGTCTGTTACTCATCACTGATCATTTTATCCGTGCGCAGATTAAAACTCTGGCGATGGTATTCGGTAGCACCGTATTCTTGCAAACCTTCAAAATGCTGGGCTGTCGGGTATCCTACATTCGTGTTCCATCCATAATGGGGATATTCTTCATGCAATTTTATCATCCAGTCATCCCGGTATACTTTCGCAATGATTGATGCAGCAGCAATGCTCATAGAACGATCATCTCCACCGACCAGGCAGGTGTATGGACACAACCCGGAACTGAAACGATTTCCGTCAACAAGTAAATAATCCGGGCTAGCCCCCTCGGCACCGGCACATTTATTCATCGCCTTGATAGAAGCATGCAAGATATTCAACTTGTCGATCTCCTCAGGAGAGCACCATTGAATAGTCCAATAGACAGCCAGCTCCTTGATTTGCTTAGTTAGCTTTTTGCGCTCTTTCAAAGACAACGTCTTGCTGTCACGAATACCATCTACAAATGTACCCGGCTTAAAGATAACGCCTCCTGCTACCACCGGGCCGCAAAGACAACCGCGTCCAACCTCGTCGAGCCCCATGATGCGTTCGAACCCTTCGTTCCAGAGCCTTCGCTCAAAGCGAATGCGATCCACGGAATCCCCATTTAAATTGCTTTTATTATTCATTACTATGAATTAAAAACCGTCTTCTTTCGTTACATTTACACCAGATAAAGTCAATCTTTTTGTTATGCATTTCAAGTACCAACAGTGGGATGAGCGATTCGCTCGCGGAAATCAAAAATCACCCTTTGAAACCTTATGGGATCTATTTCAAGAATTGCTTACAATCGCCAGTGGCGACGTTCCGCAAGCACTGCGATGGCTGACCGAACTGGATAAAGAATATGACATCACTGACCAATTTGATGAACAATACGGCTTAGGTGATTTTGTAGATGAACTAAAAGAGCGTGGCTATATTGAGCATGATCAGGAACAAAACGTTATGATCATTACCCGAAAAACCGAGCAGAGTCTGCGGAAGCGCTCGCTGGAAGATATTTTTAGGAATCTTGACAAAGGGATGGCCGGTGGTCATCAGACGAGCTATACCGGCCAAGGCCTCGAACGCCAGCCTGAGACACGTCCATGGCATCAGGGAGATGATATTGCCAATATCGACAGTGTAGGCACTATGATGAACATGCTGAAACACAGTAATATTGATCAGATGGGCTTGCAAGAGGATGACATACGGGTGCATGACAAAGACCATTATACTTCGGTTGCAACGGTTCTATTGATCGATTTGAGCCACTCCATGATTTTATATGGCGAAGATAGAATTACCCCCGCCAAAAAGGTAGCAATGGCGCTATCTGAGCTCATCCTGAATAACTATGCCAAAGATTCACTGGATATTGTAGCTTTTGGAAATGAAGCATGGAAAGTGAATATCGAAGATCTACCATATCTTAAAGTGGGGCCTTATCACACGAATACCCAGCAGGCCCTGCAGTTGGCACGTCATACGCTGCATCGCCGTAAATACGCCAATAAGCAGGTTTTTATGATAACCGACGGGAAGCCATCCTGCATCATAGAGAATGGAAAGATGTATAAAAACAGTTTTGGACTGGATCGAAAAATTGTCAATAAGGTTTTGGATGAGGCGGTTCAATGCCGGAGAGATAATATCAACATTACCACCTTTATGATTGCCCGAGACCCTTATTTGCAAAACTTTGTACGGGAGCTTACCGAGGCCAATAAAGGACGAGCTTATTTTGCTTCTCTCGACAACCTGGGCGGCTATATATTTGAGGATTATATTCGCAATCGTAAACGGAGGGTCAAATAAAAAAGGCAGCTTCCTGTTAAGAAGCCGCCTTTAATTTCTTTTGTTTTAGTAACGGACTAGATACCCAGCTCATCCATTACTTGTTGTGTAATGTTATATTTTTGTTGTGCTTCATCGGACGCATACAAAATAATTACATCACCGTTGCTCGTATTTTGATTAAAAACATATGTTAAGTTCATCCGCTTTGCAACGGTATTCACGGCTGAATCAATTTGATCCAACAAAGGACTTATCAGTTCTTGTTGCTTTTGCTGAATCTCTTGTTGCGTTTTGCTTTGATATTGCTGGAGTTGAGAATTTAACTGGCCCAGTCGCTCTTGCTCCTTCTTTTTAGCTTCATCGGAAATTACGGCCTCTTTTTGCTGGTATTCTGAAACTTGCTTTTGAAAATCAGCTTGTTTCTGAGAAAATTCCTGCCGCTTTTTATCGATATAGTTCTGCAGTTTTTGCTGCACAGCCTTCATAGCCGGCATTTTATTCATTACTGCTTGGGGATCAACATAGCCAATTTTCAGATCTTGCTGAGCATTCGCCGTTGAGAGGCCCACAAATCCGAAAACCAACAAACATAGAAGCGATATTGAAAATATTCTTTTAGTCATGATTCAGTTGTTTTTTCTGTTAGTTCTTTGCAGAGTTACCTGTGAGTTGATTAATAACTTCTTGCGTGATATCCATATTGTCGCTTGAAGCATAATAAATAATCTTATCACCCGAACTGGTTGCCTTATTGATGACATAATCCAAATTTCTGGATTTTGCCACTTTGGAAATTGCCTGATCCATTTTATTGTAAATCGGCTGCAAGAGTGTATTTTTACGCTGCTGAAGCTGCTGCTGGATATTTTGCTGATACTGCCGCAGCGTAGACTCCATCTGGGTGAGCTTTTGTTGCTCCTGTTGCACTTGTTCATCAGTCATATTTGCCTTGTTCTTTTGAAAGGCAGCAACCGAATCCTGAAATGCAGATGTGCGCTGTTGCAGATCTCCGCGTTTCTGCTGTATAAAATTATTTAGTTTTTTCTGCACCGCATCTCGTTGCGGCAGCTGGTTCATAACTTCCTGAGTGTTCATGTATCCAACCTTCATCTGTGCGAAGGCAGTTACACTACCGACGAACAAAAACAAGAAAAATGTACTTAATATCTTTTTAAACATTGCGTCAATTTATCTTAGCATTCACTGGTTAAAGCGTGTGAGTATAAGAACAATTTTTGTTAATTGCTTGCTTCATTCAACGATATACCCAACTCCTGTAGTACCTGATTATTTAAATTCCACTTTTGCACGCTATAAAGCATGCTGGAATTTTGGGCCTGGTCAAATACAAAATCAAAGTTTTGACGTTTGGCCACGGCATTTATTGCGTTGAATACATTTCGTTGAATCGGTTCTAACAAATCTTTTTGTTTCTGAAAATATTCACCTTTATCGCCGAATTTTTGCTCCATATACTGCTGGCGTTCTTTAATTTTGTTCTGGATTTCCTGCTGCTTCTCTTTCCGCAACTCATCCGTATATAAAATTTCTTTAGCCTGGAAATCCTGCCTTAGCTGATCAATTTCATCCTGCATCTCGGATAGTTTTTTATTCCATTCCGAACTGATAGAATTCAACTGTTGCTGCACGCCCTGATATTCGGGCATTTTAGACAATATATAATCGGTATCCACATAGCCGATCTTTTGTTCCTGAGCCCAGCCGGTATTCACTCCGAAGCCCATAAAAAGGCATAAAAATACACCTAAAAGAATATATAGCCTTCCTTTCTTCACTAAAATGGCGCTCCAATATT
Source organism: Balneolaceae bacterium (assembly GCA_035267805.1). Lineage (GTDB taxonomy): Bacteria > Bacteroidota > Rhodothermia > Balneolales > Balneolaceae > Fodinibius. The sequence continues at coordinate 11,938 of DATFLI010000455.1, read as the reverse complement.
AAACAGAAATTGCCATTCGCCCGGCCGGACTTGCGTGCCCGGGATACCATCCAGGCGATAGCCATAACTTAAGTCTACCAAGCCAAGAATCGGCAAATAAATACGTGATCCGAAACCAACAGCTCGTTTTACATTAAAAGGCTGAAAACGTTGCACATTCAAATAAGCATTACCGGCGTCAAAAAATACGTAGGGATAAACCTGAGCCTGTTGCTCGGTTATTGCAGGATATCGCAGCTCTAACGAATACTTGGCATACACACGGCCACCCACAGCCTGACCATTTTTATATGGAGAAATCGAACCGTTCTGGCCTCCCGGGAAGCCTCGCAGGTCGATATTATCATCTAAAAAGGATTGCCGCTGTTGTAGCTGCGTACCACCTAATTTGAATCGTTGGAAATCACTGCGTTTGCCTGATGACAAGTATCCGTAATAACCATATTCTACCGTATTGGTCATAACTAACTTGCCAACGAGTGTCGTATGGTTCTGATAACTGGCTTTGAGCTTATAATACTGCGCAAATCCGGGAAATGGGGGAGCTAACTCACCTGAAAGCAGCAACTTTGATCCGGCTGTCGGCGAAATTCGGTTGTCTGTTGAATTGCGTTCAAGGACCTGCTTAATACTCAGGATATTAGAAACGCCCGAGGGTAAGAATGAAGCTCCTCCATTCACATTATACAACTGGTAAGATAAAACTGTCTTATGGGTAAAATAATCATCCGGCCACTTCAGGCGATGCCCCAGCGAAACGGAGCCAGATACCAATTTATATCGCTGTGGGCTATTCCTATAATCGATCAAATCGTAGCTCATGTTCACGCCCAGCGATAATGGCTTTCCTGCAAGCCAGGGCTCCTGGAATCCCAAACTGTAGCTTTGATAACCGCCTCCCGTTACTTGTACACCAAGCGATAATTTTTGCCCGTCACCAGAAGGAATAGGATTCCATCCCTCGCCTTTTAAAGCACGTTGAATAGAAAAGTTGTTAAAGTTCAAACGGGCCGACAGGATAAGTCCAATGCCCTGACCGCCAAATCCGCCGGAAAACTCAAAGTTATCGGTGCTCTGGGATTCATCAAGATTATAAGTGATATCAACGGTATGATTATCACGATCCGGGTTCAAGTTCGGCTTAATTGATTGCTGACGGAAATAACCGAGTTGCCCGAGCTCACGAATAGTTCTGATAATAGCCTGACGGTTATACTTGTCACCCGGAACGGTACGGAGGGTTCGTCGGATTACATCATCATGCGTTTTGGTATTCCCACTGAAGGATACACGACGAACAGTTGCAATCTTATCTTCATAAATATTCATATGCAGATCTACCGAATCCTGTCCAACTACATCAATTTGAGGATCTACATTGAAGAACAAGTACCCCCTGTTATTATAAAGACCGGTAATGTCGGGACCCGACTGATTTTGCCTAAGCCGGGTATCGAACTTATCCTGGTCAAACACATCGCCTTTTTCAAAGCCGAGCACTTCAGTGAGTTGTTGGTCGGTATAAACAGTATTTCCGTCCCAAGTAATATTTCTGACTTTATATTGAGGACCTTCGTGAACTGAAATATTTACTTTCAAGCCTTTAGCAGGTGTGTTAAAGAAGAATAACCTATGCTGTGTATAATCAAAAGTATACACCGTATCACTGGTTATTCGAAAATCGAGATAGCCGTGTTTTCCATAAAATTGTTTCAGATTATCCTCAGCTTTCTCAAAATCATCCTGCTTGTATAACTTCTTGGAGAAAAATTTCCACCATTTGTCTTCTTTAATCTTGCTTAATTGTTTCGTCAGTTGATGATCACTAAACTCTTTATTGCCGGTAAAATTAATATCCTTAATTTCGAGTCGCTGGCCGGCATCAACATGAAAATAGACCGTAATGCGATTTCGTACGGTATCAGTTTTTGACTTCTCTACATTGATCTTAGTAAACCAATACCCTTTCTTTTTATAAAAACGCTGTATTGTATTTACCGCTTGTGCAACCGTAGCTTTGGTAACAGCATATCCGCGAAGCATCGTAATTTTATCACGGAGATCTTTTCGCTGGGAATTCTTAACGCCAACAATTTTATAATCCTCCAAACGAGGCTGTTCCTGAACTATTATCTTCAAGTAAATACCACCGGCCTCTTTACCCGTCTGTACTATTTGTACATTAGAAAATAAGCCTGTTCGATACAGGCTTTTGATGGCCTTGCTTAGATCATCACCGGGAATTGTGATCGTGTTACCCTTTTGTAGACCGCTGGTTCCAACCACGAATTCCTTACGGGAAGTTGTAAGCCCCTCCACATCGACCCCCAAAATTTTATATTGCTGTGGGGTTTGATTCATGGGATTCTCAATATCAATAGTATGAGTGGAATCAGAAGATATCCCCTGGGCCCATAACGGAACTGCAGCGAGACAAAAAACAGAAAAAGCTAGTAAAAATTTCTTCACGGAATTTGATTCTTGAAACAAAATTGAGCTTACGTTATTTGTATGAAAGGTTATGATGTCAGCTCTTGAACGTATAGACCTATAGATTTCTTTTGCGACTTTTCAGAAAGTTTGCCAAATCTACGTTCACGTTGTTGAAATGATTGGATTGCTTTATATAACTCATCCCTGCCAAAGTCGGGCCAATAGGTTTCGGTTATATACAATTCGGAATAGGCAAGTTGCCATAACAAGAAATTGCTCAACCGATATTCCCCACTGGTTCGAATAATTAGCTCCGGATCAGGGATATCTGCTGTTGACAGATGGGCGCTGATTAAATTATCATCGATTTCTTTGGGATCAAGATCCCCTGACTCAACCTGCTGAGCAATCTTTTTTACCGCTTCGGTAATATCCCATCTGCCGGAATAACTTAATGCCAGGCATAAATTAAGCCGTTCGTTATCCTTGGTTAATTGAATAACTTCCTCAAGTTCACGTTGGCAATTGTTAGGAAATCGATTGATTTGACCAATAGTTTGTAACCGTATGTTGTTTTCATTCAGGTTTTCGGCTTCCTTGCGCAAAGAGCTGGCCAACAGACGCATCAGGGCATTGACCTCCATTTTAGGACGCCCCCAGTTTTCCGTTGAAAAAGCATATAAAGTAAGGTATTTCACTCCTATTTGTGCGCAGGCTTCGGTAACATCCCGAACGGAATCAACACCGGCTTTATGGCCGAAAGAACGAATATTACCACGTCTTTTAGCCCATCGCCCATTACCATCCATAATGATAGCAATATGTTTGGGAATTTCTCCCTGCTCCATGAGCATGGATTGCGACTTCTTGTCGCTATCTTCCTGTTCTTTATTTGTTAGTGAAATAGGCTTCAAGACGTAATACCCGTAATTTATTAAGCTATCAATATTAGAATTTTATCCACGTTATATCAAGAACTGAACGATTATATTTGTCCAATTTCTTTCGTCAATGTTAACATGTCCAATAATGCTAACGTAGCCTCGGCACCTTTGTTACCCTTAGTCCCTTCCAGACCGGAACGTTCACGAGCCTGTTTAACCGTATCGGTAGTTAGAACGCCGAACACTACCGGTTTATTCCCTTTCATATTCAAATCCGTCACTCCGCGGTTTACTGCATCGCAAACATAATCAAAATGAGGGGTATCCCCCTGAATAACAGCTCCTAATGTAATTACCCCATCAACATGAGCAAGCAGCTGGCGAGCAGTGAAAGGGATTTCATACGCACCGGGACAATGGGCAATAGTAATTTGCTCATCTTTAAATCCTTTGTTTTTGAGCGTCTGCAAGGCCCCGTTAAGGAGCTCATCCGTAATAAATGAATTCCATTTAGCTACGACAATACCAATTTTAAAATCAGTATTCTCGGTATTGCCTTTTACAATCGTATACGACATAGCTTAAACAGTAATCTTTTTCCGCTGTTCTGTCATTCTAATCAAACGATGTACATACTTCGTATTTAAAGTCACAATTCCAAAAAACTTTTGATAATCATCATTCCCCCCATGATAATCACTCCCGCCCGTGACTAATAATTGATGCTTTTCAGCAAATTTTCCTATCCGCTGCTGCGTAGCATAATCATGGCTTGGGTGAATAAATTCAATACCATCAACCCCGGCAGCTACCAAATCCTCTAACTCTTCATTTGAATACATATTCCCGGGATGAGCAATTACAACGGCACCACCGGCTTCTTTAACTGCTTGAATAGCCTGCCGGTAATCATAATACCCATTTTGAATTTTCCCCAGTGCACTGTCGCTTAAATATCGAATAAATGCCTCTTTATAGGAAGCAACATATCCTTTATCCACTAAAACCGCAGCGATGTGTGGACGTCCGATATTGGCCCCTTTCGCTTCAGCTTTCACCTCTTCAATATCAAGATCCAACCCTTCTTTTGAGAGTTGACCGACAATCCATTTACCCCGTTCAAGACGCGATTTGTGATGTTCAGCCATTAACGTTTCAATAGCTTCGTGCTCCGGATCAAAACAATAAGCCAACAGATGAGACTCGCGTCCTTTAAAATCAGAAGTTATCTCTACACCTGCCAATAGATTAATATCAAGTTCTTCGGCTGTTTCTAGAGCTTTCCAATATCCGCGGACGGTATCGTGATCGGTTATGGAAATAATTTCTAATCCATGCTTGTTGGCAAGACGCACCACATCCACCGGGCTCATATTCCCATCCGATTCCAGTGTATGAATATGTAAATCTGCCTTTGCCACTATTTGGGACCTGCTAAAATACTGTTATATCGGGCCGGATTATGAAGAAGATTAACGGCTTGCTTTACCAATTTATCATAGGGTAATTGTGCGGCTTTTTGTTCCCGCTCACCTTTATAACGCGCCAGCAACTCAATATAGAGATCTTTTTCGATGGCGTAGCGTTGATTATCAAAAGCTTTCTTCTTTTGTTCTTCGATATTTTGACGGATAGCCTTGATATCTGATTCGATATTTTGACCATTTAATGAAGAATCAATCTTTGAAAGATAAGCCTCTGAAGGAATCTGATAATGAAAATTACGCTGATAAAGAAAATCGGTGAAATCTTTGAATAACTTATCGGATCGGATTTTTACCGCCAAAGAATCATGCGTTGCAGCGTATTGATTGGCAAAATCAAAATACTGATTCTGATGCTGAAGCGAACTTTGCAATAAGGTAGGGTGCGGCTCGGGTATTTTTACATCCGGGGTTATTCCATTCCCATCGTAAACCGTCCGACCATCGCGGGTTGTGAATGCTTTTCGCAATGAATCGGGCTTCTTTACCACATTGTTATCCGAATCATGCGTATAAGTGACCGACTGAATACTCCGCCCACTTGGGATGTAATACCGGGCTGTAGTAATCTTTAGTGCGGTGTTATATGATAAGTGACGCACAACCTGTACAAGACCTTTTCCAAAACTCTGCTGCCCCATAATCACGGCCCGGTCCAAATCTTGCAGTGCCCCGGCAACAATTTCTGAAGCGCTGGCACTGCCCCCGTTCTGCAAAATAACCAATGGTAAATCCGGGGCCAAGGCCGTTTCCCGGGTACGAAAAACATCATTATGCTGACTTAGGCGCCCCCGTGTCTCAACTACTTTTACTCCGGGGGGAATAAATTTATCAACCGTTCCCACGGCTTCATCCAGCAGACCACCGGGATTATTTCGCAGGTCAAGTATCAGTCCGCCAAGTTTTGTCCGTGATTGCAGTTTTTGGATGGCATTCCGGATCTCTTCCGCGGTATTTTGCGAAAATCTACTCAACATGATATAGCCCACATCTTTCTGCTCTCCCACAAGACCGGAATAGGCAATATTTTTTACTTCAATCCGCTGCCGTTCCAGTTTAAACGTGAGCGGATGATCAATGCCATATCGCCGAACCTGCAGCGTTACAGAAGTACCCGGTTGGCCGGTCGTTAAATTTTGTACCTGATCCGGAGACATGCTCTCAACCGAGACACCATCTACAGCAATAATTACATCGCCGGTACGAATACCTTTTCGATAAGCTGAATAGCCCTCCATCGGGGCAATAACCACTATCTTACCACCGCGATAACCGACATCCAAACCTACACCGCCGTAGCTACCCCGAGTAATGATTTCCATATTTTGATTATCCGACTCATCAAACAATACCGTATAGGGATCAAGCGATTCCAGCATTGCATCAATCCCCTTGCGCATCAATTTGGTGGGATTTACCTTGTCGACATAATGCAAAGATACTTCACGATAGACTTCACTAAAGATGGTAAAGTTCTTTTTGATGAGAAAATAGATATCAGGATCCCGCATAAATCCCACTAACACGAAGGATGCTACAAAAAGAATCCCTGCTATAACTACATTCCTCAGCTTCTTCATTGCCGTATTTTAATCAGGAGTGTTAATACGCAACTTTTGGCCGACATATATTCGATTACCATTCAGATTGTTCAATCGTTTGATTTGTCTGACTGTTACACCGAATGAATTTGCAATCTCTATCAGAGTATCATTGGGTCGAACGGTATATTGAGTAGTTCCTCCGCCCGATTCATCTGCAGAAGCCAGGTAAGCTTGCGTTACGTTCTTTCCGCTTCGCTGCTCATGCTCAATCTTCTGCTTCTTGCTAAAAGACCAATCGTCAACCTGGCTATAATAGGCTCTTTTTGATTTAGGCACATAAATAACCAGTTTATCTCCGGGATAAATTCGATTTGAGGTTGCATTCCAGGCACGAATATGTGAAGCTCGCGTATCATACCACTCAGCTATATAACCGATATTGTCACCTCTTTTAACAGTATAATACAATTTCGCCTTATTAGCAGGTGCTTTCGCACGCCTTCGGGAATTATAAGCGTGACCTCGTGGCTGATTCGTCGGATGGCTAACTGCAATTTTTTCATTGCTTCCCGGTGCCAGTGGAACCACTATTTTCTGTCCCGGATAAATAGTATTTGATAAGTTTTTATTGGTAGCATAAAGTGCCCGGACCGTAGTACCATATTTTTGAGCTATGTAGCCCAGTGTTTCGCCCCGGTGAACGGTATGCATAGCCACATTTTGACTACGTTTGTTTTTCGGGATCTTTTTATAATTCTCAGCAAACCGCTCTTTCGTACCCACAGGCAACTTCAGTGGGTATTTTTGGCCCGGCGGTGTTGCCCAGCGTAGTAATTCGGGATTATATCTCTTCAGTTTTTTTGTGGTTATACCCGCGGCTTCCGCCAATTTATCAAGCGGCATAAGTGGAGCCACCTCTTCAACCACATAATCATATGGTTTCACATCATAGTGCTTTTTAAATCCGAATTCACTTCGGTTTTTATCGATAATTGTGGCAGCGATGAAGCCGGGCACATACGCTTGTGTTTCCCGAGGCAAATACGGCAATGCATCCCAATAATTTTTATCACCAGCTGCCCGAATTGCTCTTTTTAAACCCCGGGGACTGATGTTATAATTGGCAATGGTCAAATACCAATCTCCCCAAATATTGTATAAATCTTTTAAGTGACGGGCCGCCGCATGAGTCGCCTTTTCCGGATCACGGCGTTCATCCACCCACCAATTCACTTCTAAGCCGTACATTGAACCGGTAGCACGAATAAATTGCCACATTCCTACAGCAGCTGCCCAACTGCGGGCGCGAGGATTCAATCCGCTTTCAACCATAGCCATATGAACCAGCTCCGTTGGCAGCCCCTCCTGCCTGAAAATGCGTTTCATCATCGGAAAATATTTATCAGCCCGTTTAAGCCACTCTTGCATGACCTCCGGGCGTTTCAAAGAAAAATACATCAAATGCCGATTCACCTGCCGATTTTGTACCAGCCTGATATCTGATTTCGAAGTTGTTAAATTATCAGGCAACCGATACCCCTTTTTCATCCAGTCGTCATCACCCGAGTTGAGTTCTTTCTGAATCGAAAAAATTTCTCCGTTAACCTCCTTAGATGAATCCTTAATCCCATAAAATTTTCGATACTCAGTCATCACTGACCGATATAATTCGCTAAACCTTCGATCGGATTGGACCTCGGGATAGGTATCTAGCAGATCCTGTAAAGAGTTTATCGCATTCGTGATGTGCTTCTCGGCATGAAGTGGGTCATCTCCCACCTCGGCTTTAATAGCTTTGACCTGCATCTCATAGATATCAGCAATTTGCTGCATAATATCCTTTTGAAAATCATCCAGCTTTTGTTTTCCCCCGTGATTATTCGGGACAAAATCATTCCCCTCTTTAACCATCGGGTTATTATAAGGCAGATACTTAGCAGGCAAAGGAGCCTTCTCCAGTTGAATTTTTGTACTATCAGATTGTTGAGAAAACCCTGGTATGATCCCCACACATAAGATGAGTACTAAAATCAAATGTAACTTTTTCTGCATAAATATCCTTCGTCCTTGAAACTTGTTAATAAAATTCAGATTTCTTATTCGCAACATAAATGATCCCCGTAAATCACAAATTTGCCAACGAACGCAAAAAGCGTTTAGCATAAAATTTATGATAGATTTTAACTCCATTTTTGTACCAACGGCCAGCGACGTCCCGAGCCAAAAGCTTTGTCGCTCACTTTTAAACCCGGCACCGACTGGAACCGTTTGTATTCCATCTGATCTACCAACGTAGTAATCTGCTCTACAAGAGCAGGATTATATCCGAAAGCGGTTATTTCTTTAATCGAAAGCTGCTCTTCGATATAAGCCTTCAAGATGCCATCCAACGTATCGTAATCCGGAAGAGTATCTGTATCTTTCTGATCCGGACGCAATTCTGCACTTGGAGGCTTGGCCAAAATATCCTTCGGAATTATTTCTTCTTGAAAGTACTCATTATTTAACCAATGAGCCATATCATATATCTCCGTTTTGTATAAATCGGTAATTATACCTAATCCACCTGCCATATCGCCGTAAAGCGTACAATAACCCACGGCCAATTCCGATTTATTGCCAGTGTTCAGCAATAGAAAATCAAACCGATTGGAATAAGCCATTAACAATGTGCTGCGAATACGAGGCTGCAAATTCTCCTCTGCTACCCCAAATGACATATCCCTAAAAAGTGGATCCAAAGTCTCTTTAAATTGGTCATAAATATCCTTTATTGCCAATTTTTGTAGCTCAATCCCTAGATTTTGTGCCAATTTTTTTGAATCTGTAATACTTCCCGGAGTTGAAAATTCCGACGGCATCGTGATCGCCACTACATTTTCGGGCCTCAATGCCTGCGTGGCAATTGTTGCAACCAGTGCAGAATCGATCCCACCGCTGAGACCTACAACAACCTTCTCGGCAACACCTGTCTTACGCAAATAATCCCTCAATCCTGTAACCAGAGCCCAAAACATCTGCTCTATTTTCTTGGGGATGTTAGTGCTGCCGGGTTTTAGTGCATTAACAGAATCATCTTTAGGCGACCATTCAACATCCACGAAGGCCTCATCAAAAAGCGGCGCGCGGGCAACAACTTTTCCCCTCCGATCCACGACCATAGAATCACCGTCGGAAACCAACGCTGAATTGCCGCCCACCTGGTTGGCGTAAAAAATAGGGACTTCTAACTTTAGAGCATTCTTCTGCAACATCTCCTGCCTGTTTCCGGGTTTTTCGCGGGTATATGGTGATGCAGAGACATTAAAAATAGCACGAGCACCTAATTGAACCAGGTTTTCAGCGGGATTTACGTCATAACTAATGTATGGAAGCTTGAAGTTATGCCAGAGATCTTCACAAATGGTGATACCGATTTTTACACCTTTAAATTTAATACATTCAAACGATCGGGCGGGTTCAAAATATCGAAGCTCATCATACACATCATATGTAGGCAACAATGTTTTATGTATTTTAGCTACTGTCTCACCATTCTGGATCAACAAAGCACTATTAAAACATTTGCGCCCATGTCCGGTATCATTCGGAGTTACCGTTCCAAAGAGCAGGGCTGTTTCTTTAGAAGATTGAACCAATTCATCGTTTGCCCGGTAGATGGCATCCAAAAAATCAGGACGTTCTAGCAGATCCATCGGAGAATAACCGCAAACAGCCAGCTCCGGTACCACCAGCAGATCTATGTCATCATCATTCGCCCGATATAAAGCCCTCTTTATCAACTGCACATTGCCCTTGATATCGCCAATTGTGACGTTAAGTTGTTCTAAACGAATATTCATTACAGAAAATACTGGTTCAATTCACTCTGGAAGTATGGCATTATTAGTTGTTATTCGGAGTTAGCTAAATCATTTAAAAAACAGAATACGAAAACCGATTGTCCCAATCCTGCAGTTTTTTTAGCAATCCTGGAGGAGCAAATTTAATCGTTGAAAGTTCCTCAAGGGCTATCCATTGCAAATCCTGTAGTACTTGCCGGCCTTTATGCAATTCAGGATCGCTGCCTAATTTAGGCTCACCGCTAACCCGCTCTACCTCGTAGTAGTATTCCAGAGCATGATACGGAAGATCTATCAGTTCATTAATATGAACTAAATTTTTAACACTCACTCGTAGATTAGTTTCCTCAAGTAATTCCCTCTGCAGGCAGGCTCGCATTGTTTCACCATACTGTAAGCCGCCACCGGGGGGAATCCATATTAAGCTCTGGGTTACCGGAGAATGTATTTGTGTCAATAAAACGGCCTCATCTTCAACCAGCAGCCCGCATATACGGGTGCGCAACTTTCCGCTAAAAGTTGAGGAATCGCTTGACATCCGGCATTTAGTTTACAACTGCTTTCTTTCGTTTTACCGGTACAGCCAGGTTGTTTTCCTTGCCATATTTAAGGCTCGCTTTCACAAAATCCACAAAAAGTGGCTGAGGATTTTTTACCGTTGAACAAAGTTCAGGATGGAACTGTACACCTACGAACCAAGGATGGTCGGGAAGCTCAACAATCTCCACCAGGTCTCGTTCGGGATTAAAACCTGCCAGGTTCATTCCCTCTTCAACCAGTTTGTATCGCAGGTTGTTATTCACTTCATACCGGTGGCGATGTCGCTCCTGAACAAGCTCTTTACCGTACGCCGCATACGCTTTGGTACCGCTCTTTAGTTTGCAGTCATACAGGCCAAGACGCATCGTTCCGCCTTTATCTTCGATATTCTTTTGATCCGGCATCAAATCGATAATCGGATACTCTGTATCTTCATCGAATTCAGTGCTGTTTGCCGTTTTCCAACCACAGACATTACGGGCGAATTCGATAACAGCACACTGCATGCCGAGACAAATTCCAAAATAGGGAATTTTATTTTTACGGGCATACTTCGCTGCAGCAAGCTTACCGTCAATGCCGCGTCCACCAAATCCGGGTGCCACCAAGATACCGGAAACATTATTGAGTTTGTCTTTCACATTGGTTTCAGTCAAATCGTCCGACTGTATCCACCGGATATTCACCCTACAATCATTCACGGCACCTGCATGAATAAATGCTTCAACAATAGACTTGTATGCATCATGATGCTCGACGTATTTCCCCACCAGCGCAATGGAAATTTCTGCAGATGGATTACGAACAGCTTCTACAAAACCTATCCACTGTTCCAAATCGGGCTCTTTAGCCTGTAAATCGAGCTTCTCTATGACCCGTTCATCGAGACCCTCTCCCTGCATCAGCAACGGCACCTGGTAAATGCTTTCCGCATCCAGGGATGCGATAACATCCTGAATTTCAACATTACAAAACTGGGCAATTTTCTTGCGGATAGTCTCGTCAAGCTCATATTCCGATCGAGCCACAATAATATCGGGCTGAAGTCCGCTTTCGGAAAGCGTTTTCACCGAGTGTTGCGTAGGCTTTGTTTTCAACTCACGCGCCGCAGACAAATAAGGAACAAGTGTTAAATGAATGGACAACGTATTTTTCCGACCTACATCATAACGTAGCTGACGGACAGCTTCGATATACGGCAAACTCTCGAT
>DATFLI010000454.1:0-4016 GCA_035267805.1 Balneolaceae bacterium | reverse complement strand
AAACAGTACACGATTTGCTTCCTCAGGCTTACGGAGTAATACATTATCGCCGCTGGTATTCTTAACCAAACGCCCCACCGTTTCTTTCATTTTAGAGGCGTAGGGACGTGCCTTGATAATCCGATCCTGGGCCTTTCGAAGTTTGGCAGCAGCCACCATTTTCATAGCACGTGTAATCTGCTGCGTATTCTTTATAGACTCAATCCGATTTCGTATGTCGCGAAGATTCGCCATGTGCTACGCTTCTTCTTCAGTTGCTAGGATTTGTTCGATAACAGACTTGCCCATCTCAACAAGTTTGTCGCCAAACTCATCGTCCAGTTTCCCGGACTCTCCGAGCGTTGCCATTTCTTCATCGTATTTGACATTGACCCGCTCGAGATATTCTTCCTCGAACTCCTGGATCTGGTCTACATCAAGTTTATCCAAAAGTCCTTCGGTGTTAATTTTAAGTAGTGCAATTTGTTCCTGAACAGGCAATGGTTGATAAATATCCTGCTTCAACAATTCTACCGTACGCTCTCCTCTTTTTAGCTGTCTTTGCGTGGCAGGATCCAAATCCGAACCAAACTTAGCAAAAGCTTCCAGCTCGCGATACTGTGCGAGATCAAGTTTCATAGTACCGGAAAGCTTCTTCATGGATTTTACCTGTGCAGATCCACCCACACGAGATACCGATGTACCCACATCAATAGCAGGTCGAACTCCAGAATTAAACAGATCGGTATCGAGGAATATCTGACCATCGGTAATGGAAATTACGTTTGTAGGGATGTAAGCCGAAACATCTCCCGCCTGGGTCTCAATCACCGGCAGAGCCGTCAGCGATCCGCCGCCTTTAAGCATAGGCTTTAGTTGCTCGGGGACATTATTCATTTGCTTGGCGATATCATCATCTTCAATAATCTTAGCAGCCCGTTCCAAAAGACGACTGTGCAGGTAAAACACATCTCCGGGATAAGCTTCTCGTCCCGGTGGACGTTTGAGCAGGAGTGAGAGTTCACGATAAGCTACAGCCTGCTTGGAAAGATCATCATAAATCACAAGAGCATGTCGACCGGTATCACGAAAATATTCACCGATAGCAGCACCTGCAAATGGTGCAATAAAACGCATCGGTGCGGAAACGCTGGCAGGCGCGGAAACAATCGTAGAATAATCGATTGCATCATTGTCTTCCAGGGCTTTCGCAATTCCTGCTACCGTAGAACCTTTCTGACCGACCGCCACGTAAATACAATGGACCGGCTTATCCGTATCCTGTGTTTCCTTTTGATTGATAATAGTATCAACCGCCACAGAGGTTTTACCGGTTTGACGATCACCAATGATGAGCTCACGCTGGCCCCGTCCAATTGGGATAAGCGAGTCGATCGCTTTAAGTCCAGTTTGGAGCGGCTCCGTTACCGGCTCACGATAAATTACCCCCGGTGCCTTTCTTTCCAAAGGAATACGAATCGTGTCACCGGAAATAGGACCTTTCCCGTCGAGAGGACGTCCCAGCGGATCGATAACTCGTCCAAGAAGGCCATCCCCCACATTAATAGAAGCTATATCTTTAGTTCTGCGAACCGTGTCTCCCTCCTCGACAGCACTTGTAGCTCCGAAAAGGACAATACCTACATTATCTTCTTCTAGGTTCAGCACCATTCCGCGTACGGAATTGCCATCTTTATCTTTGGAATCAGGAAGATCTACAAGTTCACCGGCCTGTACTTTGGACAAACCATAGACACGAGCAATACCATCCCCTACTTCAAGGACCGTGCCCACGTCATAGACGTCCGCTTCATTTTCAAAGCCGGATAGCTGTTTTCGTAATATTGCAGAAACTTCGTCTGGTCTAACTTGACTCATTGGTTAAAATGTGATTTAAAACGTATTTAATTTCTATTCTAAGGTAGTTGCAAGAAACGATTCTTCAAGCTCTTCAAGCTTATGCTTCACAGTTCCGTCAATTACCGTATCATCGATTCTGACAGCCATACCTCCTCTAAGACTTTCGTCCTGGGTGATATTCATATCAACTTTTTTATGGGTCCGCTCCTCGAGCTGGTTGTGAAGCGCTTGTCGTTGCTCATCGCTTAATTCATGAGCCACATACACTTCAACCGTAATGATACCTGCCAGTTGTTTATATTTTTCAATAAAAGCTTTGGTAATCTGATCTAACAAATTCACCCGTTCCTTTTTTACCAGCAATTTCATAAAAAGCCCGGTAGCTTCTTCGATGTCACTGGAAAAAAGTTCATCCAACACCTTAATCTTGTCATCATATTTGATGATCGGGCTTTTAAGAAACACCACGAGCTCTCGCGAGCCATCTAAAGTATTGTCTATGAATTTGATATCCTCCAATATGCTTTCTACCTCATTTCGCTCTTTTGAGAGCTCAAGCAAGGCTGTTGCATATCTTCGGGCTGCTTTTGTTATTGGCATCTACTTAGTTTTTTGAGATGTCTTTAATAAAGTCATCTACCAACTTACTATTTTTTTGCTCGTCAAGTTCAGAATCGATAATCTTTGAAGCAGATTGAACGGCAAGTTTTGCAACTTCATCCCGCAGCTCCATTAAAGCACGTTTCTTCTCCTGTTCAATGGTCTGCCGCGCCTGTTCAATCATTTGATCAGCCTCTTTCTTTGACTTTTCAAGACGCTCAGCACGAAGCATTTCAGCTTCTTCGATAGCTTCTTTGCGTATTTCTTGTGCTTTTTTCTCAGCCTTGCGAAGCGCCTCTTCGTTGTCTTCAGAGATTTTCTCGGCTCTTTTTAAAGCTTCTTCGGCCGATTCCAATGACTCCTTTATACGGTTTTCTCGTTCCTCCAGGGAATCCAATAGAACGGGTACAGCATACTTACCTACAACTACAATAAATAAGATAAGTGTGATGAGCTCCCATAGGGCAAAACCCGGATCAAACGAGAGAAATCCGCCACCTGCTAATAATAGCATAATGATTTAATTCAGAATTATTATTGACCGACGCCAAAAACGATAAGGATACATGCAATTACACCGAAAAGTGCAACCCCCTCAATAAGAGCAGCCGTCAGAATCATGGCGCCACGAATATCATCGGAAGCTTCGGGTTGGCGGGCAATACTTTCGGTAGCACCTTTACCAATCATACCGATTCCGATGCCAGCGCCGATTGCCGCGATTCCTGCTCCAATTCCAGCTCCTAATAGTCCCATAGTTTTCTACCTGTGTTTAGTTTTTAGTTTTAGGTTACGTTTTAGTAATTATAGGATAAAGTATAGAAAATTTTAAGCGTGTGCTTCAACAGGCTCTTCATGATGTTCATGCTCTTCTACAGCCATTCCGATAAACACAGCCGAGAGCAAGGTGAAGATATAAGCCTGTAAAAGAGATACAAAAGCTTTAAGTATAAAGAGTGCCACGGTGAGCGGAATGGCAAAAAACGAAGTGACCCATCCAGCTACAACACCGAAGATTTCAGCAAAAACAAAAATCAACCCAATAATACAGATAATCATTATTTTTCCTGAAAGCATATTAGCAAAAAGACGAACAGCCAATGCAAAAGGTTTCGTAAATAAACCTATAATTTCGATAGGCGTTAATACTATATGAATCCAGGCAGGAACTCCCGGGAACCAAAAGACATGCCCCCAGTGATCCTTGGATCCATTCCATTGAGTAATAAAAAAGGTCATACCCGCCAATGTAGCCGTCACAGTAATATCTGCTGTTGCAGTAGCCCCCCACGGTACCAGGCTAAACAAATTCATAAATGTTATTACAACAAATACCCCAAATAAATAGGGAACAAATTTACGGTATTTGTCTTCGGGAATATTGTTACGGGCAACATCATCCCGAATAAAAATAAAAATGGACTCGAACATATTTTGGAACCATCCCCGGGGCTCGGTTTTCCGGCCTTCTCCCTTTTTATAACGCCCCACCATTGCAAATATAATAGCCAACGTAATAAGCACCGACAGCCATACATAGATCAAATGCGAGGTAATAGACATATCCAATGAAATCT
>DATFLI010000453.1:0-3566 GCA_035267805.1 Balneolaceae bacterium | reverse complement strand
GCCACCATTTCAGCATCAGCCTTCGTACTCCTGCTGTTTACCGAACTGGACGAAAGCGAAGTTCAGGAAGAAAGCCAGGACTTTAAAAAAAGCTTCATCGAAATGGTGGGATTGGTCCGACTGCCCCTGGTTCTTATTTTCATCCTTTCCGCCTTTTTATATGTCTATATTGAACAAGGCATCGGCACGTGGATTCCCACCTTCAATAATAAAATATTGCACCTTCCAAACTCAATGAGCGTGCAGGCCACCAGCATCTTTGCGGCGACCACTGCTATCGGCCGGCTGGCCAGTGGTGCCATCATGAAAAAAGTAAACTGGTTCTGGGTGCTCATTACCTCTATTGCCTGTTCGATGTTACTGGTGATTTTAGTACTGCCCCTGGCGCATGGCGTAGAACCGGGCTCGGTTAACGGTTGGTTTGATGCTCCCTTTGCAGCCTATATCTTTCCCATGATCGGACTTTTTATCGCGCCCATTTATCCGACACTAAGCTCCACCATCCTAAGCAAATTGCCGAAAGCAAAACAGAGCGGCATGACCGGGCTCATCGTGATCTTCTCGGCTCTCGGCGGTACCACTGGTTCCATCATCACCGGCTTCGTCTTTGGCCGACTCAATGGTATCACGGCTTTTTACCTGGAACTGATCCCCATGACGATTTTGCTGATTATCCGCTTCCCTTATCGCAAGCTGAGGGAGAATTTTGAGTATGAAAGCCTGACAGAGTAATTTTTAACACCTGGTAACCGATTGAAACTAAAAATCGGCTGACAATGCTGAATCTTAGTGGTCGGGCTTTGCCCCGGAATCTCTTTCAGCATCTATAAGCAAATTTTGCTAATATTTATTTATGACTCCTATCAATCCGGATATCGTCGATCATTTTATTCAACTTAACGGGCCGCTCTTCGAGGACGTGCAGCAATCCGGCATCTTTTCCGACTCCAAGACCTTTGTAGATAGCGAGCCCAAATCGGATCCCCAAAAAATTATCGACAAATATCACCGGCTCAAGAGCCGCTCGTCATTCAATCTCAAGGCATTTGTCTATGAACACTTCAACGTTCCGGGCGACGAAGAATCTCCCGATATGCCTTCGGGCGGTTCCATGGAAGAGCATATCGACCGGCTGTGGGATTATCTAAGCCGGCAGCCCGATGAGCAAGCCTCCGATTACAGCACGCTGATGCCCTTGCCCTATCCGTATATCGTGCCGGGTGGTCGCTTTCGCGAAATCTATTATTGGGATACCTACTTCACGGCCGAAGGTTTGGCCTCGGCGGGACGAATGGAGATGGTGCAAAACCTGGCTCGCAATTTTGCCTGGCTCATCGAAAAGGTGGGGCATGTTCCCAACGGCAATCGCTATTATTACGTCAGCCGCTCGCAACCTCCTTTTCTCTCGCTGCTGGTTGATCTTATCGCCCGCAAGCAAGAACAGGAATCCATCCGGGAATTTATCCCGGCCCTGGAACAGGAATACCGGTTCTGGATGCAGGGAGCCGAAAAACTTGCCGATGGAGAGGCTCATCGCCGGGTTGTAAATATAGACGGTCACCTGCTGAACCGTTATTGGGATGACCGTCCCCTGCCGCGCGAAGAGTCATGGAAAGAGGACATCGAGCTGGTATCAAATTTGGATTTTACCCAGTCGCGCGAACACTACCGCGACCTGCGCGCCGCCGCCGAGTCCGGTTGGGATTTCAGCAGCCGCTGGTTCAGGGATGATCAAAGGATGTCCACCATACACACTACCGATATCTTGCCGGTAGATCTGAATGCCCTGCTGTATTTCCTGGAATTTAAACTCGGTGAATGGACTGATGGGGAGACAAGCCGGCAGTATGTAGAGGCGGCTCAAAAACGGAAACAAATATTCGACCGTTTTTTCTGGGATGACTCAGAAGGCCTTTATTTCGACTTTGACTGGCGACAGCAAGAGCAAACCCAAAGCCGGTCACTGGCCACTGCCTATCCTTTGTTTATTGGCTTTGCTTCTGAGCAACAGGCCAAATCCGTGGCCCATATTCTGGAGCATAAATTTCTGAAAGACGGCGGACTTGTCACTACGCTTCGCGACACCGGTCAACAGTGGGATTCTCCCAACGGCTGGGCACCTTTGCAGTGGGTGTCGGTCCGCGGCCTCCATAATTACGGGCTGGATGATTTAGCACGTAAAATAATTCTGCGTTGGTTTGATTTGAATAAGTCGGTTTATCACCGCACCGGTAAGATGATGGAGAAGTACAACGTTTGTGACCTGAGTTTAAAGGCGGGCGGAGGCGAGTATGCTCTGCAGGATGGCTTCGGCTGGACGAACGGCGTAGCTGTGGCTTTTGGAGATTTGTTGAGGGCAAGAAATAAGTAACATATTACGAGCATCAGCTATCACGGTCGCGATGATCTTTACTCTAAGTTAAAGTAATGATCTAAATTGTTATTCCGAGGCGCAGTGCAACGAGGAATCTCAAACCGATTACCCTTTCTGATTTAAAAGCAATTTTTTGTATCTGAGATCCCTCCTCATTCCATTCGTCGGGATGACAGTAAGGTACGAGTCATTCCGAGGTGCAGCGCAACGAGGAATCTCAAATGGTATCATGGTCCAGGGCCTCTTTCTATAGCTTAAGCCTCATCAACGCTTAATACCCCCCTCCTCGCCTACCGGCGAAGAGGGATGACCTTATGGCAGTCGAATTACAAATAAAAGAATCATTACTCTCGCAATTCTCCGGACTAGTGACATCTTAAGCATTCATATATCCGTATTCTGTCAAAGAAGAGCCGGCAGCCCGTCTTACATAAAATCTTTATAGCTTTTTACGAAATCCAAGGCCACCCCATTTTTAAAAACGCCCCCAAATTCTTAAATATATTTCAATCGGATTTTGTCTCTAATAAAACTTTTAGCCCATGCGTTGGAATCCTTTTTTATGCACTTTAATACTAGTATCGGCCCTTGGTTTCTTTTCTCCTTTTCAAGCCAAGGCCCAACAAAAAGATTCATTTCCTGCCCACGTTGATACCACCCTGTTCCGCGACATGCACTTCCGCACCGTAGGCCCTACCCGCGGGGGACGCGTAACAGCAGTGGAAGGCTTGCGCGATTATCCTTATACCTTTTATATGGGATCTGCTGCAGCCGGCGGCGTTTGGCGCACTACCGACTATGGGCACAGCTGGACTAATCTCACCGACGGTGCCGGTTTCAAAAGTACAGCCATCGGCGCTATCGAAGTAGCCGACTCGGATACGAGCATTATCTATGTAGGGACAGGGAGCAGCAGCATTCGCGCCAATGTGGCAACAGGCAGCGGCATGTACAAATCCACGGACGCAGGAAAAACGTGGCAGCATATAGGTCTCGACGACGCCGGACAAATCGGGGCCATCAAAGTAGATCCGCGGGATCCAAACCGTGTTTATGTAGCCGCACTGGGACATCCCTTCGGAAAAAATAAGCAGCGCGGTGTTTTTCGATCCACGGATGGAGGTCAATCCTGGGATAAGGTACTTTTTACCTCCGACTCCACCGGAGCGGTCGACCTGGAACTGAATCCCGA
>DATFLI010000452.1:0-7652 GCA_035267805.1 Balneolaceae bacterium | reverse complement strand
GGTAAAGCCGCTTTAATCTCTGCCCAGCTGCCCAGTTTATAGAAAACGAGGACAGCGATAATTGCAGCACCGATTGAAAGTAATACTGCCTGAATAGAATCAGTTAAAACAACGGCTTTAAGTCCTCCTACAACGGTATATAATCCGGCGATCAAGGCCATGATACCCACAAATACATAAAGGTTTATTTGCGGGAAGAAGTCTCTTAGAAACAAACTGCCGGCATACAAGGCCCCTGCAATATCGATGAGTACATTAATCAAAATGGATATAACAGAAAAATAGACCCGGGCACGATGATCAAAACGTCTTTCCAGGAACTCAGGCATTGTAGTTAGCCTGTTCTTGATATAGTAGGGGACAATAAAAATCGCAAATATGGCAAGCATTACAGCACCGGTCCATTCGTAATCAAAAACGGAGATTCCGGTTTTGTATCCGCTCCCACCCAGTCCAATAATACTGCTCGTAGAAATATTGGTTGCAAAAAGAGATAGGCCAATGCTTACCCATCCCAAGGAACGACTAGCCAGAAAATAGTCATTGGCTGATTTGTATGAGCTTTTAACACTTATCCCGCGCCAACATATAAAAAGCAGGTAAGCGGAAATTATGATAATATCAATTCCAGACAAGGGAACCCTTTATATTAATTATTGATAATTGCCCGGTTAAGCTGATTCGCGCTGCATAATTGATACGGAGACAAAACTAACCATATTAGAATCCTGGCCGGGTTCTTTTATAGAATCACGAAGGAGTTTCATTGTCGCCTTTCCAAGCGCTTCATAGTCTGTCTTAACTGAAGAAATAGTTGGGTGATTATGACGACAAACCGGCAAATTGTCATATCCCATGATGGCAATATCCTTAGGGAAGTTAACTCCCTCCGCTTTAGCTGCTTCCATGAATCCGTTAGCCATATCGTCGTTTCCGGCAAAAATAGCATGTGGCTTCTGTTTTAGTTTTCTGAACTTTTTATAAGCTTTAACTCCTGCTTCAAATGTAAAGTCACCATTACAAAGCCAGTCTAAGTGTAGGTTTTTTTTCTGTTGGATATAATCCCTGAAACCGTTATTTCGGTATCGTGCCTCTGCACGTTCAAAAGGGCCCTGTATTAATCCCAATGAGGAGTATGATTTTTCCTCGAAATATTTTGCTACAAGATAACCCCCACTATAGCCGTCAAAAGTAACCGTTGGAAAAACGGGATTCTCAATTAGGGCATTTGAGATAATAGGAAATCCATTGGGCGTCTTGTTTAATAATTTTTCATAATCTAGTCGTGTAAATTCCGGTATAAATAAAATAGCAGCGTCGTAGTGTAGTGAGATTTCTTTGATAAGTTTGGGTATTTCTTTTTTTGAATCTAAAATACCCATTAAGGACAATCGGATATTGTTCTTTTTTGATGCCCGGTTCAGCCCGTCAAATAATGAGACATAAAATTCTCCTTCGCTGAAATTACTTATGAGGAATGCCACATCGAGAAAAATACTCGATGCGGAGCCGGTTTGTTTCGGTGATAAATACTCCAAACGTTTAGCACTTTCCAGTACAATATCTTGCGTTTCTGTACTGATTTTGGATGATCCGTTTAATACCCGTGAAACAGTAGCTACCGAAAAGCCCGTATCATTAGCTATATCTTTTAATGTGATTTTCATGTTGTAGTTAGTCGCCAATTAGTCACAGTGTTAAACAAGTGACACGAAAATTGCCATCCCGCCAACTGTTATTTTTATCTTTTTTTTAAACCTGTAGTAATTTATACGAATTTTTGTGCAAAAAATCAGGTGTATTATTTTGCACAAATTTGCATAAATTATTTATACAAAATTTATTAAATGTATAAAAATATACGGTATGTATACTTTTAAGAGACTTATTGTAAATAATGTAATGCAATTATTATGTAAATATCCCTATTCTATTACATAATAATTGCATTAATTAAATCATTTTTTTACCCTTTTAGGGTATTGACGTGAAACAGTTTGTAATTTGCAACCTATCTAAAAACTATGAGATATAAGCGACTATCCATTTTATTGTTACTTGTACTAGGATGTTGGGCGTCCATGATAAATCTGAGCTATGCCCAGTCCTCATCAGTTCACGGGACAGTAACTGATGAAAATGCTGAACCTTTACCTGGGGTAAACATATTAGTTAAAGGAACGAATAAGGGCACGACAACTGACAGCACAGGGTTTTACAAATTGTCGGTTAATCCTTCTGACACTCTTATTTTTTCATTTATTGGATTTAAAAGACAGTTGGTTCCGGTGGATGGACAGAATCAAATTGATATTTCTATGAGTCCTTCGACCTTACAATCTGGAGAGGTCGTGGTCGTCGGGTATGGAACACAAAAAAAGAGTGATTTAACAGGTTCGGTATCAACGGTTCAACCGGATCAGGTTAATGCTACGCCCACTTCAAATTTGCAGGATGCATTGCAGGGCAAGGTTGCGGGTGTTCAAATTACTCCACAATCAGGTGCTCCCGGTGCCCAGGCCAATGTAAAAATACGAGGGGTTGGTACATTAAATGATGCTTCTCCGCTTTATGTCGTTGATGGGATGTTGACAGATGATATTTCGTTTTTGAGTCCCAGCAATGTTAAATCCGTTGAAGTTTTGAAAGATGCTTCAGCTACTGCTATCTATGGTTCCCGCGGGGCTAATGGCGTTATTATTATCACTACTAAACAGGGGCAGCAGGGAAAACCCAATATCACTTTTAATTCTTATGCCGGCACTAAAATGGTGAGCAACAAGGTTGATTTGGTGAATGCACATCAATATGCAATGCTGGCGAATGAGTTGGCCCAAAATGAAAATTATGCGCAAATGCCGTTTTCAAATCCGGATCAGTATGGAGCTGGAACGAATTGGCAAGATGTTATTTTTCAGCATGCTGCCGTCCAGAATTATAACTTGACGGCAAGCGGCGGTTCTCAGGATTTAACTTATAATGTAAGCGGAAATTACTACAAAGAGGGTGGTACTATCCCCGGGTCGGATTATGAACGGGCAACCTTACGACTCAATAATACGTATCATTTGAGTGATCATATTGATTTTGGACACAACATTGCACTCTCCTATGTTGGCCGAACGGATGCGCCAAGTGGAATTGTCAGTGAGGCCTATGGAGCCGATCCTACAATCCCGGTTTATAATTCAAGTGGTGACTATTCAAATGCCGGAATTCGTGCCTCGACGGGTAATCCGGCTGCTACTTTGCACTACAACAAAAACGATCATTATCAATACCGAACGGTTGGTAATGCCTATGTTGAAGCAACATTCCTCGATCATTTCGATTTCAAATCGAGTTTCGGTCTTGATCTTAGCCGTACCGATAACAAAACATTTTCACCCCAATTTTTTGTGTCTCCTACTCAACAAAATCAGAATAGCCAGCTGAATGTCGGTGAACAAAGGGAAACAAACTGGCTTGTTGAAAATACACTGAAATATAATCAGGATTGGCAGAATCACAGTTTGAAACTTCTTGCCGGATTAACCCTGCAAAATTACAAGTACGAGGATTTAGGAGGAAGCCGGCTTAATTTCCCGGGCTCTTCTACCGAATACTGGTATTTAAATGCCGGTGAACAGACCGGGCAAACGAATTTTAACAGTGCACACAGCTGGGGTATGCTGTCGTATTTGTTCAGGGCAAATTACGCATTTAAGAATCGTTATTTGCTAACAGCCACGTACCGGATCGATGGATCCTCACGTTTTGGTAAGGATTACCGCTACGGTCATTTTCCATCACTTGCAGTAGGATGGCGGGTTTCAGACGAACCATTTATGCAAAATGTTCCATTTATCAGTAATCTGAAGCTTCGGGCAAGCTGGGGTAAAGTGGGTAACGACAAGATTTCTTCCTACCCGAGTGTGGCAACGATTACTTCAAATGTAAATGCCGTTTTTGGTACCAATGAGGAGATTGCTTATGGTGCTACCCAAGAGGAATTATCAAATCCCGATATCCGATGGGAGGAAACCGATCAAAAGGATGCAGGTATAGAGCTTGGACTCTTTGATAACCGTTTTACTGCAGAAGTTGATTATTACAACCGTCAAACGAATGATATTTTGGTTCGTGTCCCCATCCCATCTTACGTGGGTGTTAGTCAGGAACCGTACGTAAATGCTGCTTCGGTAGTAAATCGAGGCTTTGATTTTAACGTTAAATGGCGTCAGTCTTTAAAAGATTTCAGTTATAATATAGGTCTGGTTGCTTCTACGGTACATAATGAGGTTTTGTCTTTGGGACAGGGCCGTGAAGAGATCTTTGCAGGAGGATTGGTTAACGAGATTTCTTCAACCACACGTACTTATGTCGGTGGACCGATAGGTGCCTTTTATGGGTATCAGGTTGTCGGGGTTTTCCAAAATCAACAACAAATAAATAATAGTGCCACCCGCGGTGGAGAGCAGCCAGGTGATCTTCAGTATAAAGATCAGTTAACGATCGACACGAATGGCGACGGGGTTCCCGACAAGGCTGATGGGGTAATCACCCCTGAAGACAGGACGTATCTCGGGTCGCCGATTCCATCATTCACCTTTGGCGTGAATCTCGGGGCCAGCTACAAGAGCTTTGACTTTTCGGCCAATATAGATGGTCAAACCGGTAATAAGATTTTCAATGCCATGAAAAATGTTCGTTTTGGTATCGAAAATTTTCAGGCTTCTTATCTTAACAGATGGACTGGAGAAGGTACCAGCAATACCGAACCGCGTATAACTAACGCCGGTCATAATTATTTGCCATCTGATCGTTTTGTGGAAGATGGAGATTTCATCCGTTTAAGGAATGTAGAAGTTGGTTATACGCTGCCTCAGAATCTTATAAGTAAAATTAATCTGAGAAAGTTGAGGCTTTATGTAAGCGGCACGAATATTGTCACTCTTACAAAATATAGCGGATATACCCCGCAGGTTAGTGGAGGGTCTGTTATTGCAACCGGAATTGATACCGGGATTTATCCGACATCCACAACATACAGCGTAGGCGTCCAAGCCTCCTTCTAGATTTCTAATCAAAGTATTTAAGACAACAGACGAGGATTCCATTATGAAAGCATTGTTAACAAGTAAAAAATGGTTGTATTCCACATGGATATTGGGATTTCTGCTAGTGCTTGCGTTCGTAGGCTGTAAAGATCAAGTTTTGCAGAAATCTCCGCTGGGAGAAGAAACATCGGCTAGCTTTTTTCAAAATAAAGATCAGGCGGTCCAGGCTACGAATGCTACCTATAACGCCCTTCGACAGTGGCCGGTACACGTGTTTTCGTGGTTGGGCATGACGGATATCGCTTCTGATGACGCTGATAAGGGAAGTACACCTTCGGATGCCAGTTTTCTGCGTGAACTGGATGAGTTTAATTTTGATGCCGGAAATACAGCTTTTGCGGACACGTGGCGAGGGTACTATATGGGAATTTACAGGGCGAATCTAGCGATTCAGAATATTCCGAATATAGATATGGATGCCAACCTGAGAGCCAGGTTAGTTGGAGAAAATAAGTTCCTACGTGCATACTTTTATTTCTTCCTCGTTCGTGCTTATGGTGGTGTGCCATTAATTAAAGCGCCTCTTAAGCCCAGTGAGTTCCAACAACCACGTGCTTCAAAGGATGATGTTTATGGCCTTATTATCCAGGATCTTAAAGATGCTATAAATGTTTTGCCCCTAAAATCAGAATACCCTGCCAATGATATGGGAAGAGCTACCAAGGGCGCTGCACAGGGTCTGCTGGCAAAAGTTTATTTATTCAGAGATAATTATGATCAAGCCGGGAAATATGCCCATGATGTAATTAATTCCGGGGAATATTCACTTTATCCGAGCTACAGCGGCATCTTTACCCGAGCTGGGGAAAATTCCTCTGGGTCAATCTTCGAAGTCCAGGCTACTGCCACAGAGTCAAACCAGGGCGGAACACAATATAGCCAGGTTCAAGGTGTGCGCGGCCAGCCCAACCTCGGATGGGGCTTTAACAATCCTTCAGATGATTTGTTGAATTCTTATGATATTGGCGATCCACGTCAGGATGCTACAATTCTCTTTGTTTGGGAAACGCTGCCCGATGGCTCTGCAGTAGTTCACGATAATCCTAATATGACGGATGAGCGGTATAACCAAAAAGCATTTGTTCCGACCGATCATCCCGGAAATCAAGGTACCGGTCCTTCTAATATCCGGCGACTCCGATACTCTGATGTTTTGTTGATTGCTGCTGAGGCGGATTACCAAAACGGCAACGCAACAGAAGCGAGACAATATGTAAACATGGTTCGCAAGCGAGCTCGCGGCGGGCGAAATGCAACGGTGGGAACGACCGTCGAACAACTACCGGGATTGATTGCCGATACGCTGGGATTGAGTTCTTCTATACAGCGTCCTTTTATCAGGTATGTAAGCCAAAATAGTCCGGCAGAATCAGCAGGTTTGCAATCGTTTGACTGGCAGCTGGTAAATAATAATAGTTCGGTTATCGTAAATAATGTTGATGTCATTCAATCGGTAAACGGTAATAATGTTACCACGCCGGACGAGTATTATTCCGAACTTGATAATTTGCCGCCGGCATCTCCGGTAACCATCCAGGTAGAACGATATACTCAAACTTATAACAATGGAACGATTCAAACATCTTCACAAGCTGTCCAAGTAAATACAACAACGCAACAATTGCTTCCGGATGTTACCGCATCAGGACAAAATTTGCTGGATGCAATATGGCACGAGCGCCGATCCGAATTGGCCATGGAACAGCAGCGTTATTTCGACCTGGTAAGGGAGGGAAGAGCGGCTGACGTCTTACAAGCTCTAGGCAAAAACTTTACGAAAGGAGTGAATGAACTTTATCCAATCCCGCAGGGAGATGTTGACTTAGCAGGTCTTCAACAAAACCCAGGTTATTAGGAAAGGATTTGGCATTTAATCCCCAATCCAATAAGGCAGAGTGGTAAGGATTTCCGCTCTGCCTTATTTTTACCACTTAAATTTTTACTAAAATTTCATTGATGAAAAAAGAATTACGTTTTTTATCAGTTTTAAGTTTTGTTGCGGTATTTGCGGTTAGCTGCAGCGTAAAACAATCGCCGTCAGCCCACAATACATCTTCGCCCGCATTTCAAAAAATATCTGAAGATTCGCTACTAACATTAACCGAAAAGCGGACTTTCGAATATTTTTGGGATGGAGCGGAGCCTCACTCGGGTATGGCTCGTGAGCGTTATCATATGAATGGGGTGTATCCCCAAAACGATAAAAATGTGGTAACCACAGGCGGCAGTGGCTTTGGGATTATGGCTATACTTGTGGGTATCAAGCGTCATTTCATTACAGAACAGCAGGGAGTGGATCGCCTGGAAAAGATCGTTGGTTTTCTTGAGCATGCGGATCGCTTTCATGGGGTCTTTCCGCACTGGATATATGGCAAAACAGGAAAAGTGAAACCATTTAGTCAGAAGGATGACGGCGGTGACCTGGTAGAAACTTCCTATTTGATGCAGGGATTGCTTACGGCCCGGCAGTATTTGCGGAAGGATGGAGGCCGGCAAGAGGACTCCCTTGCTACCGAAATTGATTCACTTTGGCGCACGGTCGATTGGCACTGG
>DATFLI010000451.1:0-7557 GCA_035267805.1 Balneolaceae bacterium | reverse complement strand
CGGACGATTATGTCATTGCCAAAACCGAAGACGAAGCACTTGAAAAAGCACATGAGAAATCTGGCGACGATTCTCTGACCAAGGATGATATCCGTCAGGATGAAGATGTGCTGGATACCTGGTTTTCTTCCTGGCTGTGGCCGATTACCGTTTTTGGCGGCATGCTGGATCCCGACAATGAAGATATTAGCTACTACTACCCTACGAACGATCTTGTAACTGCGCCCGAAATTATGTTTTTCTGGGTCGCACGGATGATTATCGCCGGGTACGAATTTCGCGGAGAAAAGCCGTTCAGCAATGTGTATTACACAGGAATCGTCCGCGACAGCCAGCGACGCAAGATGTCGAAGTCGTTGGGTAATTCGCCGGATCCCATCAAACTGATGGAAAAATATGGAACAGACGGTGTCCGCGTGGGAATGTTGTTCTCCTCCCCGGCCGGCAACGACCTGCTGTTTGAGGAACAGCTTTGCGAGCAGGGACGAAATTTTGCCAATAAAATCTGGAATGCGTTCCGTTTCCTCACCATGAATAAAGAGGAAAGCGCAGAATATTCTTCAGAACTTTCTATTGATGAGGATAACCTGGTTGATCGCTGGATGCTGTCGCGTCTGCACGAGACTATTGATGCCATCAATAAGGATATGGAATCTTTCCGCATCAATGAAGCCCTGCACAAAATTTATTCGCTGATCTGGGATGATTTCTGCGACTGGTACATCGAACTAATCAAAGCCGATGCGCCGGGTGCAAATATCCCGCCTGAGCGACTCTCCTGCGGATTTAATTTCTTCGAAGAGTTGATGAAACTGCTTCATCCTTTCATGCCGTTTATTACGGAAGAAATCTGGCAGCATATTCGCCCGCGCGAGATCGACGAAGCGATGATAGTAGCCCAATGGCCGGTGTTTGACGAAGCATCCGTATCGGAAGACGATCGTATCCTGTTTGAAAAGATTCAGCGCATCATTTCCGCGATTCGCAATATCCGGGCTGAGTTTAACCTGAGTCCCAATGATGAAATTGAGTTGATGATCAATGCCCGGGATGAGGAAACGGCTAAAGCACTGCGTGAGAATGAATGGATTTTCCGCAAACTTCAGACAATTGATAGCTTCGAAGTAAAAACGAACCTTAAGAAACCCGATACTTCAGCCTCTGCCGTAATTGAGGGAACCGAAGTTTTTGTACCTCTTAAAGGGCTCATTGACCTCGAGAAAGAACGGGAACGTATTGAAAAAGAAATCGATCGTCTGGAAGGCTTTCTAAAATCCGTCGAGGGCAAACTTAATAACGATGGATTCGTTAATAATGCACCTGAAGACGTGGTTCAACGCGAGCGTGACAAACGTGAAGACACAAAAACAAATTTAAAGAAATTAAGAGGAATCCTGGAAGAGCTGGATTAAACACACCCCGACTTCAGCAGAAACCGCATTTAAGTCACCCCTCAAGAGGGGACTATTTCGAGATTTTTAATTTTTATATCAATGAATTTCGATTAGATCGTTTGTTTATTAGAACTTAGGTAACATCCAAAAGCATGACTTTCTATAAATCCCTCCTAGAGGAGGGTGGATCCGTGATTTTGCAGAGACGGAAGGTGTCAATTACAGACAATAATAGTTTTTCTAATTTGATACATAATACCGATCGTTCTATTTAATATTTTTGTAGCATTATGCCCAAAGAACCGGATTTTATACAACACCTGAATGAGCAGCAAAGAAATGCCGTTCGTCATACCGAAGGTCCCCTATTAATTGTAGCCGGGGCGGGTAGTGGCAAAACACGCGTACTCACCTATCGTATTGCTTATCTCATTCAACAACAAAAAGCAGCCCCTAACGAAATTCTGGCGCTAACATTTACCAACAAGGCCGCCAAAGAAATGAAGGAACGCATCCAACAACTGATTGGGGATGAAGCCCGTCGCCTCTGGATGGGGACTTTTCACTCGGTGTTTTCAAAAATTTTACGTTTCGAAGCCGAAAAGATCGGCTTTACCTCGGATTACTCGATTTATGATACGGAAGATTCCAAAAATGCAATCAAACAGATCTTGCGGGAAAATAATTATGATCCCAAAGAAATACAGCCGCGTATCCTTCAGCGCCGTATCAGCGATGCCAAAAATGAGTTGATAAACCCTGATTACTACAACGAAAAATTCGTTCATAGTACACTGGATGACATCACCGCTAAGATTTACCGCATTTATACGGAACGTCTGAAACATAATAATGCGATGGATTTTGACGACTTGCTCATCAAGCCGATTGAGCTTTTTAACAAGCATCCTGACGTGCTGGAAAAATACCAGGATCGCTTCAAATATATCCTGATTGACGAGTACCAGGATACCAATCACGCACAATATAAGGTCACGAATTTGCTGGCTAATAAATATGAAAATCTTTGTGTGGTTGGAGATGATGCCCAAAGTATCTACTCCTTTCGCGGGGCCGACATTAGCAACATCCTGGATTTCAAGAGCGATTATGAGGATGCGGTAGAAATCCCGCTCGAACAAAATTACCGGTCTACGAAAGCCATCCTGAAAGCAGCCGACTCAATCATCAAAAATAACTCACGTCAGCTGGACAAGACCCTGTGGACGGATAATGATCTGGGCGATACTATCACAGTATTGGATAACTATGATGAACGTGATGAAGCCAATCGGGTCGCCAATTACATTAATGATTTGCGGGCACGCCAGGGATATGATTTTAACGATTTTGCCGTGCTTTACCGCACAAATTATCAAAGTCGTGTTTTTGAAGAGACATTTCGGCGTAAAGGGGTTGCTTATCAGCTGGTAGGCGGACTTTCATTTTATCAGCGCAAAGAAGTGAAAGATGTGCTGGCTTATTTGACGTTGCTCATTAATCCCGACGACGATAACAACCTGATGCGGATCATCAATGAACCTTCGCGCGGCATCGGAAATAAGTCTCTTCACGATCTGACATCCCGGGCTCGACAAACAGGTCAATCGTTATGGGAGGTGCTTAAACATGTGGAAGAAGCCGATGTGTACAAACCGGCAGAAAACAGTGTCAAAGATTTTGTGGCGATGATCCAGGAACTGAAACAGGATTTGGCGGCGGGCAAGAAACTGGTAAATGTAACTAAGAAGTTGCTCGATCGCTCCGGTTATATGAAAGCGCTGGTGGAAGAAAATTCTCCCAAGTCGATGACACGCCGCGAGAACATCCTGGAATTGGAAAATGCCATTTCTTACTTTGAGAAAAATAACAATAACCCGTCGCTGAGCTCATTTCTGCAGGAAATCAGCCTTATCACCGACACCGACAAATATGACGAGGACAAACCGGCGGTGACGATGATGACTGTCCATGCAGCGAAAGGCCTGGAATTCCCCGCCGTTTTTGTGGTAGGATTGGAAGAAGAACTCTTCCCTGTTGGCAGCCGCGATAACGAAGAAATCAACATTGAAGAAGAACGCCGGCTGTTTTATGTGGCCATCACCCGAGCCCAGGAAAAACTATTTTTCAGCCACTGTCGCAGCCGCTACAAATACGGTGAAGAGCAGCGAAAAGCGCGATCCCGTTTCCTCGACGAAGTAAGTTCAGATGTGGTACGTACAGAAACCGGTGCAACGATCAACCAAAATAAAAACCGGTTTAAAGACGATAGCTCCCGGCATTCCAACAATGGTAATACGCGCGTTGAATACGACTGGAAAAAACCGCTCTACCAAAAGAATAATCGTTCTTCTAACACCACCCGCATCCATTATGATAATCCCGATGAAGATCCTTTCCAAGTCGGTGCCAAAGTGGAACATAACGTATTTGGACCCGGTAAGATCATTAGTCGAAGCGGACAAGGCGAAAGAACAAAAGTCGTTGTATATTTCAAAGGCCGGGGACGAAAAACATTGATGCTACGGGTTGCAAAACTACAGGTAGTCGGCTAATTGTTCATTTGTAAATAAAAAATGACCACATTTAAATCCTTTACGCTCTCTTTTCTACGTTTTGTGGGATCACTCTCCGTCTTGCTGTTCTTATTTTTAGGATCGAGTTCGCTGTACGCCCAACCGGTTTTAAGTGCCCGAAATACAGCTTTGGGCAGTGGGGGAACGGCATACCTGACGGGGTTTGAAGCCACCTTCTGGAATCCTGCCAATCTAATGATTCATGATCATTATGGACAGCTTCACTTTGGACTTGGCAATATCGGAATATTGTATGAGCCTGTGCTCTCCAGTGATGCAGCCGGCGATCAATATTTTAATTTTACCGACAGTTTTTATCCATATAAACCCAGTGCCTCAACCATCACAACCGCCCAACGGGAGGTAATTCTGGATGACAACTATCCCCGGAATAGCTTGATTTCTCAGCATCAAACACGCGGCGATATGATCCTGGGTGGGGCTCTTTGGCAACGTAAAGACGAAGCTTTTTCTGTTGCTATCCGCGCACGGTTTGCCTCCCGAATCGATGTGGGACGGGGCTGGTATTCGGATAAATTTATCCCGTCAGGCAATCAAAAGGTACGTGATTTTACCTTGGACCATCAGAAAAATTACCTTTACGAGCTTTCCTTCGGATATGCCCGGGAATTCACTTTTATCAATGGATTACTGCCCCGGTTAAGCAAACTTTATGTAGGAATCGCACCTAAAATTGTGCTGGCCGGTCCAAGTATCGACGCTCAATATCACGGGCAGTATATTCAATCCCAAGACGGAAGCACCGACACGTATGTTTCCGATTTTTTCTATCGCGCAACCGGACCGTATTCTAAGATGACGAAGGATTATTTGAGAACTTCGAATCCCCAAAAATCCATTGATGATAATCTGAATCGGCGATTTAAGCTACAAAATACCGGTTACGGAATGGGATTTGATTTTGGACTCACATATTATATTCCACTAGGCAGCGATTTACCGACCATCAACGAAAATCCCACAAAATCGCCGGTATCAAAATCAATTCGGGTAGCTCTGTCGGTAAATGATATTGGGATGCTAAGATATAATAAACAACCCCTTGAACTGTCATCCCCAAATGATACCACAAAGGTTGGGCGCCAGCCGTCAAGAAATTCAATGTTTATAGGGGCTGACGGACAGTATCTCAGTTATTTTAATACAGCTGATTCCCTATCTAATCCCCTGCTAAATGCGCAGAAACAAAGCGCCGGAAAATTCTCAACGCTCCTTCCCACGTCTGCCAATGCCGGAATTATGCTCGACTTATCCAGGGTAAAACTTATGGGCGACCTTACCATTGGGCTCAACAATACGGCCTTTACAACCACAAAACTCGCTTTACACCTGGGCGTTGAGGCCCGTCCCGTTAAACAGGTACCCATCCGGTTTGGAACCCGTCTTGCAGCCGGAATACCCCCTCATCTTGGACTGGGCACAGGAATTGAGACTAAATACTGGGATTTGAATATAGGGGCTCAGGTATTAATTCGATCAAAAACATTCACTTCTGAATTCGTAGGCGGGGCATTTGCCGGGCTTCAACTACATCTTTAATTCTTTATTCCTGCCAACCTGTCAATGAAAACTATTATAGTTTCAACATTTTGCTATTTTGCCAGTATCCATGACTAATTGGTAGATGGTAAGAAGTTGGCTCCTTATTTGCATCAATAATTATCAATAGAATGAAACTTAGATTTAAACTATTAAATACATGAAGAACATCTTCAATAATATGATAGATTTTGAGGATATGGATGACCAGTTCGATGACTTCGAACAGGCAATACCCCTCATGTCCGAAGAAGAAGAGAAGAAATTAACGCAGTCTGAAATACCTGATGAGCTGCCTATCCTTCCCTTGAAAAATACCGTTCTTTTCCCGGGCGTTGTTGTCCCTATTACGGTTGGACGTGACCGATCTTTGGCTCTTGTTAAAGAAGCGTATGAGTCAGATAAAACCATCGGTGTTGTTAGCCAAAAAGATGAAGAAGACGAAAATCCCGATCCAAAAGACCTTTATGAAGTTGGTACAGTTGCCCAAATTCTGAAACTTATTAAAATGCCGGATGGCAGCAAGAGTATCGTCATCCAGGGCAAGACAACTTTTAAAATTGATGAATTTATTCAAGAGGATCCTTATTTCAAGGCCAAGGTATCCTCTTATGATCAGGACATGGATCTTGAAGGTGTTGAGCTTGACGCCTCAATCCGTTCTATCAAGGAAACAGCCACTAAAATTGTAAACCTTTCCCCAAATATCCCTTCCGAGGCCTCGGTTGCAATCAATAATATCAGCAGCCCTACATTTCTGCTGAATTTTATTTCGTCTAACCTGAATGTATCTACGGCCGAAAAACAGGAAGTACTGGAAATCAAGAAATTTTCTACACGTCTGGAACGCGTAATGGAGTTTCTGAATAAGGAACTGCAAGTTCTGAATCTTAGCGAAGAAATCCGTACGAAAGTAAAGTCGGATATCGACGAACAACAGCGTGATTTCTACCTGCGTCAGCAAATGAAAGCGATTCAGGAAGCACTTGGCGAAGATGCCGAGCAGGAAGAGGTTGAGAAACTTCGCAAGCAGGCTAAGGAAAAAAATATGCCTGAAGAAGTTCAGGAAACGGTCGACAAAGAATTATCACGTTTAGAGCGTACGCCGAATTCATCGCCGAATTACGGTGTCATTCACGGCTATATCGAGTGGATTTTAGATCTGCCATGGAATGAATATTCCGAGGATAACCTGGATCTGGAAAACGCCCAAAAAGTATTGGATGAGGACCACTACGGACTCGAAAAGGTTAAAAAGCGTATTATCGAATACCTGGCTGTGTTGAAGCTCAAAAATAATATGAAGGCGCCGATCCTCTGCTTTTACGGCCCTCCCGGCGTTGGTAAAACATCGCTCGGAAAATCCATAGCTCGCGCCCTTAACCGCAAGTTTGAGCGATTTAGCCTGGGCGGCATTCACGATGAAGCAGAAATTCGCGGTCACCGCAGGACCTATATCGGAGCATTGCCGGGACGCATCATACGATCCATGAAGAAAGCTGAAACGAGCAATCCTGTAATGATGCTCGACGAAATTGATAAGGTTGGATCTGACTATCGTGGGGATCCGACCTCTGCCCTGCTTGAGGTCCTTGATCCTGAACAAAACGATAGTTTTGCGGATAATTATCTGGAATTGGAATATGATCTTTCCCGCGTGCTCTTTATCGCTACGGCAAACTCACTGGATACCATTCCGGCTCCGCTGCGCGACCGAATGGAGATCATAAACATCAGCGGGTACACGTTGCAGGAAAAAACACAGATCGCAAAAAAACACTTGCTGCCAAAGCAGGTTAAAGAAAATGGCTTGGCTGAAGAACAGATTTCAATAACTGATGCAGCCATTGAGAAAATTATTGAGGAATATACCCGGGAGTCCGGCGTACGTTCGCTTGAAAGAGAAATAGGTTCCGTCTGCCGGGGGGTAGCTGCTAAAATCGCCAAAGGTGATGAGGGCCCCCATAAGGTAGATGCTGATGATCTGCAGGAATATCTCGGAAAACGCAAGTATTTCTCAGAGGTCG